>JACQGW010000230.1 GCA_016199325.1 Chloroflexota bacterium
GACCCCCGACCCCCGACCCCCGACCCCTGTTCGTTCCAGGCGGGCCAGAAGGGATCGGGCGAGGTTCGGTCGCCGGCCGCCGTCTGGCCGCCGGCCGCCGCGTAGAGCGTGGCGAAGTCGGCCGTGTTCTCGGCGACGATCGCGGCGCCCGACTCGCCGCGCGGCAGCCCGTCGGTCAGTCTGGCGAGGCGGCCGAGGCACCGTTCCAGTGCCGCTGTCACCGCCGGGTCGGCGCGCAGCGTGCCGTCGCCGATGGCGATGAGAGCCTCTTCCAGCGGACGGGCCACGTCCGCCAGGGCCGTGCAGCCGACCATGCTCGATGCGCTCTTGATCGTGTGGGCGTAGCGGTAACACTCCTCGACGACGTCCGGGTCGACCTCGTCCACGTTGGTTGCCAGCGAGCCGATTCCATTGCGGATGCGCGGCAGGTACTCGCGAACCTCTTCGGCAAACCCCGACAGGATTGTTGCCCGGTCAAACGCCGTCGGCATCGTCGTCCTCCTACGCCGCCGAAGCCGGCAGCTTGAAGGTCGCCACGGAGCTCCGCAGCCGGGCGGCCAGCTCGGCCAGGGTGACAACGGACGTGGCGGCCTCGCGCGTGCCCTGGCTCGTCTGTTCCGTCGTGACGGAGATGTCGGCCATCGCACGGCTGATGCTCTCAGCCGTGCGCGCCTGTTGCTCGGCCGCCTGAGAGATCGCCTGGATCAGGGTATGGAGTCGCTCGGCGATGGCGCCGATGGCGTCGAGCGTGCTGCCGGCCTGGTCGGCCAGCGCCGAGCCGCCGGCCACTTCGGCGTTGCTCTCCGTCATGGCCGCGACGGCCTCGCCGATCTCCGTCTGGACGGTCTCGACCAGGGTCGCGACCTGCTTGGCGGCCCGGGCCGACCGTTCGGCGAGTCGCCGGATCTCGTCGGCGACGACGGCAAACCCCCGCCCGTGCTCGCCGGCCACCGCCGCCTGGATGGCGGCGTTGAGGGCGAGCAGGTTGGTCTGCTCGGCGAAGTCCTCGATGAGCCGGGCCATCTCGCCGATCTGCCGGCTCCCCTCGTCCAGCCGGCGAACCGCAATCTCGGCGCGGGCCGCCTGCTGCCGGATGCGGGCCATGCCCTCGATGGTCCTGCGGACGGCTTCGCGTCCGCGGCGGCCGTCGGCCAGCGCCTGGTCTGCGACCGCCGCCGCGTCCTGGGCGTGGTCGGAGACGCTGCGGATCGAGCCGGCCATGTCGTCGACGGCCCGAGCCACCGCCGCGGCCTGCCCGGCCTGGTACTCGGCGCCGCGGGCCAGGTCCGCCGTCGACGCCAGGATCCGGTCGGTGGAGGAGGCGACGGCGCGGGTTGTCACGTCGACGTCGCCTACGATCCGTCGCAGCTCCTCGACCATGTAGTTGAAGGCGTCGGCAACGGCGCCCAGCGTGTCGGCGGTGACTTCGGCCTGGACGGTCAGATCACCCTGGCCGGCGGCACTCACCTCGTCGAGCAGCTTCCTGACCTGGCGCTGGAGCGCATCCCGCTCCTCGCTCGTCTGGACGAGCGCGATGATCGAGTCGAGCATCTGGTTGAGATGGGCGGCGAGCGTCCCCAGCTCGTCGCGCTCGGTGGCGACGGCGCGGACCGCCAGGTCGCCCTGGGTGATCCGGCGGGTGACCTCGACCATCTGGCGAACCGGCGCCGTCATGCGCCGGGCGACCCAGCGACCGGCCAGGGCCGCCAGCACCAGGAGGACCAGCCCGACGGCGACCGCCAACTGCTGCATCTCCTGTCCCTGGGCGAGCACGCGGACCTCCGGTACGCCGACGAGCGCCATCCCGACGACCTGTTCGCCATCCATGAGCGGTAGCGTGCTGCCCAGCAGGCGATGGCCCAGGATCGTCGTCCAGCCCTGGTAACGATGGTCGCCGCCGGCCAGCTCGGGCGCCAGCGCCGATACCGTCTCCCGGTACGCGGCGCCGGTCGGCGGCGCCCCCGTCGCCACGATGGAGTCGCCCAGCGAGACGGCGGCGAGGAGCACCTCGTCGCCCATGACCAGCTTGATGCGGCCCAGATAGACGTCGTCAAGGGGTTGGACGGCGAGCAGGGCGCCGGAGAGGGTCGAGCCATCCCAGAGCGGCGCCGCGGCGGCCAGCAGGACCGTGCCGTCGGCCGTGACGATCTTGCCGGCGTCCGTCTCGCCGGCGAGCGCACGCTGGACGACCCGGCTGCCGGCCGCGATCTGGAGGTCGCCGACGAGGACCTGTCCTTGCGCATTCAGGACGATGGACCGGCTGCCCTCGCCCTGCGCGGGTCCAACGGCGGCCTCGACGAGTCGTCGGTCTCCCAGGGCCGTCCAGTGGGCGAGCACGGCGTTGTCGGCCAGCGATCGGACCGTTGCGAGCAACCGGCGCTCCTCGGCCGCCATGAGCTGGTCGAGGCCCCGCAGCCGTTCGTTCACGCTCGTCTGGGCGGCACTCGTCATGTTCGCCGCCGTGATCTGGGAGGCGAACAGGAGGATGGCGGTTGCCGGCACGGCGGAGAAGAGGATGAGCACGAGCAGCAGCTTGTAGGCAATCGTCCGGCGGGCCGTGCCCAACCGACCCATGAAGAGGGTCGGCTTCTCGATCAGGTCGCTGGAAGCTGGACGTCTCATTCCTGGTGCTCCCTTCCCTCTCGTAGCAATTGGAAAAGGCCTGACACGTCGAGGACGGCGACCGGAGTATCGCCCTGGCACCAGACTCCGGCAACGCCGCCCTCTTGCCCCGTGGGGCCGATATCGCCGGCCAGCGCGGCGGTGTCGATCCGCTCGAAGCCGCGAACCGCCTCGACCGGCAGCGCCAGAGCGGCGCCGGCCCGCTGGAGGACGACGAGGTAGCGCGCCTGTCCGAGCGGTGGCGCTGCGAGCAACTGGCCCAGGTCAACTGCCGTCAGGACGCCATCGCCGGCCACGGCGAATCCCATGTGCCACGCCGGCGAGAACGGCAGCGGCGTCAGCGGCGGCAGGGCTTCGACGGACTGGACCGCGTTGACGGCCACGGCGTAGTCCACGTCGCCGATGACGAATCGGAGGTGCGGCGCGGGGATGGGAGGTGCCCCGACAGCCGGCGGCATGGCGATCATGGCGCTCGCTCCGCCAGCACCGCGCGCACACTGGCGAGCAGCTCGGCGCCGCCAAAGGGCTTGGTCAGGTAGCGGTCGGCGCCCTGGCGCATGCCCCAGTAGCGGTCGAACTCCTCGCGCTTGTTCGTCAGGAGAATGATGGGGATGTTCCGGCTCTCGGGCGATCCTTTCAGCGTGCGGCACACCTGAAAACCGTTGGCCTTCGGCAGCACGACGTCCAGGACGATGAGGTGCGGTTGTTCTACCCGCGCCTTCGTAATGGCCTCCTGGCCGTCGGCTGCGGTGATGACCTCGAACCCATCGGCCCGGAGTGGCTCGGCCATCAGGATGAGATCGGTCGGGCTGTCGTCCACGACCAGCACTTTTCGGGTTGCCATGGGCGCTCCTCCTGTCACGCTCGGGGGAGATGCTTTCGGACGACGGTGAGCAGTTGCTGGGGGTCGAACGGCTTGGTCAAATAGGCCGTTGAGCCGGCCAGCTTGCCGCGCACCCGGTCGAAGAATCCGTTCTTCCCGGTCAGCAGGATGACGGGGACATGCTGGCACCGGGGATGCGAGCGGATGGTATGGCAGACGTGGAAGCCGTCCATGCGCGGGAGGACGACGTCCAGCAGGACGAGCGCCGGCTGCTCGTCGGCCAGCGCGGCGAGGGCGGTGAGCGCGTCCCCGGCCGTCACGACGCGCAGCCCCTCGCGCTGAAGGGTCAGTTGGATGACCTTGCGGATCGTCGGACTGTCGTCGACCACCAGAACAGCCTGCCTGCCGGTCACGCCTTTGCCGCCTCCAAACGGCGCTCGATCTCAGCCATGAACGTCCTCCATCCGGCCAGCACGTGCGGCGCCGGCGGCCGGCCGTGCATCTCGCACTTGACGAGGTTGTCGAGGGCTACGCCGGCCAGCGCGATGAGGCCAGCGACCACCTCGGCGTAGAAAGCGGCGCGGGCCGGCCCGGACAGGAGGTCGTAGGTGGGCAGCAGATCATCCATGTCCAGACGCCCGTCTGTCACCCCAACGGCCGCCAGGGCCGGGAATCGACGCTGGAGACTGCGGTGCGCTTCTGTCAGCCCCAGCTCCAGGTGGCGGCTGCTCACGGGCATCGCCGCGGGCTCTCTTTCGGCGTCGCCGCCCGCTTTCCCGTCGTCTGCGCCGGGGGAGGCGGGGGACTGGCGCGCCGTGTGGTAGGCGCGATGCTGGGCGAGGAGCCGGGAGAGCGCGATCTGGACGGCTTCGAGCAAGGCCAGCAGAGGCTTGTTGGGATACTTGATGGTCGCCCACAGCACCAGCGGCGGCAACTGGTCGAACAGCTCGGCGAGCCCCGATTCGACCGCCGGGTCAGCCGGCGGCTGGATCGGTTCGCGAGCGGCGGCGCCGGCCCCTTCGGGGAGGAACCCGCGGAGCACCTGCCAGATCTCAACCCCGAAGCTGAGCTGCGAGCGCCGTGGCTGGACCTGGGCGTGGAAGCGCAGCTCGTAGCGTTCCCATCCGAGCACCTGCTGGACCGTCCGGGTGACGCTCTCGGGGCCGGGCGATTGGTCGGCGACCACTGCCCACGGTCCATTGGCGCCGACGATCTTGCCGTCGCGCAGATAGACGACGGCGGCCTCTTCGCCGCGCCTGGCAACCACCGCGCCGGTCTGGCGCCTGTCGCTGAGGTGGACCAGCATCTCCATCAGATTGCCCACCTCGCACGCCGGAGACGACCATGAGGTATCTGCCAGCACCATGAGCCCAGCCCCCTTCGTGAGCAGTCAGCGGTCAGCGGTCGGCAGTCGGCGGTTCTGAACAGCCCACTTCTCGTGCCTCGTGCCCCAAGCTGACTGCTGATTGCTCATAAAGAGGGGCCGCGGGCCTGAAAAATACGCGACGGACAATACGCGACGTTGAAGTCGCGCCGCGCACCTGGTAAGCTGTTGTACCGAGTATGGGATTCCTATTTCGGCTTCTGATCAATGCGGCCGGTCTGATCGCCGCCGCCGCGTTCGTCAACTGGCTACACGAGCGGGAGATGATTCAGGGGGAGATCGTCGTCCGGGGGTTGCCGGCTGCCGTGGTAGCGGCGCTCATCTTCGGGCTGGTCAACGCGCTGATCCGGCCGTTCGTCATGGTGGTGACGTGCCTGCTGAACATCCTCACCCTCGGGCTGTTCACGCTCGTCGTCAACGCCCTGATGCTGCTCTTGACCTCGTGGATCGTCGAGCTCCTCAACCGCGCGATCCTCGCCGAGATCGCGTTCAGCGTCCACGGCTTCCTGGCCGCGTTCATCGGCGCCCTGGTCGTCAGCATCGTCAGCGCGCTGCTGACGCGGGTCGTCAGGTAGCCCCCGGGCGCATGGCCGGCTCCCTCGGAGCAACGGGCACCGTACTGGGATTTCCAAGGAGCGAGCGACCCCGGGGAGATCACCCCTACGGAGAGGCTGGTCTCGTCGTAGGGGCAACCCCCCGTGGTTGCTCTGCCCGGTCTATCTTGTGGAGCGATAGATCGGGCGCGCCAACACTGGCCCCTCGAAGGAGGGGCCAGCCTGCTGTGCCTCGTTCTTCTGGTTCGCCTAGCGGCGGGAGGACCGTCCGCCGCTCCCGCGGCCGCTCTCCATCTGGTAGCAGTCCGAGCAGTAGACCGGCTTGTCGGTCCGCGGCTGGAAGGGAACCGTCGTTTCTTTGCCGCAGCGGGCACAGACGGCCGGGAACATCTGGCGCTCGCGCCGGTCGCTGTAGCCCGATCCCGATCCGGATCCGCTAGAGTAGTCGCCTCGGGAATAGCCTCCCTGGCGGCTGGCCTTGTGTACGGCCCGGCAATCGGGGCAGCGGCTGGGTACGTTGGTGAAGCCCTTCTGGGCGTAGAACTCCTGTTCACGCGCTGTGAACACGAAGCTGGTGCCACAGTCGCGACAGGTCAAGGTCTTGTCCGACGTCATTGCGCTCTTTCCTTGTAACGAAATACTTGGGACGGCTCGAAAGCGCAATCGGGGCGGCCACGAGGTGGCTCAGAAGGGCTACCTGGTTGCACCTTGCCGCGACGGCAACTTGCCGAAACGCTCCAGCAGTTGCAGTATACCGCAATCAGCCAACCCAGACAAGACCCCTTTTTTGTCAGTTTAGCGGGGGGGGCGGCGGCGCAGCTTCCGGCGTCGTCGTCGTTCGGCGATCTGCTCCTTTACCCGACGCGTCTCGCCGGGGCTCAGGTAGTACCGGCGCTTCTTCAGATCCGCGAGAATGCCGGAGCGGGTAAGGGCCTTCTTGTAGCGGCCGAGGAACTGCTCGATGCTCTCGCCGTCGTCTCGAACAATGAACATAGTCAGGCGTACTCCTCTCTGCAAGTCTGGGCCGGTCGCCCGTCGCGACCGCGAACTCTTGCAACAGCAGGAGTCCGACACGAGCGGCAAGTTGCGCAAGCGTACCAGCACAGCCATGATAACATAGATGAACCCCCGACGAAAAGCGCGGCGTCCCACGAACCGCGAACCATCAACCATGAACCACAAACCGTGGTATGATAGAGCGGCAGGCTGTCGCGGCGGTGGATGGGCGCCAGGTCCAGGTCAGAACGGAGGGATCCATGGAGTTGCGCGAGGCGTACGTGGTGGACGCCGTTCGGACGCCCATCGGGCGATACGGCGGCGCTTTGAAGGACGTGCGGCCGGACGACCTTGCCGCCGTCGCCATTCGGCGGCTCGTCGAGCGGACCGGCGTGCCGGCCGGCCAGATTGAAGACGTCGTTTTCGGCGCGGCCAATCAGGCGGGCGAAGACAACCGGAACGTTGGCCGGATGGCTGCCCTGCTGGCTGGCCTGCCGGTGGACGTCCCCGGCCAGACCATCAACCGGCTCTGCGGCTCCGGCCTCCAGGCGGTCGTCGCCGCGGCCCAGGCGATCCGGTGTGGCGAGGGCGACCTCGTCGTCGCCGGCGGCGTCGAGTCGATGACCAGGGCGCCGTTCGTGCTGCCAAAGCCGGATACCGCGTTTCCCCGCGGGGATCAGCGGCTGTTCGACACGACGATCGGCTGGCGGCTGACGAACCCGCGGCTGGCCGAGATGTACCCACCGCTGAGTATGGGCGAAACGGCCGAGAACGTCGCCGAGCGGTTCGGCGTCAGCCGGCCGGACCAGGACCGCTTTGCGCTAGAAAGCCACCGAAAGGCGGTCGCCGCGACCGCCGAGGGCCGCTTCAAGGCCGAGATCGTGCCGGTGCCGGTGCCCGGCCGGCGGGGCGAGGTATCCGAGGCGGCGGTCGACGAGCAGCCGCGGCCCGACACCAGCCTGGAGAAGCTGGCTGCCCTCAAGCCGGCGTTCCGCGAGGGCGGCACCGTCACCGCGGGCAACTCCTCGGGCATCAACGACGGCGCGGCAGCGATCCTCCTGGCGTCGGCCGATGCGGTCCGGCGTGGACGCCTCCGCCCACTGGCGCGCATCGGCGCGTCGGCCGTCGCCGGCGTCCACCCGTCGTACATGGGCATGGGGCCGATCCCTGCATCCCAGAAAGCGCTGGCCCGCGCCGGCCTGGGCATCGGCGACCTGGACGTGGTCGAGCTGAACGAGGCGTTTGCGGCCCAGGCGATCGCCTGTGTACGGCAGCTTGGGCTGCCGGACGAGATCGTCAACCCGAACGGCGGCGCCATTGCCCTGGGCCATCCGCTGGGCTGCTCCGGCGCCCGGATCCTGACGACGCTCGTCCACGAGTTGGCGCGCCGGCGCGGGCGGTATGGCCTGGCGACGATGTGCATCGGCGTCGGCCAGGGGATCGCCGTCGTCGTCGAGCGCGTCGACTGATAGCGCCGGCGGGTTTCTGGTTTGTGGTTTGGGGTTTCTGGTTGCGTCGATACCCCTCGAACCAGAAACCCCAAACCCGCCCCGCGCCTCTGCGGTTTTGTAAGACGTCCGGGATCACCAACCAGGTCGGGCCATGGTCGGTGACCCCTGGGGTACCGGCCAAGCGAGCTTGGCCTCCTGAGACCGGGCGGCATTCGACGTCGCGAGCCAGAGGCCCATTACCATGGCGAAGGCGAGAAGCCGTGATTGACGCACGTATCATCCTCCCCGCCTTGGCGGTTCACTCCTCCTCGAGACCGCTGCCGGCCACCCGGCTCACTCCGGTGGAAAGCGCCCCGGCCGGCGGGACTCGGGAGAGATCACCGTGAGGCGGACGCGGACGTCCGGCGCGATCCGCATGCCGGAAGCCGGCTGCTGGGCGAAGACCCGGCCGGGGACGGCCCGGGCTTTGAGCGAGACGTCGCGCACGTCCCGAATCGGCAGGTACTCGGTCGGCCCCACAGCCAGTCCGGCGCGAGCGAGCTCCTGCGCCGCCTCGGCCTCGGTCAGGCCGGCGAGCGGGGGAACGGCGGCGGCCGCCGCGCTCTCCAACGCAGCGGCCGTACGGTACAGCTCCCGGAACGCGTTGACCGTGCTGTCGAGGGGGCGGCCGCTCGCGTCGACGAAGCCAAACAACCGGTCCGACGGCTCGGGGCCTTCCGTCGTCCAGGCGTACGGCGCCGCGCCGATGACGAACGCCCGGGACGACTGAATGATGGTCCACATCCGGCGAAAGCCGTCGGGCCGGTCGTTCCGGCTCAGCCCGGCCGGCGCGTACTCCGAGACCATCACCGGCACGTCGAATCGCTTCTTCGGCCACTCGGCCAGCACGTCCTTCAGGCGGAACGTGTAGAAGTTCATGCCGTAGACGAACCCGACGGGCGGACCACCCCGCCGGCCCATCGCCTCCCGCAGCGGCGGCAGATAGACGTCTTCGGCGTCCCGGTAGATGACCGGATGGTCGCGATCGGCGCTCAGCACCAGCAGCACCAGGTCGGCGTAGAACTCGGCAAACGCCCGCGCCCGCTGGCTGTCCTTGATCACCATCAGCGTCTCGTTGCCGATGGCCCACATCCGCACCGCGGGATGGCGGCGATAGCGCTCGACCCAGGCCAGCACGTCCGACATGATCGCCTGGCGCACCGCCGGGTCGCCGTAGCGGACGCTCGGGTCCAGGTCGTACGGCAGCATGACGCCCAGGCCGGCTCGGTAAGCGGCGTCCAACAATACGTCGTCGAACTCCACGGGCCGCCAGCCGGACACGGTGTTCACGCCCATCTCTCGGAGCGCCGTGAAGTCTCGCTGATACCGGGCCGCACGCTCGGCCGGCGGGAGGCCGGCGTACACCACATTGTACCCTATCGAGCGCACGGTCGTCGCGGCGCCGCCGGCGAAGTAGCTGAACTGGCCGTCCCGTCCACTTACCCGAACGGTGATGGGACGGCGCGGCACCGGCCGGGTATCGATAGGCGCCGGCATCGCGGCCGTCGAGAGGCTCTCGGCGAGCCCGCGATTCGCCAGGTCTGAGCCCGGCCCGGCCGTCGAGACGATGGTTACCACGGGTATCGCCACAGCGTCTCTCTCGCCGGTCGCTCCGGGCTGCGTGTCCAGGAATTGGGTCTCCACCGCAAACCAGCCGCCGACGGGCGACACCCCAACGGCCAGGGCAATCGCCGCCGGCAACAGGAGGGAGGAGCGGTGGCTCCCGGCCGCCTGCCGCCCGCCTGCCGCCGACCGCCAGCGGCGGAGCACGATTCCGGCTCCAACCAGTCCACCGGCAGGGACGTAGAGACCGGCGATCCCCAGAAAGGTGACCAGCGGTTGAATCCGGGTCAGGATGTCGAACGCCCGGTCGTAGGTCGTGATCGGCAGGTGGAGCAGCTCGTGGTAGAGGAAGGGCAGCACACCGATGGCCTCCAGGTGCTGCGCCGTGAGCGGCGTGTCCAGGGTGCTGGCGACGACGACACTCTGGACGGTCAGCCCGGCCGCGACCAGGGCGGGCGCCTGTCTGGCGGTCCTCCAGGCTGAGGTCCCCACGACCGTCATGCCGAGCCCGGCGGCGAGCAGGAGCACGTCGGCAACGGCCGACACCAGGAGCCGCGCCGGCAATGTGCTCCCCGGCGCGATCACGGCGCTCACCCAGCGATGGGCCACGGCCTCCTCGGCCGAGACGAAGAGGAAGGGGAAGACGGCGTGTATCCAGCTCCCGAAGGGAGCCGGCACCGCCAGGCCCATCGGAGCGACCGTGCCCGCCATGTCGACCATGGCCTGCGCGTAGATCCGGTTGATGGGCGCCAGGCGAACGAACTGATCGGCCAGCCAGGAGGTGGCCAGGTTTGGGAGCACGAGCGCCGTCACCAGGACGAGCGTCTCGTGGACGACGGCCGTGGCAAGCCAGGCAATGGCGACGGCGAGGACGACTCGCATGCCCAGCAGCGCGCGCTGCGGCCAATCGGAAAGGCGCACGACAACTTCAGTCAACCGTCAGCACTCCACCCGCGGGTCGAAGTATGCCGGCGGGGCCTGTGCGCGATGCTATGACCCGATCGGGCGACCGCCCCGTATTGTACCAGATTGCGCGCCGGATAACACCATCGTCGATCTGCCACGATCGTCGGGGCGATCGTCGTGGCAAGGAACTTGACTATGGCAGAGCAGTGAACCGCCCGGTGGGTCGGCACCCTTAACGGGCCGTTTACACACCCTTTACATATCGGGCGTACAATATCACAGACGAGCCTGCCGGCAGGCTGGCACAATACGAGCAGCCACGCCGGCGGCTGCGGTCACTTCAGGTGGTTGGACGAAACGTGGATCAATTGACGCATCAAATCGGCGAACGGATCGTGGCGGGCATGCGCGTCGGTGTCCTTGCTCTCGCGCTGCTCTTGCAGCCCCTTGCGCCGGTCGCGGCATCAGAGCTGACGGATCAGACGATGGTCGTTGAGGTTGTCGGCGGCCAGTACCAGTACCAGTACCTGGTCGGCGGCGTGCCGACCGCCATCCGGGGCATGGGCTACAACGCGATCTATCACCATCTGCCCCCGGCGACCCGCCTCGCCCGGCTCGATCGCGACTTCGCCATGATGGAGGCCGCCGGCGTCAACACGCTGGTGAGCTGGTACCCCGAGGAGTTCGACCGGCTCCTCCTCGATCTCGCCCAGGCGCACGGCATCGGCGTGATCATGCCCTTCGATCTGCCGACGACGCTCGACTACGGCGACCCGGACGTCCGGCTCGGTCTGAAGAGCGCCGCGCTCGACTGGGTGATCCAGTATCGCAGCCATCCTGCTGTCCGGATGTGGGGCATCGGCAACGAGGTGATGCTCAACATGGACGAAGCCGAGGCGCGGGCGTTCGCCGAGTTCTACGCCGACCTCGTCCTGGCCGTTCGGGCGGCGGATCCGGACCATCCGGTCGTCTACCGCGAGGCCGAGGACGTCTTCGTGCCACACCTGCGGGACGCCATGGCCGCTGTGGGCGGCCCTCCCTCCGGGTTCGTCTACGGCGTCAACATCTACACACCGCGCCTGGCGAAGATCCTGGAGGGCTGGCCCGACCTCGGGTTTGACGTGCCGCTGATGGTCTCGGAGTTCGCTCCGGCCGGCCTGCCCCGTGCCAGCCGCCCCGACGGCTTCCGTGCGATGTGGGACACCATTCGCACTTTCGGCTCCCTGGTCTTTGGCGCCGCCCCCTACGTCTGGATGACTGAGGGGCCGGAGGCGGTGGACCTGCTCTTCGGGTTCGTCGACGCCGATGGCCGGCCTGTCGACGACAGTCTGGCTACGCTGCGCGCGCTGTACGGCGGGACCGGCGACCTGGCCCTGCTCACCTCGCCCATCGGCGTCGTGCCGTCGCTCGTCGGCCTCCCGGAAGCCGAAGCCCGCCGGCAGGTCGGCGCCGCAGGGCTCGGCGATGCTTTCGTCGGATACGTCGGCCTCGCGGAGATCGCCGACCCCGGCCTGCTCGACCGTGTTCCGCCGGGCGTCGTCCTCATCCAGGAGCCGGCGGCCGGAACCCTTGGCAACACGGACCAGGTTGTCCTGGTGGTCATGGGGAACGCCGACGGAACGCCACCGCCTGCCCTCTTGCTGGAGGAGATGCTGGACGACGTGCTGGCGCGCGCCGCCGAGTACGCCGCCGCGGCGACCGGCACCAGCCGTGACGAGATCGTGGCCTCGGCGGCCATCCAGCGGGAGATTGGCCTGCACCAGCAGCTCGGCGGCATCGAACCCGATGCGGATGTGGACCCGACCATCGCCCGGCTGGCGGATCTCGTCGCCTGGTCGAAAGTGTTCTCGGAGGTCACCGTGGACGGCCGCCGGGTCTTCCCGGGCGCCCGTGAGGCGCTGCCGCTGCTGGCGGGCATGACCCGCTGGGGCTTCGACGACCACGAGAGCCTGAACACCGCCCAGCGCTTCCTGCGCGACGTCCTCATCCGGGACCTGGTGAAAGCGTCCCCGCTGCCCGGCTAATCGGTGGGTGTATCGAGCGTCTCTCAGTACCGGCCGGAGAACTCCGAGGACCTCTGGGCGCTGCCCGAGTAAGAGCGTATCCGAGAATCCCACCCCCGCTCCCAGAATCCGTTGACAGCTCGTCCCCCACGGCGCCGCTCCGGCGTCGCTTGATGCGGATGGGGCGGTTCGAGCCCCTCCAGTCTACCGGAGGCGGCCTGGCGCAATATCCTGACGCCTACCCGCCGCTCCCGACCGGTTGACAAGCCCTTCAGTATTCGGTACATTGTGCCTAATGTCGGCAATTCGCCCCTTGACCAGTTGACAACATAACGGCGCGGCCCTATGATGCAGCTTGTTCAGGCTGATGCGGTGGATGATGCGCAGACCTTGTCGTTGTCGGGCAACGGCCTGGCGAGCGCGTTCCGGATACTGAACGATGGTCTCAGCGCATAGCCTGTCGTCGTTCGTGGGGGGCTCACCGGGTGCTACCTCGTCTCGGTTGGCGTTCCTGGCGTGGCCGACCCGGTTGAGGCCATTGATAGCAAGTACGGATTGTGGAGGAAGAGTTATGAACGAGCAGACACCCAACACCCCTCGCGTCCGTTCGGCCGCAGCGCACCGGCAGGTGTCGAGACGCCGGTTCCTGCGACTGGTGCTGGCGACGAGTGGCGGGCTGGCCGGCCTTGCCGCCGTCAGTTGCGGGCCCAGCGCCCCGGCCCCGGCCACGCAGGCGCCCGCGGCCGCCATTCCGACGCCGGCCCCCTGGTTGATGACGACGCCGACGTCCGCCCCGGCGCCGACCGCCGCGCCGACGCGCGCCGCCCAGCCCACCGCCGCCCCGGCGGCGACGGTGGCTCCGACTGTGGCGCCGACGACGGCGCCGGCTGCCACCGCCGAGACGAAGCCGGTGGTCGGGGGCAAGGTGATCGCGGCGGTGAAGTCGGAGTTCAGCGGCCTGGACCCGGCGCTCAACAGCGACTACCTCACGTGGTCGATGCAGAAGGCGGTCTACAACGGCCTCTACAACGTGTCACCGAAGCTCGAGATCTTCCCCGAGCTGGCCGAGTCGATGCCGCAGATCAGCGACGGCGGCACCCGGTACACCATCAAGCTCCGCAAGGGGGTCAAGTTCCACAACGGCCGGGAGATGACCGCCGACGACGTGGTCTTCAGCTTCACCCGGGTCGTGGACCCGAAGACCAGGTCCTGGGGCCCGAGCCATCTCTCCAGCATCGTCGGCTGGGACGAGCTGCGCAATGAAAAGGCCGCGACCCTCTCGGGCGTCAAGGCGGTCGACCCCTACACCTTCGAGATCCGGCTGAAGCAGCCGCTGGGCTACTTCCTCCACGTGCTGACCCACGCGGCGCCCCACGTGGTGCCGAAGGACGTGGCCGAGCGGCTCGGCGGGAAGATGACGGAGGCGGTGGGCACCGGCGCCTTCAAGGTCAAGGAGTGGCTGCCCGGCCAGCGGCTGGTCCTGGTCAAGAACAAGGACTGGTTCTTCGGTCCGCGCCCGTATCTGGACGAGGTGGAGTACCAGATCGGCGTCGATCCCCAGGTCCAGTTGCTGCGGGTGCTCAAGGGCGAGCTGGACTACGCGGTCGACCCGCCGCCCGCGGTCGAGTTGGCGAGCATCATCAACGACCCGAAGTACAAGGACTATCGGCTTATCGAGCCCATGACCCAGGGCGTCGGGCTGGGCATCAACGTGCAGATCGAGCCGTTCACCAAGCTGGAGGTGCGCCAGGCCGCCGCCCACGCGCTGAACCGGACCAAGTACGTCGAGGCGCTGGGCGGGGCGGCGTTCCCATCGAACAGCTACGTGCCGGCCGGCATCCCCGGGTTCAACAAGGATCTGAAGCCGATCCCGTACGACCCGGCGAAGTCGAAGGAGCTGCTCCAGAAAGCCGGCGTGGGGGGCGACATCAAGGCCGAGCTGTGGCTGACGATCGGCATCAGCCATCTGGAGACCGTCATGCCGATGGTCCAGCAGGACCTCAAGCAGGTGGGGATCGACGTCGAGCTGCGGCGGGTCGCGACCGGGGCGTTCAACACCGCCGTCCGGAAGAACCCCGGCGTCGCGATGTTCCAGTCCAGCAAAGGCCCGAACTACCCCGAAGTGGCGGACTGGTACATGTATCCCTTCGGCTGTGCCAACGTGGCGGATGGCGGAACGAATGGCTTCAAGTACTGCAATCCGAAGCTGGACGAGCTGAGGACCGAGGCCGACAAGCTGTACCGGCCGGAGGACCAGCCGAAGCGGCTCCAGATGTACCAGGAGCTCGAGAGGGAATGGCTGGCCGCCTCCGCGTACATCCCGCTGTACCAGATCAACCTGGTCCGCCTGCGCGCGCCGCGCTTCAAGGGGATGTTCCTCCATCCCCTCTGGTGGGAGGACTGGGAGAGCGTCTGGACGCTGCCCAAATAGCGGTTTGACGGTTTCTGGTTCGTAGTTTCTGGTTTCTGGTTGGGGAAGCAGCCACAAGCACAAGCCAGAAACCAGAAACCACAAACCAGAAACGTCGGACTTGTGGTTTCTGGCTGGAAACGGGCCAACACCTCCAAACCAGAAACCAGAAACCCCGCATTTCATAACCTGTTCATCGTTCGTGGGGCTCACCCGGTTTCGCCATGGTTTCGGTCGGTGTTGCTGGTCTCACCAATCTCGGTCGAGGCCATTGACGGCAAGCACGGATTGTGGAGGAAAGGTATGAACGAGCAGGCATCCGTCACCCCGCGCGTCAACGTAACCGCGCCGCGCCAACAGGTATCCAGGCGCCGATTCCTGCGCATCGTGCTGGCGACGAGCGGCGGGCTGGCCGGGCTCGCCGCCGTCAGTTGCGGGCCCAGCGCACCGGCGCCGGCCACCCAGGCGCCGGTAGCGGCCGTCCCTACCCCGGCCCCCTGGGTGCTGACGACGCCGACATCCGCTCCGGCCCCGGCCGCCGCGCCGACCACTGCGCCGACCACTGCGCCGACGCGGGCCGCCCAGCCCGCGGCCCCGGCGACGGTTGCCCCGGCGGTGGCGCCGACGGTAGCGTCGGCCGCCACCGCCGAGACCAAGCCGGTGGTGGGAGGCAAGGTGATCGCGGCGCTGAAGTCGGAGTTCAGCGGCCTGGACCCGGCGTTCAACAGCGACTACCCCACGTGGTCGATGCTGAAGGCGGTCTACAACGGCCTCTACAACGTGACGCCCAAGCTCGAGATCTATCCCGAGCTGGCCGAGTCGATGCCCCAGGTCAGCGACAACGGCACCCGGTACACCATCAAGCTCCGCAAGGGGGTCAAGTTCCACAACGGCCGCGAGATGACCGCCGACGACGTCGTCTACAGCTTCTGGCGAACGGTGAACCCGAAGATCCCCTCCTGGGGCCTGGGCTACTTCAGCGCCATCGTCGGCTATGAGGAGCTGCGGGATGGCAAAGCCGACACATTCTCGGGCGTCAAGGCGGTCGACCCCTACACC
>JACQGW010000229.1 GCA_016199325.1 Chloroflexota bacterium
CGGATTCGGGGAACGGATTGCACGGATTGGAACGGATGGGGTCGATCCCAACGCAGCCGGTGCGATGGTCAATGAGCCGACCCGTGAATCGGACGAGCTGAGGGTGAGTACTTGCCCCCGACCCATCAAGGCCGGGGAACGGCTCCCTCACGGTCGCAGCTCGGATCCGGGCGTTGGCGCCAGCGTCCCATCCCGACAGCATGTCGGGCGCTTGGGGCCAGTTGCTCGAAAGGTGGGCTGGCCGGCCAACTCTCAGTGCGGCTATACTGGAGCTGCCAGGGCAACCGACCGCTTCGCGTTGTGGTATGAGGCTGGCGGTTGGGGCGAGGGGCTGGACCTCCACTGCTACACGCCCCATGAGTTCCGGCAAGAGGTTCGAGGCGATGGCGGCTATCTGGCGCAAGCGCGGCGGAGGGGTGAACTGAGGAGGATATGCGTCTCGTCAGCCGGCGAAACGGCACGAACGGCGATCTGAACAAACTGTGCCCGGAAGATCGCCCGGCGCATGACTGGTACCGCTTCGTGCTCTCCTTTCCCCCGCACCTGGTTCGGGAACACATTCGACGCTTTGGCCTGGGGAGCCGGCATCGGATCCTCGATCCGTTCTGCGGAACGGGCACGACGCTCGTCGAGTCGAAGAAGCAGGGCATCTCCAGCGTCGGGATCGAGGCCAATCCGATGGCCCACTTCGCGAGCCAGGTGAAGGTCGATTGGAGCCCCGATGCCGACGGGCTGCTGACGCACGCGGCGCGGGTTGCGGCGACTGCTCAGGCAGAGCTCGATGCACGGGGCATCGCCGACGATCCGGTGCTCAGACGGGGGGATGGGCATCCGCTGCGGGTGTTGCGGACGCTGCCTTCCGAGAAGCTCGCATTGTTGCTGGCAGATTCCATCAGCCCACTGCCACTGCACAAGACGCTGGTCTTGCTCGATAGCTTGCAACAGCACCATGACGAGCGATTTCGGCGCCATGAGCTTCTGGCGCTTGCCAAAGCTCTGATCGGCCCGATTGGGAACTTGCACTTCGGTCCCGAGGTCGGCGTGAGTGCAGCCAAAGCAGATGCACCGGTGATCGGTTCCTGGCTTTCGGTGGTCCGGACGATCGCGGACGATCTGCGTGTGCTCCAGTCAGTTGGTCTCCATACGGAGAGCGAGGCCACCTGTGCCGACTCCCGCCACATTCTCGGGGTACTCGACCCCAGCTCGATTGACGCGGTGATCACGTCGCCACCATACCCGAACGAGAAGGATTACACGCGGACGACTCGCCTTGAGTCGGTGCTCCTCGGCTTTCTCAGCGGCAAGGCTGACTTGCGGGCGCTCAAGCAGCACCTCGTGCGGTCCAACACGCGCACCGTCTATAAGAGCGACGACGACGATCAATGGGTCGCCCATCACCCTGAGATCCAGCGGGTCGCCCGGGAGATCGAAGCCCGGCGCATTGAGCTGGGCAAGACCTCCGGCTTCGAGCGGCTCTATGCGCGCGTGACCAGGCTCTACTTCGGCGGCATGGCCCGACATCTGACCGATCTCAGGCCGATTTTGCGACCAGGAGCGCAACTCGCATACGTTGTCGGCGACCAGGCCTCGTACCTGCGGATCATGATCCGCACCGGTCAGATTCTGGCGGACATCGCCCACTCGGTCGGGCACGAGCTGACCGGCATCGACCTGTTCCGCACGCGCCTTGCGACCGCGACCGGGGAACAGTTACGGGAGGAGGTTGTGCTCCTCCGCTGGCCAGGGTGATTCTGAACAGCGAACAAGACCAACCGCAGAGACGCGGCGGACACAGAGACGGCGCCAAGATCAGACGAACAACGGCGCCCGTTTCTCCGCGATCTTCTCTGCGTTCTCTGCGCCTCTGCGGTTTCGTTAGCCGCTCTCAGTTCTTCCCGCCTACGACGATCTCCCCGCCCAGGCTCTCGCCTTTCCACTCGGGGCGGTAGTACGAGTAGGCCTGGGAGGCGACGGCCTGGGCGCGGACCGGGTAGAGCGCCCTCGCCTGGAAGGTGACCGTCAGCTTGTCGTCCGGCAGCATCTCCTCGATGTACAGGATCACCTTGCGGCCGGCGAGCTCGAACCGCTTCAGCTTCGGCCCGCGCTTGACGGCCGCCTCGATGGATTCGGATACCGGCGCGAAGCCGGTCGGCACCGACACGTCGAGGACGACCATCCCGGCGGCGATGGGCTCGGGCGGCGTGAACTCGATGCCCGCCGTCACCGTGATCAGGTCGTTCACCTCCACCTGGCCGGCGCCGTAGCGGACGTCGATCTGGAACGCCGACCGCGCCGCCGCCTCCGGCGCCGGGACGTTGTACCGGCGGACGGTCTGCGCCATCACCTGCCCTTTGCCCTGCGTGTCGACGGAGAGGCGCTCGCCCACCGGCACGTCGACCACCTGAAGAACGTCGGCGTTGTCAGGCGTGATGCGGACGTCCTTCTGCCAGGCGCCGGCCCGCAGCCGGACGGTGGCGTCGACGTCGGCGCGGCTGCTGCCGGCGGCGGTCGCCATCGCCTGGAGGGCGACGACGGTGTCCTGGGTCGAGCCGAAGCCGCCGTAGGCGTTCCGCTTCGAGGCGAGCCAGCGCACGGCCCGGCCGGCGTTCAGCCGGTCGCCGAGCGCCAGCAGCGCCAGCGTCGCGTAGCCCGTCGTTTCTATGGCGGCGCTCCTATCGGCGGCCAGCGGCCGCAGACCAGGGACCGGACGTTCGGGCTCTGACCCCGACCCCCGACCCCCG
>JACQGW010000247.1 GCA_016199325.1 Chloroflexota bacterium
CCTCGGCACCGACCGCATGGGCAACCTCATCGCGGACGAAGTGATGAGTGATGAGTGATGCGTCATACGTCATACGTCATACGTCGCCAATGACGCATGACGTGTGACGCATGACGCATGACGCATGACGTGTGACGTGTGACGCATGACGCATGACGCATGACGTGTGACTCCCTAGAAAGACCCATAATGCCTTCGGTTTTCCTCTATGACACGACGCTCCGGGACGGTGCGCAGCGGGAGGGGATCTCGTTTTCCGTGGACGACAAGCTGAAGATCGCCCGGCGGCTGGACGATCTCGGCATCCACTACGTCGAGGGCGGCTGGCCGGGCTCCAATCCCAAAGACGCCGAGTTTTTCGAGCGGGCACGCTCGATCCGTTTTCGGACGGCCCGGCTGGCCGCCTTCGGCGCCACCCGCCGCGCGGGCACCGCCGCCGGCGCCGATCCCCAGGTTCGGGCGCTGCTCGACGCCGGCACGCCGGTCGTCACGATCGTCGGCAAGAGCTGGGACCTCCACGTCCATCGAGTGCTGGAGACGACGCTCGGCGAGAACCTGGCGATGATCGCCGAGACGGTCCGCCATCTCCGCTCCGCCGGCCGTGAGGTCGTCTTCGACGCCGAGCACTTCTTCGACGGCTTTCTCGCCAATCCCGACTACGCGCTCGCCTGCGTACGGGCCGCCGCCGATGCCGGCACCGACTGGATCGTCCTCTGTGAGACGAACGGCGGCCGGCTGCCCGACGAGGTCGCCGCCGCCGTCGAGCGGGTCCGGGCCGCCGTCGCCGCGCCGCTCGGCATTCACGCGCACAACGACGGCGAGCTGGCAGTCGCCAACTCGCTGGCCGCCGTTCAGCGTGGCGCGACGATGGTGCAGGGGACCATCAACGGCTACGGCGAGCGGTGCGGCAACGCCAACCTCTGCTCGATCATTCCGAATCTCCAGCTCAAGCTGGGGATTCCCGTCCTACCGTCCGATCGGCTGGCGGCGCTGACCGAGACCGCCCGCTACGTCAGCGAGATCGCCAACCTCCACCCGGACGGCCACCAGCCGTACGTCGGGGCCAGCGCCTTCGCCCACAAGGGCGGCATTCACGTCGCCGCCGTCCTGAAGGCCGAAGAGAGCTACCAGCACGTCGATCCGGCCCTCGTCGGCAATCGCAAGCGTGTCGTCGTCTCCGAGGTGGCCGGGCGGGGCAACGTGCGGTACAAGTGCCAGGAGCTGGGGCTCGACGGCCTGGCCGCCGAGACGGCTCAGGCGGTGCTCCAGCAGGTCAAGCGGCTGGAGGCGGCCGGCTACCAGTTCGAGGGCGCCGACGCCTCGTTCGACCTGCTCGTCCGGCGCGCCGGCGCCGACTACCGTCCGCCTTTCGAGCTGGTCGACTTCCTCGTCGTCGTCGAGACGCACCGGCGGCCGCCGGACGCGACGGCCGAAGGGGCGACGCTGGCCGAGGCGATGGTGAAGGTGCGCGTGGAGAGTCAGGTGCTCCACACCGCCGCCGAGGGCAACGGCCCGGTGAATGCGCTCGACGCCGCCCTGCGCAAGGCGCTCTGCCAGCGCTACCCCGGCCTGGCCGCCGTCCGCCTCGTCGACTACAAGGTTCGGGTGCTGGACGAAGACCGCGGCACGGCGGCGCAGACACGGGTGCTCATCGAATCGTCCGACGGCGAGCGGAGCTGGAGCACCGTCGGCAGCTCGACGAACATCATCGCCGCCAGTTGGATCGCGCTGGCCGACAGCCTGGAGTACTGGCTGCTGACGCGTGAGACGGGCGGTCAGCGGTCAGCAGTCAGCAGTCAGCAGTCAGCAGAGCGGCGATCCCGCGATTCGTGAGAGCTCGTAGGAATTCGTGGGAGCTCCGTCATGCTGAGCCGCAGCGAAGCATCTCCCCGGATCGAGCGGGGGATGGACTCACCCGGACACGGCCATGCAGATCCGAAGAGCTGAAGAGGCCGACGCCCCTGCGATCGCCGGCCTTCATGCGAAGGCGTGGCAACGGGCGTATCGCGGCCAGGTTCCAGACGCCTACCTCAGCAATTTCGGCCGTCCGGAATTCGTCGAAGCGCGGACGGCGTGGTGGCGCACGATGCTGGCCGAGCCGCCTCCCGAGTGGCGAACCTGGATCGTCGTATCGCCAGACCGCATCGTCGGTTTCGCCACCACCGGCCCCAGCCGCGATGCCGATGCTCTCCCGGGGCTGGCCGAAGTTTGGGGCATCTACCTCCTGACCAACTCCCCTCGTCGTTTGGACTGCCCAAGATAGCCCAGTCCGGCGAGCTCCTGGCGGAACTCCTGGGGCGTGTAGCAGCGGAGATCGAGACCGACTCGCCATCCACCGGCGTTCAGCCACAGATCGCCGTAGTCCGGACAGCGGCGATACCAGGGCTGACCGGCAAGAGCCTCGGCCACTGCAACGATGTCGTGGTCGCTATCGGGTCGAGCCGTGCCCCCGCATGCTCGCTCCCCCGGACGGCGTACCCGCCGAGCGTGTGCTGCCCTATGATATACTAATCAGGCAGAGGCAGTAGAGGAATACTGGGCAGAGAGGCCGATCTTCCGGAGCTCAGCTTGTGAACGTTCTCCGTGTCTTCTCTGCGTCCTCCGCGCCTCTGCGGTTCGTCCGGCACTCCCAGCCATGTGAGAGGTGGACATGGATCAACCCGTCCGCGTTCGTTACGCACCCAGCCCGACCGGCGTGCCCCACATCGGGAACATCCGCACGGCGCTCTTCGACTGGCTCATCGCCCGCCACACCGGCGGGTCGTTCATCGTGCGGATCGAAGACACCGACGTCAAGCGGTACGACCCGGCGGCCGTCACCGCCATTCTCGACAGCCTGGCCTGGCTGGGGCTTGACTGGGACGAGGGGCCGGATCGCGGCGGTCCTGTCGGGCCGTACTTTCAGTCACAGCGGTTGCCGCTCTATCACGCCGTCGCCGAGCGCCTGATCGAGCGTGGCTTCGCCTACCGCTGCTTCTGCTCGCCGGAGCGGCTGGAGGCCGTGCGGTCCGGGCAGACGGCCCGCAAGGAGCCCCCGCGCTACGACCAGCTCTGCCGCCTCGTCGCCCCGGCGGAGGCCGCTGCACGCGCCGCCGCCGGCGAGCACGCCGTCGTTCGCTTCAAGGTGCCCGACAGCGGCACCACCACCTTCCACGATGAACTCCGCGGCGACATCACCTTCGACAACGCCGTCCTCGACGACTTCGTCATGCTGAAGTCGGACGGCTATCCGACTTACCACCTGGCGGTCGTCGTCGACGACCACGAGATGGCGATCTCGCACGTCCTGCGCGGCGAGGAGTGGATCTCGTCGGCGCCCAAGCACCTGCTGATCTACCAGGCGCTGGAGTGGCAGCCGCCGGAGTTCCTCCACCTGCCGCTCATCCTCGGGCCGGACCGCAGCAAGCTCTCCAAGCGCCACGGCGCGACGAGCGTGGCCGCCTACCGGGATGACGGCTACCTGCCGGAGGCGCTGGTGAACTTCCTCGCGCTGCTCGGCTGGTCGAAGGACGAGTCGACGGAGCTGATGGACCGGGATGAGCTGATTCGTTCGTTCAGCCTGGAGCGGATCGGCGTGACGGCGGCCATCTTCAACATCGAGAAGCTCGAGTGGATGAACGGCGTCTACGTTCGGCAGCTCCCACTCGCCGAACTCACCGAGCGGACCCTGCCGTTCCTCGAGCGGGATCTGCCGGCGGCGATTGCGCGGCCACTCGACCGCGCCTACGTGGAGCGGGTGCTGGCGCTGGTCCAGGAGCGGATGAAGCGGCTGGCCGAGGCCGCCGAGCTGACGACTTTCTTCTTCGCCGAGGAGCTCGCCTACGAGCCGGCGGCGCTGGTGGCGAAAGGGCTAGCGCCGGCCGAGAGCCTGCGTGCCCTCGTCGCGGCGCGGGAGCGGATCGGCGCACTGGCCGAGTTCGACGTCGAGCACCTGGAAACGGCGCTTCGGGCGCTGGCCGAGCAGCTCGGCGCCAAGACGGGGCAGCTCTTCGGGATCCTGCGGGTTGCAGCAACGGGCCGGACGGTCGCGCCGCCGCTCTTCCAGACGATGGCCGTGCTCGGCCGCGAGCGCGCGCTCAGCCGCCTCGACGCCGCCATCGCGCGGCTGGAGAGGCTGAGCTAGTGGCAGGCCACGCTGGTTTCGATGGATGCAGCTTGCCGATTTCATGCGTCATACGTCAAGCGTCATTCCGTCACGCTGGGACGGGCGCCGCTTTTGCGCAATCCCGCCCGCACTACCGGCTGGCTCTCCGCTTGACAATGCCGGCGGGCATTGCGTATACTTACGAGTGAACGCTGCGTGAGCAGCGCGGTGGGGAATCGTCTAACGGTAGGACAGCAGACTCTGGATCTGTACGTCCAGGTTCGAATCCTGGTTCCCCAGCCCACAGAGGAAAGGCGCCAGAGAGCAGGCTGAGGGCAAGTCCCACAGGCTTCTCCAGCGCCTTTTTGTTGGTCCTCCTCACGAATCGCTCACGCGCGGTCGATCGCTGGCGTTCAGCTCCCTTCCTGCCCAGTAGCTTCCCGGAATGGCCCTGATCCCTGCTCGATACCCACAAATGGGCCGGAGACGGTATAATGGGGAGAGCAATTCGTTCGGAGGCAGCACGTGAAGGTCAGAGTGATCGAGCCGGAAGAGCTGAAGAAGGCGCCGCGAGCCACGAAGGTCGATCTGGCCCCCTATAAGAAGGCGCTGATGTCGATTCCGGAGGGCGGTGCATTGGACGTCACCCTCGACCCGGGGGAATCCTCCCGATCGGTCAAGCGCCGGTTCACTTCGGCCGCAGGGGAGATCGGGAGAGAGATCATCTACCGAACCAGCAAAGAGGGAAGTTTCCGAATCGCTTTTCGCTGAATCCTGTCAGCCTTGACCGTCGGCAAGGCCGCTCACTGCGGGATCTGGTCGCAGGACCCGCCGCCGCGATAGCCGCACGGCAGATTCTGCGCCCACGACCTCAAAGTACTCCCAGCCGGCCTGGGCCTGCAAGCGCGCCGGCAGAATGGGCGATGGCTCGCGCGATTGGCTGCTGCGGGCGCGGATGGCGGCCCACTGCCGGTCCAGGTAGGGCCGGACGTCGTTGGCGACGAGCCGGACGTGCGCCCCGGGGGGAACGAGAGCGAGACCCGTACGCGCCTCCACCTCATTGGCGACTTCGGCGGGGACCGACCAGAGCGCCAGCCGGCACGGCCTGGCCGCACTGTCGGCGAGCTTGTGGATGGCAAGGTGCCAGGCTCGGAGGACCGCCCGGGTCGTCGCCCGGTGGTCCGGGTGGCCGGTGATCCCGCCGGGCGCGAACGTCAGGACCGTGTCGGGCTGGAAGCGGCGGATCGCCGTGGCGACGCGGCGGGCCAGAGTCCGGCAGGCAATACGGTGGAGATAGCCGTCCGGATAGTCCAGAACGTTGAGCATCCGCACCCCCAGGATGTCGGCGGCGGCGCGCAGCTCCTCTCGCCGCCGACGGCGGAACTCGTCGGCGGTGAGCCCCTCTTTGCCAGGCGCGCTGGCATCGCCGTGAGTAAGCGTCAGGATGGCGACGTCGACGCCCTCCTCGGCCAGGCGGGCCAGCGTGCCGCCGGGGCCGAACGTCTCGTCGCCCGGATGCGCGAAAACCCCCAGGACGCGGAGCCAGCATCCGGTATCGAGTCGAGAAACCGCGTCCGGCGGCACCGGTCGTTCGTTGATCTGAGTGGGTAACGTGTGGCTCTCCATTGCTCCGCCGCAGCGCGTGGGCATGTGTGGCCTGGGACCGCGGAACACGATAGGGCCCGAAGGTAAGATCTCGGGTAAAACTCGGGTAAGCTCGGGTGAACTCCGGCAAGGAAGGGCAAAGGAATGGCAAGAGAAGGCTGCGTTGAACGCGAGCAACAGCCGGGATTTGCTTGCCAGTTTCCGCGTCGTTGTGCTATAATACGAAGGTTGCACGGCGATTTCCCAGCAGCCCGACAGCGTTTGATCCGCGGGATGGAGTACGGCGAGACCATGCGCGGTACGGATCTTGCGGCGCTGGGTGGGAGGCGCGGGCGCACAGAAGAAACCAATCAGCGACCTGGTTGACCGCGTGCCTGGGAGCGGGAAGGCGCTGTTGATCAGCTCTCCTGGGATCGCCGGCCACTCGGCCGGCGCCCGTCGGAGAGCTTCTTCATCCCCGTCGAATCCCGTTCGGTCAGTGAGCTGGCGAGGTGACGATGGGCCGGGAGGCGCTCAAGCAGTCAATCTTGCAGGTGCTATCGCTCGGGACACAGAAGGGCCAGTTCACGCTGGAGCAACTGCTCCGGGTGGCCGCTGAACCGGGCGTCGACATCGAGGAGGTGAAAGACCTCTTGCGTGAGCTAGGTCTTGAACTAATGAAGGACGAAGAACTCGTAGAGGCGCAGACGATGTGGCAGGAGGTCGAGCCCGAGGCCGAGGTCCTGAACGAGGAGGCGAAGCACGCGGTTGAGACGACCAGCGCCGAGATCCGCGACCTCGACCTCTCCGGTGTCGAGGCGCCCGTCGCGCTCTATCTACGGGAGATCAATCGGGTGCCCCTGCTCACTGCCGAGGAGGAGGTCGTGCTGGCCAAGGCCATCGAGACCGGGCGGGCCGCCGCCAAGCGGCTCGACCGCGGCGAATGGCACCGGTCGGGCGAGCGCGGTCGGCTCCAGCAGCAGGTCCAGCACGGGGAAGAGGCTCGCCGCCGGTTGACCGAGGCCAACCTCCGGCTGGTCGTCAGCGTTGCCAAGAAGTACATGGGGCGCGGCCTGCCGTTCCTGGACCTGATCCAGGAGGGCAATATCGGCCTCCAGCGGGCGGTCGAGAAGTTCGACTACCACCGGGGCTTCAAGTTCAGCACCTATGCCCACTGGTGGATCCGCCAGGCCATTACGCGGGCGATCGCCGACCAGGCTCGAACCATCCGGATTCCGGTACACATGATCGAGCAGATCGGCAATCTCTTCCGCGTCTCCCATCGGCTGGAGCAGCGGCTCGGGCGCGAGCCCACCGCCGAGGAGATGGCCCAGGAGATGAACACGTCGGCCGACAAGGTGCGCCAGATCATCCGCGCCGCCCGCCAGCCGATCTCGCTGGAGACGCCGGTTGGCGAGGAGGAGGAGAGCACCCTGGCCGACTTCATCGCCGAGGAGGAGACGATCACGCCCTCGGAGGCAGTGGCCCGCCAGCTCCTCAAGGAGCACGTCGACGACGCGCTCGACCAGCTCAACTATCGGGAGCGGGTCGTGCTGCGCCGCCGCTTCGGCCTGGACGACGGCCGCAGCCGCACGCTCGAAGAGATCGGCGACGAGCTCGGCGTCAGCCGCGAGCGCGTCCGCCAGATCGAGGGCGAAGCCCTGGCAAAGCTCCGCCGCCCGGAGCTCCGCCAGCAGCTCAAGGAGTATCTCGAATAGGGGCGAGGGCCGACCTCGCGCCGACTTCGATCAGCCGAACCGGGGGCTCTGGGGTCCCCGGTTCGGCGCGTCAACGGAGGCCCCCGTTGATTCAGATCTCGTGCGAACGGCGCTCGGCTCTCCCTGCGAGCTGGGAGTATTCGTTGGCGGTCAATGTGACCCGACTACTGGCAGCCGGTTCTCCCCCTGAGCCGAGAGTATTCGCCCGCGGCCAAGCGCTCCATGAGCTGTTGCAGGATCCGGAACGTTGCCCCCCAGATGCGATGCTCGCCATAGCGGAGGAACTCCACCCAGCTCCTGCTGCCGTGGAGATCCCGCAGCTCCCCCTCGACGGCATCCGGCCGCAGCAGCACGCCGAGCGGCAGCTCGATGACCTCGGCGACCTCATCGGAGCGCGGCCGGAAGAACGGCCGCCTCGCCGTCCAGCCGACGAACGGCGCGACCTCGTAGTTGGTGACCCGAGTGTTCACCGACGGCAGCTCGCCAAGCACCTCGACGTCGGCCGATATGATGCCAAGCTCCTCGGCAGCCTCCCGCAGCGCCGTCTCCAGCAGCGAGAGGTCCTCCGCATCGCGAGCGCCGCCCGGCAGCGAGATCTCGCCCTTGTGCTCGGCGACGCTCTCCGTTCGTTTGGTCAGCACGAGATGCGGCTCGCCGTCGACCTCGTAGAAGATCAGCAGGACGGCGGCCTCGCGGATGGGGGGTCGGGGGCCAGGGGTCGGGAGTCGCGGCTTGGGCGTTAGAAGATGAGGAGATGGAGGCGGTTTCCTCTCGTTCGCTCCCCTCGCCCTTCGGGTCGCGCTCATCTGTCCTGCTCTGGCCTCTTCCCATTGCTCCACTCCTCGTCATCTACCTGCCCTCGTCCTCAATCCCCGACCCCCGACC
>JACQGW010000248.1 GCA_016199325.1 Chloroflexota bacterium
CGGCCATCACGACGGAGTACCAGTACGACGAGGCCGACAACCTCAAGCGGGTCATCCGCGCCAAAGGCGACGCGGCGTCCGAGCGGGTGATGGACTACGCCTACGACGGGCTGAACCGGGTGCGGCGGGAGGTCCAGTATCCGAGCTGGCCCGCCGTGACGGATACGCTCACGACGACGACCGCGTATGACGCCAACGGCAACCGGCAGACGCTGATGGACCCGCTCGGCCAGGCGACGGCGTTCGGCTACGACGCGCTCAACCGGCTGACCGCCATCACCTACACCGTCGGCTCGACGCCCAACGTCGCCTACACCTACGACGCCAACGGCAATCGATTGAGCATGGTCGACGGCACCGGGACGACGGCGTACACGTATGACGAGCTGAACCGCCCGCTCACGGTCACGACGCCCGGCCCGAAGGCGGGCGGCTACCGGTACGACCGGGACGGCAACCGGACGACGCTGATCTACCCGGACGGCGCCGCCGTCACCTACGCGTTCGACAGAGCGAGCCGGCTGGAATCCCTGCTTGACTGGGCCAACCGCACAACAAGCTACGCCTACTTCGCGGACGGCAGCCTGAAGACGATCACGAACACGAACGGGACCGTGGCGCAGTACGCCTACGACAACGCCCGGCGGCTCCTGGAGGTCTGGAACCGGCAGGCAGCCACGACGGTCAGCAGGCACACGTACACGCTGGATGCGAACGGTAGCCGGACGCAAATGGTCGAACTCCTTCCGCAGCTCGGCAGTATTGGCGCAACCGGTCCGGTGACGACAACCTACGGGTACGACCGCCTCTATCGCCTGACCGTCGTCAGCCAGCCCGGCGCCGGCGGCAGCCAGGGGGCGGAGACGATCCGCCTGAGCGTGATCAACCAGTTGCGGACGGACGTCGACGCCAGGCGGCAGGCGGCCGGCCTCGGCCCGTATCCGTGGACCGACCCGACGCTGACGACGAGCACGCCGGTGCGGGACGACCACTTCCTGGACCTCCGCAACGCCCTGCGCGCGATCCCGGGGAACGAGAGTCTCCAGTACACAGCCGGCGACCCGAGCCCGGCCCGAACCGTGAAGGCGAGCGACATCGCCGACGTGCGCGGCTGGCTGCATGGGGAAGCGGGTGAGACGACGACTTACGCCTTTGACACGTGCACCAACTCGGGCTGCCTGGACTAGGCCGGCAGCACGAGCTACACATGGGACGACAAGGGCAGCCTGACCGGCCCGGACGGAGCGACCGCTTCGGCTACGACGCGGCGGACCGGCTGACGCAGGCGCTGGTCAAAACGTGAGCAGTCACCGCTCAGTGATCGGCGACCAACTCCGGGCAATTCCACCGGTGTCGAAGTCTCCGAGTGATCGCTCTGCTGAGGGGTGACTGCTGATCGCTGACTTCTGCACATCCGCTTGCGATGAATCGCCTCAGCCGCCGGCCGCGACGCCGACACTGCCCAGCTCTGCCAGCACCTCGTCGACCCGATGGATGCCACAGAACGGAGCCATCGAGCGGAGCGCGGTGGCATGGATCTCAGGGGTCCAGGCGCCGCAACCGTCCTCGATCAACACGCAGTCGAAGCCGTGGTCAAAGGCGCCGCGGAGTGTCGATTCGACGCAGTAGTTGGTGCCAACGCCGACGAAGAGGAGGGTGGTCACACCCTCCGCGCGAAGGCGCGCCGCCAGGTCAGTCGAGGCGAAGGCGCCGGCCGTCGTCTTGTCGACGATCAGCTCGCCCGGTTCGGGCGCGAGCTCGGGCAGGATCGCGTATTCGGGCGCGTCCGGGGTCAGATAGGGGACCGGCAGCCCGGCCGCCTGCCACTGTGCAACCCGGCGCGCCACCCGTGGCGGCAGTGGCTTCGCCGGATCGCGGCCGACGCGGAGGAAGACAATACGCACGCCGGCCGCTCGGCATCCGATCAGAAGCCGGGCAATGGCGGGGACGACGGTTGCGAGCCGCTCGGCGAAGGTCACGGCCTCGGGCCGGCCGAGCGCGCGCTGGAGCCGGACCCAGGCGCCTTCGGGCGAGGCGCTGGCGATCTGCATGTCGACGACGACGAGCGCGGTCTTGCTCGGATCGATGGGAACGTCAGCGGCCGGTTCTCGGGATATCCGCATGGTTGAGCTACCTCCCTTTAGCGGTCGTCGGAAAGGTCAAGAATGCGACGGATCGCCGGCAGGCGCATGCTGCTGCGCCTCGAACTCCCGGATCTTCTCGCCGAGCTCCTCGTACTGCTTCGGGAACTGCGCCTGGAAGCGCAGGAACGTCGGGATCGGGTAGCGGATGCCCGCCGTGTGGGTGCCCTTGAGCCCTTCGACCACGGCGCCGGCCCAACCGAACGGCATCGAGAAGACCATCTCGTCGTCGGCGGTCAGCCCATAGATGCGGTCGCCGCTGCACGGCAGGACGAAGTGGGGCCGGCCGGTCAGGAACGTGCGGACGACCATCTCGGCGCAGTCGATCCGGCCCGCGGCGAGCGACGGCAGGGCGCCGCCCTCGTCCCAGAGGGCGCCCTGGACCAGGCGCATGACCTGGGCCGAGTTGCCGTAGACGACGGCGACGTCCGGCGCGAAATTCGCCCGCGCCAGCGGCGCGATGACGACCGCCTGGTACCTGCCCGTCGGCAGCCGTGGCACGATCGCCTCGGTCCTGGCGCCGGCCTCTTTGCTCCGGGTGTAGATGTTGACGCAGGCGTTGCCTTCGACGTAGTGGTCGATGGCCGGAGCGAAGCCGAACGGCGTCAGCGCCAGCGGGCAGGAGAGATCCTCTCGGGTGATGGCGAGGGACCAACCGTAGCGCCGGGCGATGCCGATGGCCTGGCAGATGGCGACCTTGATACCCAGGTCGGGGAGGGGCCGCCGCACCCGCGGGGGCAGATCGGCCACCGATTCCAGCAGCTTGACGCCCAACGGGAACGTCTGCGGGCGAATGTACTGAGTCAGCTCAACATCGAGTTGTTTTGGGTCCACCGTGATCTCCTTCGCTTGTCCGCTCCAATCCACTCCCCGAATTCGGTGACCGTTGCCCGTGTCCGGCGGGGCACCACCGTCACATGGAAAGCTACCGGCCAGGCGGCCATCCGTTCAATCCGCTCCCCGAATCCGTTGACAGCTCGTTCTCCCGGTCAGGTCGCCGCCACCGGCGTCGCACCCGCAGCCGGGTCTTCGGCCAGGAAGGCTTCGAGCTGCGCCTGCATTGCGGGCAGGCACCGGTGCATCGCGTCGACGACCTCGGCGTCGAAGTGGGCGCCGCGGCCCTCGTCGATGATCCGGACGACCTGCTCCAGCGGCATCGGGTCCTTGTAGTACCGGCGGGCCGAAAGCGCCTCGAACACGTCGGCCACGGCGATGATCCGGCCGCCGAGGGTGATCGCATCGCCGGCAAGGCCCTCGGGGCCGCCCTTGCCGTCGACCCGCTCGTGGTGCTGCGCTGCCATCAGGGGAATCTGCTCCATGCCCCGCGGGAAGCGCACCATGCTCAGGATCTGGCGGGTGTAGCGGGCGTGCTCCCGCATCGCCGCGTACTCCTCCGTCGTCAGCTTGCCGGGCTTGGTCAGGATGGCGTCGGCAATGGCGATCTTGCCGTAGTCGTGCAGAAGCGCAGCCAGCCGGATCTTCTCGACGTCCTGGGGCGAGAGGCCCATTCCCCCGGCCAGGATCATGGCATAAGCCGTCACCCGATGGGAATGGCCGGCGGTCTGCCGGTCCTTGGCGTCGATCGATGCGGCGAGGGCCTGGACCATGCTGTCGAAGAAGCGCTTCTGCTCGGCGTAGAGTTGGGCGTTTTCGACGGCGATGGCCGCCGAGGCGGCCAGGGAGGAGAGAAGTGCCTCGTCGTCAGGCCCGAAGGCGCCACCCCGGCGGTTCATCACCTGGAAAACGCCGATGACCTCCTGCTGGTGGCTGAGCATCGGCATGACGAGCATGTTGCGCGTGCGGAAGCCCGTCCGCCGGTCGACCTCGGGGTTGAAGCGGGCGTCGTTGTAGCAGTCCGGGATGTTGACGACCTCGCCGGTGCGGGCGACGTAGGTCGCCAGTCCGGGGCCGTCGATAGCCAGCCGGATCTCGGCGGCCATCTGGGCGACTTTCGACCAGAGCTCGCCGCGCTCGTGGTCGACGATGTAGACGGTGCTGCGCTCGGCGTCGAGGAGCTCGCTCGTCTTGGCGACGATGAGCTGGAGCAGGTCGTCCAGGCTGATCTGCGCGACGAGCAGCCGGGTGATCTCGAGGAGGGCGCTGAGCCGCCCAACCTGGTCGGCCGATGGATTGGCCGATGTCGGCGCGGCGAGGGGAGTCTGATCCATCATGGCGTTGCCTCCCCGTCGGGATGGAATCAGCCGGTGACCGTGAGCGACCGCAAGCGCGATGGCCGGCGGAACTCGGCCAGGAACGCGCCAAGCAGCCCCAGGGCGCCGTAGAAGGGGATGTAGAGCACGTGCAGCACGCTGACTCCGGCCGCGGTCAGATGCGCCAATGCCAGCATGATCTGAACCATGACGACGAGCAGCCCGAAGGTGACGCCGAAGGCGACGCCGAGCGGACCGCCGCCGCCGCGTCCGGCCCGACTCCGCGCCCGAACGGTGACGAAGCTGACGCCGACGACGCTCACCCAGAGCGAGACGTTGACCATGCTGTTGAGCATCCCGGGGCTGAACTCGCCACCGCCCAGGACCTCGCCGAGGCGGGCAAAGAGCGCCGCCAGAAAGAGCAGGGAGATGCTGGCGAGCGCCGCCCCGCCGATGCCGAAGAGCAGATCGGCCGGCTTCGGCGCCGCCTGGCCGCGCATGAAGGTCTGCCGCACCTTCGTGCGAAACTCCTTGACGAACTTCCGGAGGTCGACGCGCCGCCGCGGCCCCTCTGCCTCAATCGGCTGTTCCAGCAGTTGGCTCTCGGGGATCACCTTCTGCGCCAGGCCGACGATGTCCTGGGCGAGCTGGCTCTCCCTGCTCGTCATCACGACCGGGACGCCGCGGTTGCTAGCGGCGATGGCGAGCCGGCCATCGCTGACGATGCTCGCGGCGAACCGGTGCCCGACGGTATCCTCGACCTGCTGGAGGCGGATGCCGCCGGTGCTATCGGACCGGTTGACCACCAGCATGATCTTCTCAGTGGAGTAGCCGAGGACCTTCGTGACCTCCAGGAAGACCTTCACGTTCTTCAGCGCCGGCATCTCCAGCGTCGTCACGACGATGATCCGGTCCGCCATGTCCAGCAGGCTGAGCGTGACCTCGTTCAGGTGCGGCAGGGTGTCGATGACGACGTAGTCGAACTGCTCGCGCATCTTGCTGAGAATGAGCTTGATGTGGTCGCCGGTGATCAGCTCGGCGACCTCCGGGCTCGGCGGCGCCAGCATCGCCTTGACGCCGCTGGCGTGGGTCAGCAGCACGCTGTCCAGGATGTCCGGGTCCAGCTCGTTGATGTGCGGCAACAGGTCGGCGATGGACTTGCGCGGCTCGAAGTTGAGCATCACGCCGACGTCGCCGAAGAGGAGGCTGCCGTCGACGATGGCGACCGGCTTGCCGGTCTCCTGCCGGAGGGCGATGGCCAGGTTGACGGCGACGGTCGTCCGGCCGACGCCGCCCTTGGGGCTGAAGACGGCGATGATCTTGCCGTCGACCTTGACTTCCTGCTGGACCTCTTTCTGCTGGGTGAGGAGCAGATTGGTCTGCGCCTGCCGCTGGGCGATGACGGAGAGCATCTGCCGCATGACCTGGAGGTTGGTCGCCAGGAAGTTCTCGAAGGCGGACTTGCGCAGCACGAGGACGGTGGCATCGGTGACGGCGCCAACGGTCGCCGAGCGCGTCTGACCGCTGATGAGGGCCATCTCGCCGAAGAAGTCCCCCGGGCTGTAGAGCGCGAGCACTTTCTCACGGCCGCCACTGTCGCTCGTGCTCGCCTTACAGCGCCCACTTTGCACGATGTAGAGCGCGTCGCCCACCTCGCCCTGGCGGAAGATGACGCTGCCCTTGGCGAACCGGCGCTCTTCGAGCAGCTCGCCGATCTGAGCCAGCTCGGCATCGCCCAGCGACGTGAATATTCCGACCGTCTTCAGCGTCTCGACGTAGCGCTGCCGCGTCTGCATCGCCGCCTCCTGTCCGCTCCTGCGGGCGCGCCAACTCTCTGCGGTCCTTGACCGCTACCCAGAACCGTGAACGCCGTGACCGAATCCGTAGCGCGGGGGCTTGTCCCCCGCCCGTCCCCGCGACGACTGAGAGGAAGCGGGGGACAAGCCCCCGCGCTACGACAAAACCTCAACGCAGCCGATCAATAGCTGACCTAACGAGACTGTACTATGACCGTCGCATAACTGTCAAGTAATGACTGATGAGTGGCTGGGCGTCAGGGTTTTGCGTAAGCGGCGACCGACGTGCTGTAGGGGCGGTTCGAGAACCGCCCGCGTCGTGGATCTGCCGTTGTCAGCGGAAGCTGGCGCGTTCGCGTCTCTGGCAAAGGGAGGCGTCCGTGCCATCCGGGGAGCGAGGGGTGGTTCGAGAACCGCCCCTCGCTACAAGGTTGCCTAGCGCGAGATCTTGACGGCCACCCGTGATGAATCGAGTAATGAGCCATGAGCGACATCTCCCACTCATCACCCATCACTCATCACTCGCTAAACGAGGGCCGACGAGAGGACTTCGCTCATCTCCTGAACGAACACGAATTCGAGCCGGTTGCGGACCTCGGCGGGCACTTCGGTCAGGTCTTTCTCATTCTTGCGGGGCAGCACGAAGGTGCGCATCCCGGCGCGGTGGGCGGCCAGCACCTTCTCCTTGAGCCCGCCGACCGGCAGGACCCGGCCGCGCAGCGTCACCTCGCCGGTCATCGCGACATCGCGCCGGACGGCCCGACCGGTCAAGGCCGAGATGATCGCCGTTGCCATCGTGATCCCCGCGGACGGGCCATCCTTGGGGATGGCGCCGGCCGGCACGTGGACGTGGACGTCGGTTCGGTCGAAAACCCGGCTCTTGATGCCGAAGACGGACGCCTGGGAGCGGGCGTAGGTGAGCGCCGCCTGGGCCGACTCCTTCATGACGTCGCCCAGATGGCCGGTGAGATTCAGGTGCCCGCGCCCGTCGACCAGGGCGACCTCGACCGAGAGGATGTCGCCGCCGCGCTCGGTCCAGACCACGCCGGTGGCAACGCCGACCTCGTCGTGCTCTTCCGCGGCGCCCCAGAAATAGCGCTCGACCCCGAGGAATCGCTCGACGGTTTCCGGCGAGATGGCGCGCGGCGGACGCTTGCCCTCGGCGACGAGGCGGGCCACCTTCCGACAGATCGTCGCGATCTCGCGCTCGAGATTGCGGACGCCGGCTTCCCGGGTGTACGCGCGGATGATTCGCTCCAGCGCACCCTCGGAGAAGCGGATCTGATCGGCGGAGAGGCCGTGCTCGGCGAGCTGCTTGGGAACCAGAAACCGGCGCGCGATGGCGAGCTTCTCCGCTTCGGTGTAGCCCGCGATCTCGATGACTTCCATCCGGTCCTGGAGGGCGGGGGGGATCGGGTCCATCAGGTTGGCCGTCGCGATGAACAGCACCTGGGAGAGGCTGTACGGGACTTCCAGGTAGTGGTCGCTGAAGGCGTGATTCTGCTCGGGATCGAGGACTTCGAGGAGCGCCGACGATGGGTCGCCGCGGAAGTCGGCGCCCAGCTTGTCGACCTCGTCGAGCATGAAGAGCGGATTGACGCTGTTGGCCTGGCGCATCGTCTGGAGGATCCGGCCCGGCATGGCGCCGATGTAGGTTCGCCGGTGCCCGCGGATCTCCGCCTCGTCCCGAATGCCGCCCAGCGAGACCCGCACGAACTTCCGGCCGAGCGCCAGCGCAATCGACCGGCCGAGGCTCGTCTTGCCGACACCCGGCGGCCCGACGAAGCAGAGGATCGGGCTGCGCAGGTGGCCGGCCAGGCTGCGAACGGCGATGTACTCGAGGATGCGCTCCTTGACCCGCGGCAGGCCGTAGTGGTGCTCTTCGAGGATCTGGCCGGCGCGCTCGACGTCGAGGTTGTCGTCGGTCCGCCGCTGCCAGGGGAGCGTCGCCAGCCAGTCGAGGTAGGTCCGCACGACCGACACCTCCGGCGACATCGCCGGCATCAGCGCCAGGCGCTCGATCTCCTCGTTGGCCTTCTTCTGCGCCACCTCCGGCAGCCCGGCCTCCTGGAGCCGGACCCGGATCTGGCCCGCCTCGCGGGATGCGGGGTCGCTGTTGGCCAGCTCGTGCTGGATGACTTTCAGTTGCTCCCGCAGGAAGTACTCCCGCTGGCTCTTGTCGACCTCCTCCTGGACCCGGTGGTGGATCTGGTCCTGGAGCTCGAGGACGCTCAGCTCGCGCGCCAGGACGACGCTGACCTGCTTGAGCCGGGCCGACGGGTCGAAGGCTTCGAGGATCTCCTGCTTCTGGCTCAGCGGGATTTCGAGCGCCGAGGCGACCAGGTCGGCGAGCGGGCCGGGCTCGTCGGCGTTCATCGCCGCAATGTAGTGCTCCTCCAGCAGCGTCGGCGACAGCTTGACGCACTTCTCGAACAGCGAAAGGACCGCCCGCATGAGCGCCTCGACCGTGAGATCGCGCTCGGCGGATTCCTCGACTGGCGTTGCCCGGACGGTCAGATACGGATAGGAGCTGACGACGTCCACCAGCTTCATGCGCCGCTGGCCCTGGATGAGAGCGGTCGAGCTGCCGTCGGGCAGCTTCAGCACCCGGCCGATGACGGCCTCGGTGCCGATGTAGTAGATGTCGTCGATCTCCGGGTCGAGCTTCTCCGGGTCCCGCTGAGCGACGACGACGACGGTGCGATCCCGCAGCACGGCGTCCTCGACCAGCCGGATGGATCGCTCACGACCGATGGGGAGGGATGTGACGACGCGCGGAAACAGCACCGTATCACGGATGGGCAGGGCGGGCAGCTCGATCGTTTCCGGGGTCGTCGCCTTTTTCCGGCGCCTGGGCATGCGATACGGCGTCTCCTTTCTGGACTCGAACGCGGTCCTGTTATAACACATTTCTTCACTCTTTGCCGCTCCATCTTTGTCGCTCCGGCCAGGAACCGACGGTCGGCGCCGCCGGATTGGTGGGACACCGGTAGCCCGAATCTCCTACCTTCCGACCGCCGAGATCGCTTGACTCCCGGCGGCCGGCGAGTATAATCCGCCACGAGGCTGGGAATACCCGGCAACCAGCGGGCGCCCGACGGCTCGCCATCGGCGCCCAGCATTCGCCGTCCGGCGACCTGCGAGCCAATCATCCGGCGACCCCGACGATGTTTGGCAGCTTGCCGCCGTGAACGGCGGGCCAGGAAAGTGACCGATGAGCCAATCATCCGGCGACCCCGACGGTAGACACGTCGGCCCCATCGATCTTCGGCGTCTGCCCCGCCCGATTCGCCTCTTCTCCGTGCTTCTGCTCGTCGCCATCCTTTCGGCCGTTGCCCACGACCCGTCGCTGGGCTCGGCCGACCGATTGATCACGCTGAGCCTCGACGAGACGGGGACGATCGGCATCAGCATGGGCTCCGGTTCCGCCGACTTGCTCGTGGTGAGCGGGCCAGGAAGGCTGAGCGCACGGGCCGGCGCCCGACAGCCGGACGTGGCGTCGGCGGAGCAGGGGGCGACGACGGTAGCCATGTATGCGGGGCACGTCGAGCGCCACATGCCGGAAGGCGCCGACCCCACGCCCCGAAGCCGGTCCATCGAGCGGATTCGCCCGACGGCACGCGGCGCCGGCTCGGCCGGTCGAGGGCTGACGCTCCCGCCGGGGATATCACCCGAACGCGCCCGCTTCCTCAGCGACGCGATCGGGCCGGCGCAGGCGTCGGCCCTGCAGACGGGCGTGCCGGCCTCGGTGATCCTGGCCCAGGCGATCCTGGAGTCCGACTGGGGGCAGAGCCGCCTGGCGCGGGAGGGGAACAACTACTTCGGCATCAAGGCCGGCGGCCGACCGGGGCCGGCAGGCATTATCCGAATGGGGACCTGGGAGCACCTGAGCGGTGCCAACGTCGCCATCGTCGGCGCCTTTCGCGCCTATACCACTATGGAGGAATCGTTCGTCGAGCACGGCCGGTACTTCCTCGAGAACAGCCGCTACGTCCGCGCCCTTCAGGCCGCTGGCGACCCCCGTGAGTTCGCCCGCCGGGTCCACCAGGCGGGCTACGCCACCGACCCCAGCTACGCCGCCAAGCTGATCAATATCATGGACAAGTTCAACCTCTACGCGCACGACGTGGGGGTCGGGGTCCAGGGGTC
>JACQGW010000231.1 GCA_016199325.1 Chloroflexota bacterium
ATGACGCATGACGAGTGACGCATGACGAGTGACGCATGACGTACGATGACCGATGATGGCATGCGGAGGCGGTATGTGCGGCGGCCGGATGGCCGCTATGCCGTCTTCTACGAGTTCGACGGCAAGATGGAGGATGTGGGGCTGCCGACTGGCGAGCTGGCCGCGCTCGTTGCCGATCGGCCCCCGTCGGCCGGCCCCGAGCTTCGCTGGAATCCCCTGCGCGGCGAATGGACGATCGTCGCAGCCCAGCGGATGGACCGGCCGCTGACGACCGCAGGGGATCACTGCCTCCTGTGCCCCGGCGGACCCGAGATGCCGGAAGCGTACACCATCGCCTGTTTCGAGAACCGGTTTCCGAGCCTCCTGCCGAACCCACCCGGCGTGCCGGCGACACCGCGATTCGACGCCGCGGCGTTCGCAACCACCCCCGCCGCCGGCGTGTGTGAGGTCGTGATGTATGCGCCTGAGCACGACGCCAGCCTCTCGACGTTGCCCGTTGGTCGGGTGGCGCGCCTGTTGGACGTCCTCGCCGACCGCTGCCGTGAGCTGGCGGCCCTGCCGGGCGTCGAGCTCGTCTACCCCTTCGAGAATCGCGGCGCCGCCGTTGGCGTCACACTCCACCATCCCCACGGCCAGATCTACGCCTTTCCCTACCTGCCGCCGGTCCTGGAGCTGGAGTGGAGCCGGGCTCGGACGGCCGCCGCAGTCGGGGGCTGCCTGTTCTGCACCCTGATCGCCGCCGAGCAGGCCGATGGCCGGCGGATCATCGCCGAAAGCCGAAGCTTTCTGGCCGTCGTGCCCTTTGCTGCCCGCTACCCGTACGAGGTCCACGTCCTGGCTCGGCGCCACGGCGCCACCTCGCTCGCGGACCTCGACCGGGCCGAGCGCGCCGACCTGGCCGCCGCCCTGGCGCTGGTGACGCGCAAGTACGACAACCTGTACGGCTTCCCGTTGCCCTACATGATGGTCTTTCATCAGGCGCCGCTGCGCGCTCGCCAAGCGGCCGACCGCTGGCATCTCCACGTCGAGTTCTATCCGCCGATGCGGAGTCGGGACAAGCTGAAATACCGGGCATCGGTCGAGACCGGCGCCGGCAGCTTCATCAACGACTCGTATCCGGAGGAGAAAGCCGCCGAGCTCCGCGCGTTGCCGCCCCGGCGGCTCGCCGATCTCAGCCGAGAGGGCGGCGACAGAGAGGAGCACCGGTGGACCGCCAGGACCTCCTGAACGCGGCTCGGACCGCCTATGAGCGGACCTTCGGCGCCATTCCGCCCGGCGCCGTGGCCGCGGCAGCGCCGGGCCGGGTGAACCTGATCGGCGAGCACACCGACTACACCGGCGGCTTCGTCCTGCCCATCGCCATCGACCTTGACGTGGTCGTCCTGGCTGCCCCGGTCCTCGGCGGCGACCATATTGCCGCCTACGCCGACCGATTTCGGGACCTGGCGGCCTTCCCGCTCCGGTCGGCGGCCGGCGATCGCCGTGGTCCTGCCTGGCAGCGGTACGTCGAGGGCGTCGTCCGGGAGCTCCAGGCGAGCGGAGTCGCGTTGCCCGCCGCCCGGCTCGCCATCGCCGCCGATCTCCCCGAGGGCGCCGGCCTCTCTTCGTCGGCGGCCGTCGAGGTCGCCGTGGCGTTCGCCCTCCTCGATCTCGCCGGCCGCACGCTGGCGCCGGAGCAGCTCGCGCTGCTCTGCCGGCAGGCCGAGCACCGCTGGGCGGGCGTTCAGTGCGGAGTCATGGACCAGTTCGCCGTGACGCTGAGCCGGCCCGGCCATGCGCTCTTCCTCGATACCCGAAGTCTTGCCTACCGCCACGTGCCGCTCGACGGCGCCGGGGCCACCTTCGTCGTCGTCCACTCGGGCCTCGGCCGGTCGCTGGCCCAATCCGCCTACAACGAGCGTCTGGCGGAGTGTGCTGAGGGCCTGGCGCTGCTCAGGGCCGCCGCCCCCGGCCTGGCCAGTCTGCGCGACGTGACGGCCGAACACCTGGCAGGCCATCTCCACCGGCTCCCCGATCGGATCGGGCGTCGGGTCCGCCACGTCGTCGCCGAAAACGCGCGGGTGGTGGCCGCCGTCCGGGCGCTGGAAGCAGGCGACGCGGCGGCGCTCGGGCACCTGATGAACGCCTCCCACGACAGCCTCCGCGACGACTACGCCGTGAGCAGCCCGCAGCTCGACGCGCTCGTCGACCTCGCCCGCGCGACGCCCGGCGTCCTGGGCAGCCGGCTGACCGGCGCCGGCTTCGGCGGCTGCACCGTGAGTCTCGTCCGGCCGGACGCCGTGGAGGCCTTCATCGCCGCTGTCCCGGCCGCCTATCAGGCGAAGACCGACCATCAGGCCACCGTCTGGCCGGTCCGGGCTGCCGGCGGTGTCACCCGCCTCGTCCTGACACTGTGAGTAGTGCATTCGAGGAATCACTTGCTGATCCTGGCGACTCCCTGTCTGTCATGCTGAGCCGCAGCGCAGCATCTCCCGGGGGCTGCCCGTTCGAGCCCGGGGAGATGCTTCGCTGCGGCTCAGCATGACGTGGAAGGGCGGCCCATCACCAATGGACGTGTCGGATGTACCGGAAGGCCGCGCGGGGGCGACTGGTATGCAACTTGCGGAAACAAGCCTGGAACGAGCCGGTATCCCGGTTCAGCCTGGCCCCCCGAGATCCCGACACATCGTCGATCCGCGGAACAGTCAGGACCGTCTGGCTAGCGCGAAAAGGTTCGTTGAGGACAAGGAGCACCATGCCTGCGATCCGTGTGCTGATCGTGGACGATCACCCGGTCTATGCCGAGGGACTACGTGCCATCATCGAAGAGGAATCTGACCTGGAGGTCGTCGCTCTGGCCCATAGCGGCGCTGAGGCCGTCGAGCTGCTCGATACGGCCGAGCCGGACGTGATTACCCTGGACGTCCGACTGCCCGGCATGAATGGCGCCGATACCGCCCGGGCTATCCGCGCCCGTCGCCCCTACGCCCAGATTCTCGTCGTCAGTGGATTCGACGACGAACGCGTTGTCGCCGACATGGTGCGAGCCGGCGCGACCGGCTATGTCTTGAAAGATGCCGGGGCCACCGAGATCGTCGCAGCCATCCGCCGGGTGAACGACGGCGAATCGTACCTGACCCCTTCGGTGGCCCGCAAGCTGATCGAGCAGTTCTCGGCGCTGGCCACCCAGCCGGCGCAAGAGGATACCGACGGTCTGACCCCCCGCGAGCTCGAAGTTCTCCGACTGGTCGCAGCCGGTATGACGAACAAGGAGGTCGCGGCCGACCTCTGTCTGAGCGAGCGGACCGTCGAGAACCACATCCACAACATCTATCAGAAGCTTCAGATCCGCGACCGCACCCAGGCCGTCCTGTACGCCATGCGGCGTGGGTGGGTTACGCTCCAGGAAGGGGCGTAGAACCCCGCCGCGGGGGACTGCGCCTGGAGGCGGGCTGGCCCTCAGGCCCTCACCCCGACTCGCTTCGCTCGTCACCCCTCTCCCGCTCGGCGGGAGAGGGGTGACGTTTGGAGGGCGAAGCCGTGAAGCGGCGTGAAAAAGGCTCGATGCCGGATCTGAGCCACCTACCCACGGCGGCGGCAGTCTTCGCGGAGATGGACGCAGAGATTGACGCTGAGGCACATGCATGCTGGGAGCGAACGACTCTGGCCCGCGCCGTGGCGAACGCCGTGGTGGCGTACCGCACTGCGCCCGTCCTCTCTCAGGCGGCGTTGGCGGCCAGGGTCGGCGTGAAGCGGCCGGCCATCTCACGGCTGGAACTGGGTGAGCACAATCCCTCGATCGAGACGATCGAGCGGCTGGCCGGCGCGCTCGGAATCCGTTTCATCGTCGACGTCGCGCCACCGGGGCGGGCGGCGGCGCTTCCGCCGGACATGCATGTCGTCGGCGACGCCACCGCCACCGACGGCACCAGGGTCCGGGTCGCGGCTGGCTATTGACCGCTACGCTGAGATCTAACGAAGTGTGACGAAATCACTCGGTCATTTCAGTTGAGCCGTGCTATGCTGTGGCTATGGCAGATGAGCAAGGCATCAAGAGCGTGTTTGAGGTGCTGCG
>JACQGW010000234.1 GCA_016199325.1 Chloroflexota bacterium
CCCGACCCCTGGCCCCTGACTCCCAGCGAGTCGCCAGATCTTGAGCGCCAGATGCATGTGCAAGCGGGCTTCGGCCGAGTCCAGGCTCAGCCGGGTGATCTCCTCGATCCGACGCATCCGGTACGCCAGGCTGTTCCGGTGGAGGTAGAGCTGTTCGGCCGCCCGGTTCAAGACGCCGTCGCAGGCAAAGTACACCTCCAGCGTCCGGAGCATCTCCGTGTCGTTCTCGCGATCGTACTGCTGGAGCGCGCCCAGCGTTTCCGAAAAGAATGCCAGGAGCTCCGGATGCTCCCGCAGCGCATAGAGCAGGCGGTAGGCGCCGAGGTCGTCGAAGGCAACGGTCTTGCCGCTGCCGTACAGGCCAATGCCGATCTCGAGCGCCGCGCGGGCTTCCCGAAAACTCGTCCGGACGCCCTCAGCACCCACATGCGGCCGGCCAACGCCGGCCGAGATGGCGATCGTCCCAACCACCGGCAGGACGGCCGATACCGCATCCTCGGCCAGCCGCTTCCCCGACATCGCCGCCGGCACCAGCGCGACCAGACGGCCATCGTCGACGCTGACGAGCGCCTGCCCCGGTCGAGCCGCCAACTGACTCAGCCGCTGCCCCAGCAGCTCGGCGGCTGCCCCGGCGCCGTCGCCGGCATCCGCCGCCCCCACCTGGAAGACGACCGCCTGGAGCGGCTGTGCCAGGTCCACGCCCAGTTGGCGGCTGCGCAGTTGAATCTCAGCCAGGTCGCTCGCCGAAGCGGTCAGCAGGGCGTTCAGGAAGTCGCCGCGGAGACGGCTCTCTGCAGCCTGCACGGCACGCTCCTTGGCGGCCTCCTGAGCGAAGGCCAGCCCGGCGCGTTCGAGGGCGAGCCGCTCGCGGGTGCCCGTGCGCCCAGCCGGGACGAACACCGAGAGATAGCCGGCCGTGCCCCGGCCCACCGCGACTCGGACGCCCCAGCGCGTCCACCCCGATCGGGCGCCGGGCAGCTTGACGACGGTCCCCGCCGGAACCGACCAGACGGTGCCGCTGGACGCCGGGTCGGCCAGGTCCTGTTTCACCTCGGCCAGGCCCAGGCCGGCAGCCGCAGGCGCCTCCACGGCGGCCAGCCGGCCGAGCGCATCCTGCCAGACAACCGGCAGGCCGAGGAGCTCGGCGAGCAGGGCAGCCATTGCCGTGAGCCCACCGCCGCTCATCGAGACCTCGGCCAGGCAGCGGTCGACCTGGTTGCCCCACTGGTAGAGCTCCGTGCGCTGCTCGCCGATCAGCCGGACCAGCGTGCTCTCCAGCTCGGACAGGGGCGTGTCCGCCGGGAGCGCCAGCAGCGGGAGGCTTCGGCGCTCGGCCTCGGCAATGGCCGCCTGACTTGCCTGGCCGACGGCGCCGATGGCGGCGACCCCGCGGTCGCCCAGGCGGCGGATGGCGTCTTCGAGCTGGATGGGTGGCTCGATCTGGCCGAGCGTCGTGACGGCGACAAGCGCCAGCTCCCCGCCTTTCAGCGCCGGAAAGATCGGCGGGCGCGTCCGCAGACTGACAACCCAGGTCACGGCGCCATCCAGACCCGCCCTTCCGGCGACGACCCGGGTCCCGGCAGGCAGAGAAGCGAGGATTTCGCGGATAGTCAGCATCGCCGTCCAATTGGTGCGCGGTTCGTGCTGCACCGCCGGTGCGCGGAGCAACCGTACTATTGTACCAATGAATCGATCAGCATACCAGAAGCACCCGGCAACGAACGCACGACCCATGACGCGCGACCCATGACGCACGACGCATGACGCATCGACAAGCGTGCCAGAAGCGACCGGGGCGGAAGAGATCGGTGGCGGAAGTTTTCACCGGGCGCCCGTCGTGGTATACTGCGGCCTGAGCTGGCTCCGGACTGAGTGCATGGCTATTCCGGTGCCGAAGGAGCATTCCACCAATGGCTGCACAGGGCTTCTCCACGCGCGCCGTTCATACGGGTGAGCGGTCGACGCCGCGCGATTTTCAACCCGTGTCGACGCCGATCTATTCGTCCGTCGGCTTCCTGTACGAGAGCATGGACGAGATGGACCGGATCTTCGGCGAAGAACGGCCGGGCTACGTCTATACGCGGTACGGCAATCCAACCCTCACGGCACTCGAAGCGGCGGTCGCCGACCTCGAAGGCGGGGAGACGGCCGTTGCCTATGGCACCGGCATGGCGGCGATCCACGCCGCCTTTCTCTCGCTCGATCTGAAACAGGGCGACGTCCTCGTCGCAGCGCCCGACTGCTACGGGGCGACGTTCGCCATGCTGACGAGCCTCTTTCCCGGCTGGGGCATTCAGACCCGGTTCGTCGACTGCGCCGACCTGGCCGCCGTCGAGCGGACGGTCGCCGAGGCCCGCCCCCGGGCGGTCTTCGTCGAGACGACGTCGAATCCCCTGATGAAGGTCGCCGACGTGCCGGCGCTGGCCGGCATCGCCCATCGGTTCGGCGCCCGCCTGATCGTCGACAACACGTTCGCCACGCCCGTCCTCTTTCGGCCGCTGGAGCATGGCGCCGACCTGGTCGTTCATAGTCTGACGAAGTACCTGGGCGGCCACGGAGACGCGGTCGGCGGCATCGTCGTCGGCCGGCGGGAGAGCGACGCGGGCCTCCGGCGGGTGCTCCGGCTGGTGGGCGGCGCGCTGGGCCCGTTCGAGGGGTGGTTGTTGCTCCGCGGCCTGAAGACGCTCCCGCTACGCATGGCGCGCCAGTGCGACAATGCGGCCGCCCTGGCCGACTGGCTGGCCGGCCATCCGGCGGTGGTGCGAGTGCATTATCCCGGCCTCGCCGGCCATCCACAGCACGCACTGGCCAGGCGGCTGTTCCGCGACCGCTTCGGTGCGATGATCGCCTTCGACGCGCGCGACGCGGGCCAGGCCGAGGTTTTCCGGTTTTTCGAGCACTTGCGGCTCTGCCTGCCGGCGACGACGCTCGGCGACATCTATACGCTGCTCCTCTACCCGCCACACTCGTCCCACCGATGGTTGAGCCCGGAGCAGCGACGAGCGGTCGGGATCGGAGACGGTCTCATTCGCCTCTCCGTTGGCATCGAAGACGTCGAGGACATCCGGGCCGACCTGGATCAGGCGCTCCGGGTGGCGATCCCAATTCTGGCGTGAGGAGAAGATGGCATTCACGATCGGCATCGACACCGGCGGCAGTCATACGGATGCGGTTCTGTTCGACCCGGAGGCCGGGCAGGTGGTTCGCGCCGGCAAGGCGCCCACAACCCGATATAACCTCGCCGTCGGCATTGCCGGCGCGCTGGACGCGCTCGGCGACTTCGATCCCGTCCAGGTCCAGTTGGTCTGTATCTCGACCACCCTGGCGACCAACGCCACCGTCGAGGGCAAGGGCGGGCGGGTGGCCCTGCTCCTTCTCGGCTACGATCCCCAGCTCATCGAGATCTTTCACCTCAAGAAGGACCTGGTCGTCGAGGACATCGTCTTCCTGCCTGGCCGGCACGATCTGGAGGGCGAGGAGGTCCAGCCGCTCGATCTGGACCGGGTGCGCGAGGCCGTCCTCACGCGCATGGGGCGCGTCGACGCCTTCGCCGTCTCCAGCTACCTGGCGGTGCGCAATCCTGAGCACGAGGTGGTCGTCCGTGATCTGATCCGTTCGATCACGGATCTCCCTGTCGTCTGCGGCCACGACCTGACGGACGAGCTCAACTCCATCGTCCGCGCGACGACGACGGTGCTGAACGCTCGGTTGATCCCGTTCCTCCACGCGCTGATGACCTCCGTTCGGGCAGCCCTGGCGGAACGGGGACTGACGGCACCGCTGATGGTCGTCAAAGGGGATGGCAGCCTCTTCAACGTCGAAGAGGCGCTCAAGCGACCCATCGAAACGGCGCTGTCCGGCCCATCGGCAAGCGCGCTGGGTGGACTCTTCCTCGGCGGCCTGCCCGAGGCCATCGTCTCCGACATGGGGGGAACGACGACCGACATCGCTCGGCTCGTTCAGGGCCAGCCGCGCGTTCAGGCCGGCGGCGCCGTCATCGGCGGTTATCGCACGGCCGTGCGCGCCGCCGATACGTACACCCTTGGCCTCGGCGGCGACAGCCGCATCGCTCCCAGGGGCTCCGACGCCCTGTCGGTCGGCCCGCAGCGCGTCGTGCCGCTGGCGATTGCGGCGAGTCGGTACCCCACGCTGACGTCACAACTGCGCGTCGCCCTCTCCGACCCCTTCTACAGCGGTGGTCCCCTGCTGTCGACGGACTTCCTCGGGCTGGCCCAGGACCCCGGCGAGCTCGATCTGAGCGACGACGAGGCGACGATCGTCGACTTCCTGCGGCCGGAGCCGGCGCAGACGCTTCGCCTCCTCCGCAAGACCGGCCTGTGGGCCAGGCCCCGCCTGTCGACTGAGCGGCTGGAACGGCTGGGGATCGTCGAGCAGATCGGGTTTACGCCGACGGATGCGCTGCACGCGGAGGGGTCCGACTCCCGCGGCGATGTCGAGGCGGCAACCCTCGGCGTACGGCTTTTCGCCAACCGGATGGATTGGCAGCCCGCGGAGGTCATCCGGGAGGTGCGCAGTGAGGTCACCCGCAAGGCGGTGGGCGCTATCCTCGAAAAGGTCCTCCTGGACGCCAGCGGCAGGCAGGTGCGATTGGAGGGGACTTCCTGGGACACCATGCTCAGGACGGCCTGCCGGAACAACGGCAGCCAGCCGGTCGGGCTGCGGCTGGCGTCGCCGATTGTTGCCGTGGGGGCGCCGGCCGCCGCCTTCTATCCGGAGATCGCCCGGGCGCTTGGCACGAGCCTGGTCATTCCCCCGAACGCCGGAGTTGCCAACGCCGTCGGCGCCGTGGTGGGCAGCATCGTCGAGGCCGTCCACATCCTCATCGAGCCGACCTACGAGCGGCTGAAGCTGCGCGGGTTCGTCCTGCACACGCCGGATGAACGGTCTCACTTCGCCACGCTGCCCGAGGCGGTCGCCTACGCCGAACGGATCGGCCCGGAGCTGGCCCGCGCCCGCGCCGAGCACGCCGGCGCGACGAGTATCGAAGTGCGGTCGAGCAGGGTCGACGACACCTTCAAGCCGGCGCTGGGCCCGCGCCTGCACCTGGAGACCAATCTGACGTTCATCGCGGTCGGGCGACCCGCTTTCAAGGCCGCGCCCGCCCCGGTGCTGGTGGGCAGCGAGAGCCGCTAGCTCTCCGTTCGTTGGCAAAGGAGTCGGATCGACGGCCCCTGCTGCCGTCTTCCAGGTGAAGGGATAGATCTGGTGCAGCCGGGACCGGGGGGCCGGGCGCTGCAGCGCCAACTACGAACTGGGGCACCATCCTGGTTCGTAGTTGGCACTTCAGCGCCCGGCCCCCGGTCGGAAGGGCAACCCCCGTGGTTGCCCTCCCCGGTCTCTCCGAGCTCTTCACCACCCTCCGTCCGTGCATCGCTCCGTGTGGCGCAGGGAATACCAGGCATCGGACACCGGTCCAGTGATGCCGGGCCGCCGCCGTCGCCGGCACGTCCACGGGCGCAACGACTCCTCTCCAGTGGTCAGCGAGATCATCCCCCGAGCAAATCGTCTCGCGCTCTTCTTCCTGGACCTGCCGGCACCAACTTGACGCGCCGTTATGGACTGGCACGAAGATTGCACCGGCGCGACCAGAAGATCGGCCCCGCGCGTGAACGCTGGTCCGGGCGGCGGGACCGAATTGGCGGCCACGTCCGCCAACGCCAATTCCAAATAGGAAGGATAGGTCCGAAGACGAGCGATGCAAGAGCAGTACAGCGAAGGCCAGACGCAACCGACTGGTGCCGAGGCAGGAGCTGGGGCGGGTGCGGCACCGTCTGTCGGGCGAACCCATGCCACGGCCGGCCAGCGGCCCCAGGAAGGTATGGTCAGTCCCCGAGTCCGGGCGCCGGCGAACTACCTGTCGCTGGCGGATTTCGCCAGGCAGATCGGGCGCAGCGCCAACACGGTCCGCGAGTGGTGCTCCACCGGCCGCCTCGGCGACCTCTGCATGCAGCAGGACGGCCGGTGGTTCGTTCATCCCGATGCTTGTGATCACGTGACGGATATCCTGGGCGGAGAGGCCGGGGCAGCCGGGCGGGCACCGTCGCCAGCGGCTCGGCGGATCGAGCGGCGCCAGCGCGGAGAGCCGATCCGGGCGGTCGCCGAGCGGCTGCATATCCATCCGGAGACCCTCCGGGCCTGGTGCAGCGAAGGCAAGCTGGGCGACACCTGCTTCAAGGATCCGACCACCCGGGCGTGGATGATCACCGCCGAGGGCGTCCGCAGCATCCAGGCGGGCCGCCGGGCGGTTCGGATCGGCGCACAGAAGGGCGCGGAGAAGATTGAGAGGAAAGCCAAAGGAGTGGAGAGCATGCCAGAGCGCAAGGCCGAGGCCAGGAAGCCCGAGGAGGGCGCCGCGCGGACCCGGGCGAAGTTCGTCCCGATCGACGAGTTTGTCCAGGGTGTCGACTGGAATCACGCTGTCCGGCGTTGGTGCTCGACCGGCATCCTGGGCGACAACTGCCACAAGTCCCCGGAGGGCAACTGGGAGTTGAAGCAGTCGGCGATCCGCCTCGTCATGAGCGGCTCGGCGTTCATGGGTACCACCGGCATGGCGGAACGAACCGGGGCCGCCACGCGGCCGACCGGCGAACGCGGCACCACCCGTCGGGCTGCGGTTACGCCGATGGTGGCTCGCACCGCGCCGCAAGGTGGCCGCATGGTCGCTGGCGGGGCGGGTGGCAGGACTGTTCGGCAGGCCGCGGGCGGCCGCGGGCGCTAGCCGGGTACCACCGATACGATCGCCGGTGTCCCCGTTCTCCGCTCGGTCGGGCAGGTCTTGCCGTCCTGCCCGACCAGCGCGTTGGGACCGGCGTGCCGCCGACGGCTCACCGGCGAGCGAGTCCACCCCTCGTTGACCCCTGGCAGGGACGGGATTACAATGCTCCTTGACGAGAGTAGGTGGGCAGGTACGATGCTGACAATCCTTTCCGAGCCAGAACTCCGATCACCGGTGCTCCTCTGTGGCGTGTCCGGCTGGTCGGACGCAGCCACGGCAGCCAGCGGTGCGCTCAGGTATCTTCTCCAGAAGCGGCCGGCCGAGATCATCGCTCGATTCGAGCCCGACGATCTGTACGTCTACACGATCACTCGGCCGCTCGTCGAGATCGGGAGTGAGAATCGGCGGGTCGTCCGCTGGCCGGATTTCGCCTTCCACGCCATTCGGGTGCCGGACGGGCCGCACGATCTGGTCCTGCTGACGGGTCCCGAGCCGGATATCCGCTGGCGTGCCGTGGCCGATGCCGCAGCCGACCACACGCGCCGCCTCGGCGTGTACCAATTGATCACCCTGGGCTGCTTCTATGCGCCGGTCCACTACGCGCGTGCGCCGATCATCGTCGCCAGCAGCTCGATTGCAGCCCAGCAGCGCCAGCTCCGGTCGATCGGGTCACAGGAGAGCGGCTATCAGGGGCCGACGGGCTTCCTCAGTGCGCTCACGGCCGAGGTGGAGGCGCGCGGAATCGCCCGAGCCTCGATCTGGACGGCAGCGCCGAGCTACCTGCCGAACCTCGACAACCCCAAGCTGGCCGCCGCCCTGCTCGAGGTTGTCGAGCGGCTGCTGGGCCAGGGCCTCTGGCGTGCCGAGCTCGAGGCAGCCGGCCGGGATCTCGAACGGCGCGTCCGGGAAGTCCTGCACCAGCGCCCGGACCTTGTCAAGAGCCTCGAGCGACTCGATCCGGGCGAGCAGGAAAAGCCAGAGCCGGCGGCGAGCGAAGGGGAAGCTCCTCGCGAGTTGCCGACGACCGAAGAAGTCCTGCGGGAAGCCGAAGAGCACTTCCGCCGCCTGCGCGGCGAGGACGCCGACGACCAGCCCCGCGGCCAGTAGGCCCGTCATACGTCATGCGTCATACGTCATGGGCGAGGGCCCCGACAACCAGCCCCGGCCAGCAGGGGCGAAAACCGCCGAGATCGGGCTTCTGGTTGATGGTTTCCGGTGTCTGGTTGGGGAGGAGACAACCAGACACCGGAAACCATCAACCAGAAACCCCGTCCATGAGGATGCCTCGGGCCGCGGCCAGATCTCGGAGGTGGCGGACGATCGACGCCGGCATCGGAATGCCGTCCTGTAGTCCGCGCTCCCGGCGTGCCCAGCCGAGATCCCCCGGCGCTCGAACGCGATCTGCGGCGGAGGCAGGCGGCGATGAACGGACCTCACGGACGAGCTGGTCTGTCCGTCGCTTGAACTCGGGCAGCGGCGTGAACAGGCTCGGGTCGATGGCGAGGAAGAAGTGACCCTCGTCCCACGGTCGTGGACCGCGCTCGACCTCGACGGTGTGCTCCTGTCCGATACGGGCGCCGGAGAGCCCTGCGGCCAGCGCCTCCATGGCGAGCGCCAACCCGAACCCCTTGTGACCGGCCAGGGGCGCCCCGAGGGGGACCCCCAGCCCCGCCAGCGCCTTGCTCAGCTCCGCTGTCGGGTTGCCCTCGGCGTCGAGCGCCCAGCCGGTCGGGAGCGCATCGCCCTCGGCGGCTGCCAGCTCGATCTTCCCACCGGCGACGACGCTGGTCGCGACATCCAGCACGATGGGTGGCTCCTCGGCTGTCGGAATGGCATAGGCTATCGGGTTGTTGCCGACGACCGGTGCCGTGCCACCCGCGGGAGCCATGAAGAGGTTTCCGTTGGTCGTCGCAAAGCCGATCAGGTCGGGCAGCGCCATCATGGCGTAGTAGCCTGCAGCGCCGAAATGGTTGGAGTTCCGGACGGCGACGGCGCCGATCCCGTGCGCCTTCGCCCTGGCGACGCAGATCTCCATCGCCATGCTGGCGACGACCTGCCCCGGCCCGGCGTCGCCGTCGACAACCGCCGCCGCTCCCGCTTCGGAGACGACGCGTGGATTGGCTCTCCGGTTGATGATCCCTAGCTCGATGCGCTTCACGTACGCCGGAACGGCGCGCATCCCGTGCGAGTGCATGCCTCGCAAGTCCGCCTCCGTCTGAACCCGCACAATCGTCTCGGCGTGTTCCCGGCTCAGTCCGGCATCGACGAAGAGGGCCACTCCAACCTCGCGCAGCGCCGCCAGAGAGACGGTGATCCGTTCCATCTTCGAGCACCTCCAGCAATCAGCGGTCAGCCGTCCGCAGCCAGCGGCGAACCGCGGGGTGAGAAGGTAGCAGGATCGGGCGCTCCCTGTCAACGTAGGAACTCGTAGGAACTCGTAGGAGCTCGTAGGAACCGATGGAGACGGCGACGATCCGAGCCGCGACCGTGAGGGAGCGGTCCCCGGGCGTCCGTCCGAGCCGCGACCGTGAGGGAGCGGTCCCGGGCGCGGGGGTCGGAGGTCGGTGGGGGCCGGAGGAACGCACCCGGGAGGGTTGTCGCCCTTTTGTTTCCGGGGAACACGGGATACCCGCGGAAACCCGCCCCACCGGCGCTGGGCCGGTCCCTTACGGTCGCGGCTCGGTTCGTCGGGGTCCCGGTCGGCCATCGCGCCGTGGGCGCCGGGGACCGCTCCCTCACGGTCGCGGCTCGGTTCGTCGGGGTCTCCGTCGGTCCCTACGAGTTCCCACGAGTTCCCACGAGTTCGCTTGGGAGGGAATACCGCAGCCATGAAGCCGTTCGACGATGCCAGGAGGAACCGAGCCCACTGGGATCGGGAGAGTGACACCTACCAGGAGACTCATGGCCCCCAACTGAATACCCGCGCCTGCGCCTGGGGCGTCTGGGCGCTGCCGGAGGACGAGCTGCGCGTGCTGGGAGACGTCGGCGGGAAAGACATCCTCGAGCTGGGGTGCGGCGCCGCTCAGTGGTCCATCTTCCTTGCCAGGCGGGGGGCCAGACCGGTTGGCCTGGACAACTCGGCTCGCCAGCTCCACCACGCCCGAAGGCTGATGGCAGCGGCAGGCGTCGACTTCCCCCTCCTCCACGCGAGCGCCGAGGCCGTGCCGCTGGCCGACGAGCGTTTCGACGTCGTGTTCTGCGACCACGGCGCGATATCCTTCGCCGACCCGGCGAAGACCGTGCCCGAGGCCGCCCGACTGCTCCGTCCCGATGGGCTCCTCGCCTTCAACCTGTCGAGCCCGTTCATCTCCCTGTGCTGGAACGAGGAGACCGACCGGGTCGAAGAGCAGTTGCGGACCGACTACTTCGGCCTCGGCCGGTACGAGGACGGTGACCACGTCGAGTACCAGCTCCCCTACGGCGAGTGGATCCGCCTGTTCCGGCGGCACGGGCTCGTCGTCGAGGACCTGATCGAGCTTCGCCCGCCCGCGGGCGCGCCGACGACCTACGACCTGGCGCCAAACGAGTGGGCCAGGCGGTGGCCGGCGGAGAATATCTGGAAGGCCCGCAAAGCTTAGAGGTGGCGCAGCACCTGGCCGGCCCGGACGCCGGTGACCTGGCCGTTCTGGACCGCCATCTGGCCGTTCACGAAGACGTACTTGATCCCGGCCGGGGGCTGGCAGGGATCCTCATACGTCGCTCGGTCGGCAATGGTGGCGGGGTCGAACACCACCAGGTCGGCCCAGTAGCCGGGGCGGATCCACCCCCGACTGGAAAGGCCCAGCCGCTCCGCCGGACGGGAGGTCATCCGGGCGATCGCCGCTTCCAGCGAGAGCGCCCGGCGTCGGCGGACGAACTCGGCCAGCACGCGCGGGAAGGTGCCGTACGTTCGGGGATGGGGCCGGCCGATCAGCAGTCCGTCCGAGCAGATCGTTCCCAGGGGGTGCTTCATGTTCTCGGCGACGTCGTCCTCGGAGCCCCAGAACGAGATGCGTGAGACCTCCAGCTCCTCGCCGGCGAGCAGGTCGAGCACCAGATCCTCGGGCGCCTTGCCCTCGGCCGCCGCCAGGGCGTCCACGCGCTGGCCCTGGTAGTGGGCCAGGCGTTCGCTGCGAACCGAGGCGATCGTGACGGAGTGCCATTCGTCTCCCATGCGCTCGCCGGTCTCGGTCCGGATGCGCTCGCGAGTCGCAGGATCGCGAAGGCGCGCCAGCAGCTCCAGGGAGCCGCCCTCGTGGGCCCAATCCGGCAGGACCGAGCTCAGGAGCGTGCTGCCGGCGGCGTACGGATACTGGTCGAAGGTGACCTCCTGGCCGCCCTCCCGCGCCAGCTCGAAGAGGCGCAGCCCCTTCGGCATCAGCCCGCGGTGCGCCAGGCCCGTCGCCTTGAAATGCGAGACGTGGACGGGCGTGTTGCTCTCTCGCCCGATGGCCAGGGCCTCCTCCAGCGCCTCCAGCAACTGCGCCCCTTCGTTCCGGACGTGCGTCACGTAGATCCCGCCTCGCTCGCCGACCGGCCGGCAGAGCGCCGCAATCTCGGCCGCATCGCCGTAGTTGCCGGGCGGGTAGATCAGGCCGGTCGAGAAGCCGAAGGCGCCCTCGAGCATGGCCTGATCGACCTGGCTCACCATCTCGACCAGCTCGACCTCGCTCGGCGCTCGGTTGGCCATGCCCATCGCCCACATCCGGACCGGACTGTGGCTGACCAGCGCGGCGATATTCTGGGCCGGTCGCGCCGCCTCGATCGCCTCCAGGTACTCGCCAAAGGTCGTCCAGGACCAGGGGATGGGCGGGTCGCCCTGGAGGCCGGAGAGGTGCCGGCGCCAGGCCGAAACGTGAGCCGGCCGGATCGGCGCCACGCCGAGACCATCCTGGCCGACCAGCTCGACGGTGACGCCCTGAAACAGTTTGGGCGCGAGCAGCGGCTGAGCCAGCACGATGAGGTCGGAGTGCGTGTGGGTGTCGACGAAGCCGGGCGCCACCGTGAGGTCGTCCAGATCGATGGTCGCGGCCGCCGACGCGTTGCCCAACCGGCCCACCGCCGCGATACGGCCCTCCCGCAGGCCGACGTCGGCTCGGAACCAGGGATTGCCGCTGCCGTCTACGACGCGTCCGCCGCGAAGCACGAGGTCAAACATGATTGGTCCTTTCTCCAGGCTGCGAGAGCGAACGAACCGCCGAGACGCCAAGAGCGCCAAGGAAAACGCCAAGAGCGCGGGTTGGGCGTTCGGTCGATCCCTCTGCAAACCGCTCCGGTCTCACGAAACCGTGCGCGTAGCATGCCACAATTCGCCTGAAAGGTTCAAGGCTCGCGGTTCACTGCGCGCCCACGAGCTCCTACGAGTTCCCACTAGGCCGTGAACCCGATTCCGGGCCTTGACGGAACGCTCGACAGCCTCTATCATCGTCGGTGCCAGGTCTCGCCGACGCTGGCCGGGGTAGGTGGTTCCGATGGCTGCCAAGGTCCTGTCTGGCGCCACCTGCACGCTCCTCATCGCCCTCCTGTGGCTGGCGTCGAGTGCCGGCGCGGAGGAAGCGATGCGCAGGAGCGATCTTCCGGCTGCCTTGAGGGGCACCGCCCCGCTGCTCGGCGAGAGCCCCGCCCCGGTTCACGTCGCCCGTCTGACCGGAGTCATCGACCCGATCGCCGCACAGCACCTGGTGCGCATCCTCGATCGGGCGGAGCACGAAGGCGCCGCCGCCCTGATCCTGCTCCTCGATACGCCGGGCGGGCTCGACTCGGCGATGCGGGCGATGACGCAGCGCATCCTGGCCGCGAAAGTGCCGGTGATTGTTTACGTCGCGCCGGCCGGAGCGCGGGCGGCGTCGGCCGGCATGTTCATCGCCCTTGCCGCCCACATCGCGGCGATGACCCCCGGCACCAACATCGGCGCGGCCCACCCGGTGAGCGTCGGCGGCCAGACCGACCCGGTCATGGCCGACAAGCTGGCGAACGATGCCGCGTCGACGGCGCGCGCCCTGGCCGGCCAGCGGGGCCGGAACGCCGACTGGGCCGACCGCGCCGTGCGGGAGAGCATCTCGGCGACGGACGCCGAAGCGCTGGCCGGCGGGGTGATCGATCTCGTCGCACGCGACCTCGATGACCTCTGCGACCGACTGGACGGGCGGACCGTGCAGACCGCCGACGGCCCGCGCCGGCTCGCCACGCGGGGAGCGCCGCGGGTGGTGGCCGACATGACCATCCTGGAAGCCACGCTGCACACCCTGCTGAATCCGAATGTCGCCTTCATCCTGTTGAACCTGGGCGTGCTCGGCTTGCTCGCCGAGTTCTATCATCCCGGCACGCTCGTCCCGGGCATCTCCGGCGTGATCGCCATCCTCCTGGCGTTCGTCGCCCTGGGCACCCTGCCGGTGAACAGCGGGGGGGTGCTCCTGCTCCTCCTGGCCTTCGTGCTCTTCGTCGTCGACGTCTACGCCGCCGCGCACGGCGTGCTCTCGGTAGGCGGCGCCGTCGCATTCGTGCTGGGCGGCCTGCTGCTCTTCAGCCCGCTGGACGCTCGTCCCTGGCAACCGGGACCGCTGGCGGTGAGCCCGTGGGTCGTCGGAGGGATTGCGGCGGTGTTCGTCGCCTTCTTCCTCCTGGTCGTCCGAACCAGCCTGACCGTCCGGCGCCTCGGCGTCCAGATGCGCGACGGGCCGGATGTCGGACAGATCGCCGTTGCCCTGACCGATCTGGACCCGGACGGGGTGGTCAGGCTTGCCGGCGAGGACTGGTCGGCGATCGCCGAAGCGGGCGCCATTCGCGCGGGCGATTCAGTTGAAGTCGTCGAGCGGGAGGGGCTCCGTCTGCGCGTGCGCCGCGCTGCGGCCGCTTCCTCCCCGTCGATTGCTCCGTCTTGAAGATTGACTGAGAAGGAGGCGACAGGATGGATACGGGGTTTCTGGGGACGCTCATCGTCGTCGGGGTGGTGCTGGTCGTCGCCGTCGCCATCGCCGTCAACGCGGTCTACATCGTGCGGGAGTACCAGCGGCTGGTGGTCTTCCGGCTGGGGCGCAGCGTCGGCAGCCGCGGCCCCGGGCTCGTGCTGCTCATCCCCATCGTCGATCGAGCGGTCTGGGTCGATCTACGCGAGCAGTTCCTCCAGATCCCGCATCAGACGTGCATCACCAAGGACAACGCCCCCATCGGCATCGACTTCCTGATCTACTGGAAGGTGACCGAGCCAAACCGCTCGGTCATCCAGGTGGCGAACTTCGCGGGGGCGTCTCAGGGCGTCGCCACGACAACGCTCCGCGCCGTCATCGGCGACATCCCGCTCGACGACGTGCTGGCCAAGCGCGAGCAGATCAACCAGTTGCTCCGTCTGAAGCTGGATGAAGTGACCGAGCGCTGGGGCGTGAAGGTGACGACCGTCGAGATCCGAGAGATCGTGCCGCCGCGGGAGATCCAGGAGGCGATGAACCGCCAGATGTCGGCCGAGCGGAATCGGCGGGCGATGGTGACCGAGTCGGACGGCAAGCGCGAGGCGGCCATCCTGGTCGCCGAGGGCGAGAAGCAGTCGGCGATCCTGCGCGCGGAGGGCAAGCGCCAGTCGACGATCCTCGAAGCCGAGGGCGACCGTCAGGCCCAACTGCTGCGGGCCGAGGGCTTCGCGCTGGCACTGCGGGCCATCTCCGAAGTGGCGAGCCGGCTGGACAGCAAGACCATCGGGCTCCAGTACCTCGAAGCGCTGAAGGGGCTCGGCAACGCTCCCTCGACCAAGCTGTTGCTCCCGTTGGAGTTCACGAACCTGCTCCGCCCGATGATCGACCACGCCGCCCAGGCGGTCAAGCCAGACGGACTCTCGCCGAGTGGGACGTAGGGCAGCGGGGACGGCGGCCTGAATCGAAGCAGCCAGAGGCCACCCGTGCCGGACGCGGCGAAGACGGTCGAGCCGACGACGGTGAGATCCTGGAGGCCGCTGCTTGGTAGCGGGTAGAACCCGACCCGGCGCATTGCCGCGCTCCGCGCCGCAACGCCCCCCACGAAAACCCGCATACGGAGGCATGCAGGCCGCAGCGCGCGGACTATCCGAGCCGCGAACGCCAGTGAGCCGTTCCCCGGCGCACGGTCCGCTCCTGCGCCGGGGAACGGCTCACTGGCGTTCACGGCTCGGCTCGGTGGCCCCCGCCGGAGGCGATCGCCAACTAGCGCGGTCGAGACCCCGATGCCCGAGAGCGCACTTGCGAGTGTACACTACGAACCTGCGCGCTCCGCTTCCGCAGCCTCCGCACCTCAGCATGCACCGTTACTCCTATTGTCGTACTGGGGTTGACACAGGAGTCGTTCATGCCCTGCGGGCGCCACCGTGGCATGAAATGCCGTTTTCACACCAGGTCCTCCGGGAACTCCGGCCCTGACTGTCGGCGCATACTCGTCGTGGAGATGGAGGCCGAGCTCGACGATTCCCGTTGGCGCCTCCGCGAGATGTGTGGTAACATCGGGCATGATAGATGAAGCATTAATGCTGTATTGTGGTTCATGATCGCTACTGTCGCCCTTCCGCCAAGGCAACCGCAACGGCTGCGGAAGCATTCCTGGAGGTCGAATGCGATGGCGTCATGGAGCTTTCTGACAAATCACGGGTTGGTGCTCACCTACCTCGGCCGCTACCCGGACAGTACCGGCTTGGCGATTGCTCGGGCGGTAGGGATCACGGAGCGAGCAGCCCGGAAGATCGTGGCGGATCTGCTCGCGGAAGCGTATGTTGAGCGAGAGAAAGTCGGCCGGCGCAACCGCTATCGGCTGAATACTGCCCTGCCGTTGCCCTAACCCGGCGAGCGCACGGTCACGGTGGGCGAGCTGCTTGGGCTTCTGGGGCGCGATCGGAACACGGCAGGCATGGCTGGCGCCGAGACAACCTCGCCGGAGCGGCTGAATGGCGTCAGAGACGGGGAGGAAGCGACAGGCCCGATGCCGAAGCGCCAGGCACTGGGAGCGAGGTGATACCCGTGGTCAAGAAAAGCATTCGTATCGATGTGACTGGGCAGCAGCTCGGCAAGCTCCGTCAGGAAGTGCTCTGCAATCAGCAGATGTCCGCGGTGCAGCGGCGCAGGGCGCTCAGGAAAGCCTTGCCGATCCCTGCGGACGGCAGCCCCGTCGATCTGTACTGTGATGGGAACTTCGTGGGCGCGATCTAGGGGTCTCCCACGGGGACCTGACAAAGGAGAGGAATGAGCAAGCAACTGGAACTGGTAGCCGAAGAGAGAGTCGTGCTTGGCAAGCAGGTCGGACGGCTGCGCCGACAGGGCATCGTTCCGGCCAACATGTACGGCCACGATCTGCCCTCGGTGGCGCTGCAGGTAAACGCCTTGTCGCTGCGGAAACTGCTAGCCCGCGGCGGGAACAACGTCATCTCGTTGAAGGTGGGGAGCGAACCGGCAGTCCAAGCCCTGATCAAGCAGGTGCAACGAAATGCCATGACCGATGAGACAACCCACGTGGATTTCTACCGGGTCGCGGCAACGGTGAAGCTCAAGACCTACGTTCAGCTCCATTTCGTCAACGAGGCAAGGACGGCCAGCCTGAGCAACGTGACGGTGCTGCGGTCGCTCAGCGAAGTGATGGTGGAGTGTTTGCCGGCCGACCTTCCGGACCACATCGAGGTGGATCTCTCTTTGCTGACCGAGGTGGGCGCCGTGATCCGGGCCGGGGACCTTGCCGTGAGTCCGGCGGTGACCATCGTGACCGACCACCACGACCTGGTGGCGCGCCTGCATCAGCAGACTCGCCCTGAGAAGGCAGAGGGAGCTGAGGGGAAGGTGGAATCTGCCATGACCACCCCGGCAACGCCATCCGCAGGAGCAACGGGGTGACAGTGGGCCGCCGGTGCATCCAGCCGGCGGCACCCATGTACTGGTGGCATGCCACGCTGATTGTGATGGGTGCGGCCTGCCGGCGTGGCCGCGCTCGGAGTGGCGATCCAGCCTACAAGGAGCAGCGCGGCGCCGGTCGCGGCACCAGGCTGCAACGAAGGTTGTCGAGGAACTGCCGGCGAGTGAGTGTTCCGAAAGCTTACTTCACGTTCGTTTGCCGGTAGGCGTTCTTCCTGGGCGTGCCTGGTAGCTTGGGGGCGCTGGACTTGTCCAGCGGCACCCAGCTCGCTCCACCTGATTCATCCGCGAGTCGACTGCACATGCAGCACTTCGCGCCATCCCCATCTTTCCAGAGGGTGCCGCCGCAGTGCCGGCATCGCCTTGTCATCTCGTTTGGCATTTCTCTCTCCTTAAACGTTGAGCCCACCAGGAACGAATCCGGTGGGCTCAAGACGGCTCTGGCCGCCTGCAGCACATCAAAGTCGTTGATGCACGAATAGTCCCTCAGTACTGGCCTCTTGCGGTAGCACCCCTTTCTGCAGGAGTGCGAAGAAATGGAGCGGGTGACAAAACTTGAACCCGCGACAGCCTGTTAAGAAATACCCTCCTCTGTGACAAGCACCAGACTGGCCGACACGGAGGAGGGCTCCATAACGAGCATGGAGCAGGTGATGGGACTCGAACCCA
>JACQGW010000024.1 GCA_016199325.1 Chloroflexota bacterium
CCCATCGCAAGCGCAAGTCGCGTAGACTTGATACATCATAGCATGTAACGTTGTAGTATTAGGCTGCCGCGCCGCCAACCTCGATCACAACCACTGCGATCCGCTAGGCTGCCACGTCGATGGTGATCATCTGCGGCCGTTCCTGTTCCTCTGGCACTGGCTCGCCGTGCTTCTCCAGACTGGAGATGTAGCCCGCGATGGCGTCCCTGGCCATTGCGATGGCTTCCTCGATGGAGTCTCCCTCCGTGACACAGCCGGGAAGGGCGGGGACAGTGACCGTGTATCCGCCTTCCTCATGGTCCGGGTGCAGGATGATGGTGTAGCGTCGCATCAGTCCTCCTAGTCACAGTAGATCGCGCAAACCGTCAGCGGTGGGGCCCGCCTGATCCAGAATTGTCTTGAGCGTCCCCAATCGGAGCGTTCGACCGGTATGCAGGGGCACCGTTACTCGGCCAGGACGCTGTGGATGGCGCAGGATGAGATGGGAGCCGGTCTGATGGTCGGGTTCCCAGCCGGCCCGCCGAAGCGCGCGCACCAATTCGGTTGCCGTGATACGCGGGAGTGGTGGCACGGTCAGACCTCATCGCCGTCAATCGATCTGCCAGTCAGCGTCTTGGCGGTTCGTTGTCTCTCGGCACCGCTCTAGGGGATCCGACTGAACCGAACGCGCAGCAACCCCCTGATGTCGTCGACGGCGGTCCTGACGATCTTGACGCGGGAATCCGGGTCGTCGTCCCACTTGATGGGGACCTCGAAGATGCGGTAGCCCTTTTTCTCGGCGAGGATGAGGAGCTCGGAATCGAAGAACCAGGTCTGGTCCTGGACGAGCGGAATCAGCTCCCGGACGGCTCGGCGTGTGAGCCCCTTGAAGCCGCACTGGGCGTCGGAGAATCGGGTGAAGAAGAGCGCCTTCACCATCAGGTTGTAGATGCGGGAGATGATCTCGCGCCGGACGGAGCGGGTGATCTGAGCGCCCTTCATCAGGCGGGAACCCGTCGCGACGTCGTATCCGCTCGCCAGGGCGTCGATCATCGGGCGGAGGGCGCTCAGGTCCGTCGAGAGATCGACGTCCATGTAGCAGACGATGTCGGCCGAGCCCGTCAGCCAGACGTGGCGGAGCGCCCGGCCCCGACCCTTCTGATCCAGGTGGGCATAGCGGACGTCCGGAAACTTGGCGGCCAGGTGTCCGGCGATCTCGAGCGTGCTATCGGTCGAGGCGTTGTCGGCGATGACAATCGTCCAGTCGTAGGGGAAGCCGGTTGTCTGGAGGTACTCCCGGAGCTTGGCAACGCTGGGCGCCAGGTCCTTCTCTTCGTTGTACACCGGAATGACGATATCGACGCTGGTCAACTCGACGCCTCTTCGCTAGGTGCGCCCGAAGAAGCCGCCGCATCCAGAAGACCAGCGCGCCGTCGGGGCGATCCGGCAGGTCGCCCCGACGGTGGCTGCTTGCGGTCCCGGCAAACGCTGTCGGGCGCTCTCAAGATGAGCCTGTGCGGCGTCAGTGTACCATAATCCTGGCAGTCCTGCACGACAGCAGCCGAGCTCGACTGCGGTCAGCGCTCGCCGAGCATCTCCCCCATGCACGACTGGAGCACGCGGGCGACGTGGAACGGGTCGGAGGCGATGACGCTGCTGGCGTACAGCTCCATGGCGCCCATGTCGTTCGTCCGGTTCATCGGCTCGCCGCGGTCGACCAGGCGGGCGACGATCGGGAAGTGGCTCCAGTCCTCGTCGGCCGGCGCGATGGGCGGCATGTACAGGACGAGGTTGAATGCCGTGACGCCAAGGCGCTGCCGGTAGCACTCAAGGGCCGCGTAGACGGCCTTCTTCATGGCGTCGTCGAGCCGGTCGGAGACGAGGAGGATCTCCTTCTCCTTGATGGGCGTCAGATAGGCCATCGCCCGCACGGAGCCGATCTGGAAGCCGGTGCCAACGGCCTGGTGGGCCCGGTAGAGGTCGGAGAAGTAGTCGGCGTCGTACCGGCGGCGATAGTCGAGGGCGACGCGGCGCAGATGCTCGACCCTGGCGTAGTGCATGTCGCGGCTGAGCGAGACCTGGGCGTGGCCGTGGATGATCGAGGCGCCGCTCTTCCAGAGGCAGTTCCACATGAAGAAGAAGTACCTGGCCGCCGGGTCGACGGCGTGGGCCCGCCTTCCCCACTCCAGCGCCGTGTCGACGGCGTCGACGACGCTCTCGGCGGAGAAGTGATAGGGGTCGTGCTCGGTAAAGATGATGACGCCGTGGAAGCCGTCGTACTTGGCGATGTTGGAGGCGGTGACGCTGAGCTTGCCCCGGACACGGCCGAACACGTCGGCGGGCGTGCCCTGCTCCGGCCGGCAGAAGGGGTCGCCCTTGCTCTTCTCGACCTCTTCGATCAGGTTCTCGGTGATCCGGCTCTCGATCGGCCGGCGCGCCCGCAGCTCGTTGAAGAGCGATCCCTCGAACGTCGTCAGGTTCGTCACCTTGACGATCCGCTGGTGGAGCGTCGCCTCGACGGAGCCGAACAGCTTGGTGATCCACGGCCGCATCTCGTCCGGCGGCACCAGGCTCCCCTCGGTGACGCTGATGTGGAACAGGCGGCGGAAGACAGCCTGCTGGGCCGGCGGCAGCGCGGCGACGATCAGGTCGAGGTCGGCGATGGCGGCTTGCCGAGCGCCCGCGATCGCCGTTGGCTGCTCGACCGGTCTGTTGTCTGACATGGGTGAGAGTCCCTCCCTGTGTAGGTCGCGCTAGGCAGTCTGGCGGCGGAAGGCCATCGCCCTGTCGTAGAGGGCGAGGTACTTCCGGGCCGAGGCGTCCCAACTGAAGTCCGATGTCATGCCCCGGGTTTGGAGCCGGAGCCAGGTGTCCCGGTAGCGGTAGTTCTCGACCGCCCGGACGAGGCTGGTGAAGAGCGCCCAGCGATCGTAGCTCGAGAAGGCAAAGCCGTTGCCGGCGCCCGTGCACGGGTCGAAGTCCTGGACGGTATCGGCCAGGCCGCCGGTGGAGCGCACGATCGGCACGCTGCCGTAGCGCATGCTGATGAGCTGGCCGAGGCCGCAGGGCTCGAAGCGCGACGGCATCAAGAACAGGTCGCTGCCGGCGTAGATCTTCTGGGCGAGGGCCGCGTTGAAGGTCAGGAAGACCGCCAAACGCTTGGCGTACCGCTGGGCCAGCCGGCTGAACATGTCGTGGTAGTGCTGGTCGCCGGTGCCCAGGAGCACGAGCTGGCAATCCAGGTTGTCCATGACGTGGTCCATCACCTGGCCGAGGATGTCGAATCCCTTCTGGTCGGCCAGGCGGGAGATCATGCCGATGAGCGGGACGTCCGGATCGACCGGCAGATTCGCTTCCCGCTGGAGCGATGCCTTGTTCTCGGCGCGCGCCGCCAGATGGTCGGCATCGAAGTGGGCGGCGATGTAGCGGTCCGTCGCCGGGTTCATCTCCTCGTAGTCGATGCCGTTCACGATGCCGAAGAGCCGGTCACGCCGGTCGCGGAGCAGCGGATCGAGCCGCTCGCCGTACTCGGGCGTCAGGATCTCCTGAGCGTAGCGCTCGCTGACCGTGCTGATGGTGTCGGCGAACATGATGCCGCGCGCCATCAGATCGACGACATTGTCGAGATCCTTGATCTGCGGGTGATGGACGAAGCCGTACTCGTCGATGCCGGCGACCTCGAGGATTCGCCAGCCGTAGATGCCCTGGTACTGGAGGTTGTGAATGGTATAGACGGTAGCAGCGGTGGCGAAGAACGGATCCTGGCGGTAGAGCGTGCGCATCCAGTTGGGCACGATCGCCGTGTGCCAGTCGTTGCAGTGGAGGACATCGGGCTGCCAGCCCAGACGCTTGACGAGCTCCATCGCCGCCCGGCAGTAGAAGACGAACCGCTCGCCGTCGTCGTGGTAGCCGTAGATGCCTTCCCGGTTGAAGTACTTGTCGTTGTCGATCAGATAGACGGGAATGTTCTTGCCGATGCGCCCAACCCGGACCGTGGCGCGCTCGATGGTGTCGTCGAGGGGAACCATCAGATCCGTCATGATCGTTTCGAGGTGAAAGCGCTCGGGGTCGATCCGACTGTACCGTGGCATGACGACGCGGATGTCCTGGCCCAGCGCTTCGAGCGCCTTGGGGAGCGCGCCGGCGACGTCGGCCAATCCCCCCGTCTTGGCGAAGGGGACGACCTCGGCTGCCAGCAATAGAATGTTTCGCCGCGTTTCGGTCATCGATGTACCACTCCGTTCCTAGAAACGTTATGTGAACGGCGACCGTGCCTGACCGGGGAGTGAAACTCCACCCACGTTCATCCGTCTCAGCGCGGGGGCAGCCCGACGGGCCGCCCCTGCGCCGCTGCCAATTGCAAGAGCCGTTCCAGTTGGGCGCTCAGCGTGGCACTATAGCACAGGGCGAGCAAGAATACAATTGAGCACTCAACAATGCACTCTGAGGGCGCCGGGCGGAGCGATGTGCTACAATCGCCGCCAAGAGGGTGGCATTAGAGAGATCCACGCCGGCAGCCGGCCGGCCGATCCCAGCGTGAGGGAACCGCGTGAAGGCAACCGTCGTCCTGCCAACCTACGACGAGGCGGGCAACCTGCCCCCCATCGTCCGCGCCATTCTCGCCCTGCCCATCGAGGGCATCGGCATCCTGGTGGTCGACGACAACTCGCCGGACGGCACCGGCCAGATCGCCGAAGAGCTGGCCCGCGCCTTCCCCGGCGCCGTCTCGGTTCTCCACCGGCCCGGCAAGCTGGGCCTGGGCACCGCCTACGTGCAGGGGTTCGCCCGCGCGCTCGCCGACGGCGCCGACCTCGTCTTCGAGATGGACGCCGACTTCTCTCACCCCGTTGACGCGCTGCCGCGTATGGTCGAGCGCATCCCCACCTGCGACGTCGTCGTCGGCTCGCGCTACGTCTCGGGCGGACGGGTCGACGACCGCTGGAGCCCGATGCGGAAGTGGCTGAGCCGATGGGGCTCCATCTACTCGCGCGCCATCCTCGGCCTTCGGGTCCACGACACGACGGCCGGCTTCAAGTGCTTCCGCCGCCAGGCCATCGAGCAGCTCGACCTCCGGTCGATCATGTCCAACGGCTACGCCTTCCAGGTCGAGATGGCCTACCTCTGCCAGCGAGTCGGCTTGCGCGTCGAGGAGATCCCCATCGTGTTCGCCGATCGCACGCAGGGCAGGTCGAAAATGTCCGCCAGGGTCGCGCTGGAAGCCGCAGGACGTGTCTGGCAGATCAAGTGGCGCTACGAGATCGCGCCGTCCCGGCGCCTGGTGTCAAGCGACCACCAGAGCTAGGTCATACGTCATACGTCATACGTCATGCGTCATGCGTCATGCGTCACCGCGGTGCCGAGAGAGAACGAACCGCCAAGATCGCCAAGAGGGACGGCGAGAGAGACGCCGAGAATGCCGGGTAGTCGCCTGGTCAACCCCTGCGCATACCGCTTGAACGGGTGAGAACCGTCCGGCCGATGATCGGTAGATTGCCTGCGACTGACTTCCCGGCTGTGCCGCCGTTGGCGGAAGTTCGCCACCGGCTGGCCCGTGCCCGGGCCGACCTGCTGGCGCTGGCGGCGCTCGCCGGGTTGACCGTCCTCTTCTTCTGGCGCGTCCTGCTGGGCGGCGCCATCCTGCTGCCGGTGGACGACCTCTACGAGACGCCGCCCTGGCGCGCCTTTGCCGCCGAGCGTGGCGTCTCGGCTCCCCACAACCCGCTCATCGCCGATATGATCCTCCAGAACTACTCCTGGAAGCGGCTGATCGCCGGCGCGTACCGGTCGGGATCCTTCCCGCTCTGGAATCCACATCTGTTCGCCGGGGTCCCCTTCCTGGCCGCCGGCCAGTACGCCGCCCTGTACCCCCCCGGCGTCCTGTTCCTGCTCGCCCCGGTCGAGCAGGGCTACGGCCCCTTCACGGCGCTCCACGTCCTCCTCGCCGGCGCCGGGATGTACGCCCTCATCCGGGTGCTCGGCGGCAACGCGGTGGGCGGCACGGTCGGCGGCACCGCTTTCATGTTCAGCGGCTTCCTGACCGTCAGCGAAGTCTGGCCGATGATCGTCTCGACGGCGGCCTGGGCGCC
>JACQGW010000006.1 GCA_016199325.1 Chloroflexota bacterium
CCGGTGTGCGCGTCGAGCGCGGCGGTGGGTTCGTCGCACACGACGAGCTGCGGCCCGTGCACCAGCGCCCGCGCGATGGCGACGCGCTGCTGCTGGCCGCCGGAGAGCTTCTCGGGATAGGCGTTCCGCTTGTGGGCAAGGCCCACCTTGCGGAGCAGCTCCATTCCCAGCTCGTCGGCGTCCGCCTTCGGCAGCTTGAGGACCTTCATCGGCCCGAGGGTGATGTTCTCCAGCGCGGTCAGGTGCGGAAAGAGGTTGAACCGCTGGAAGACCATGCCGACCCCGGCCCGGACGCGGGCCAGCTCACGATCGCTCATCTCGACGTAGCGGCCGTTGACCACTTTTTCGCCGACCAGCTCGCCGTCGATGAAGACGTGCCCCTGGTGGGGCTTCTCAAGATGGTTGATGCAGCGAAGCAGCGTCGTCTTGCCGGAGCCGCTGGGTCCGATGATGGTCAGCTTCTCGCCGACCGGCACCTCCACGTGGATCCCTTTGAGGACCTCCAGGTCGCCGAATCGCTTGTGTAGGTCGACAATCTTCACGAGGATAGGGCGGTCCGACGCTGGCGTCGGACCGCCCCTGTTGCCGGTCGCGGTGACGGGCGATTGGGTCATGGGCACCCCTTCTTCCCCGCCAGGGAGCCCGGCGGGGAAACAGTCCCTCTACTTGAACTGGTCCGAGTAATCCTTGAAGCCGTCCTTGCAGCGGTCGATGATGACGCCCTTCTCGTCCCGGTCAACGCCCAGGCGTGGGTTCGGATCGGGCGGCTGCAAGTACGAGGGATCGGCCGAGCCGTACTTGATCAGCAGCTCCTTGTTGTAGCCCTTCTCCCAGATCCACTTGATGCCGCGGTTGACCGCGTGGAACAGATCCCGGTTGCCCTCGTTCATGCCCATGACGGCGTGGTTGCGGCCGGTGAGCACCGGGAAGTCCTTGTTTGGCTTCATGGAAGGCGCTTCCAGGCCCCAGTCGGGGTTCTTCTGGATCAGGTAGGAGACGACGAGGCCGTCGAGCACGGCCGTGTCGAGCCGGCCGGCGACGATGTCCCGGATGACGGCGTCCGAGGTGTCGTAGAGCTTCACCTCTTCTTTGAGGTCCGGGACCTTCTTCATCTCAGGGACGACGGTGAAGCCGGTGACGGTGCCGAAGGACTTGCCCTTCAGCGTCTCGACGGAGTTGATCCCGGCGCCTTTCTTCTGAACGAGGAACCGGCTGGTGTAGTAGATGGCGTCGGTGACGCACATGACCTCTGCCCGCGCCTTCGTCCAGCCCATGCTGCCGAGCATCACGTCGGTCCGCCCGGTCTTTACCGACTCGATGGTCGCTGACCATTCCATCAGCGAGGGCTTCGCCTTCAGCCCGAGCCGTTCGGCGATCATGCCGATGACTTCGCCGTCGATGCCGATGATCTTGTCGGCCTGCACGCCGGTCATCGGCATGTCGCCGTTCATGGCAATGGTGAGAAAGCCGGGGTTGACGGTCTTGATCTGGATCTTGGCAGCCGGCGCAGCCGTGGGCTGCGCAGCGGGCGCTGCCGCTGCCTTCGTCGGCTGGGCGGCCGGTGCGGTCGTCGGCTTGGGCGGCGCGGCCGTCGGGCTGGGCGCGGCAGCCGGCGCGCACGCCTGAAGCAGCCCGAGCGCCCCGGCGCCGAGACCGACGGCCAGAGCCCGCCTCAGCAGACCCCGCCGCGAAAGCGATTGTCCGGTCAAACGATCGAGAGAACCTGTCTTATTCGACACGCAAGCTTTCCTTCCCAGAATTTCAACGTTGACGCGCATAGGCCCACATTCCGTGGCCGCTTGTGGTGCGTCAAGCGTGATGTGATGGGTTCGGAGTTGGCGCATCAGCGCCTGGTCCTCGACCGTCCCGAGGACCGGGCGCTGATGCGCCAACTCCGAACCCATCAGTTCAGCAATTCTCCGTGCAGCGGCCACTTGATCGCTCAGATACAGTAGCGGCGCCTGATCACGCTGTCAACGGCCCCTTTTCAGCCGTCAGCCGTCAGCCGTCAGCCGTCAGCAATGAAAGGCTGGCCCGATCGCTGAAACCTGATCGCTGACTGCTGACCGCTGATGGCTGACCGCCGACTGCTGACCGCTGACTCTCAGGCCCTGGCCGGTGCAGGGAGATAGCCCCCAGAGCGGTACAGGTCAGCGTAGTGAACGAGCTTCACTTCGTTCAGCGTCACGCCGAGGCCTGGCCCCATCGGCACCGGCAGCGTGCCGTTGACGTGCGTGCGCAGGTCTTCGTTGATGATGTCGTCCGAGATCATCAACGCCGACGACTGGTTCCCCAGACAGAGATTCGGGATCGTCGCACAGACCTGGAGGGCCGCCGCCGCGCTGATCCCTGCTTCGACGCCGACGTGTCGGCAGACGATGGCATTCGCGTTCTCGATCATCGCGGCCGTCTTCTTCATCGGCAACAGCCCGCCTGTCCGGCACGGCTCCGTGCAGACGTAGTCGGCCGCGCCGGCACGGAGCGCCCGCTGGATGTCCCACTGAAGGTGCGCCCCCTGGTCGATGCAGATCGGCACGCCCGTCGTCTGTCGGACGAAGGCCAGGCCATCCAGATCGTGCTTCTCGACCGGCTGCTCCATGAAGTCGATGCCGTAGGGCTTGAGCTCCTCGATCCGCTGGACCGCCTCGGCCGGTGTCCAGGCTTCGTTGGCGTCGATGCGGAGCCTGGCGTCGGGCCCGATGGCCTCCCGAATGCGGCGCACCATCTCCAGGTCGAGCTTCGGCGCCTTGCCGATCTTGACGTAGATGACGGAGAAGCCGGCCTCGACGGCCGCTCTGGCATCGGCGACCATCTCGTCCACGGCTTTCCGCTGGATCCAGCGGAAGTTGTCGACCCGGTCGCGGACGGCACCGCCCATCAGCTTGTGGATCGGCAGCCCGGCCGCCTTGCCGATGATGTCCCAGCAGGCCGTTTCGAGCGTGGCGACGCCGAGATTGGCGTAGCTCCGGAAAAACTGCCAGCGCGTCGACTCGAAGACACGGCCGACGAACGCCTCGACGGCAAAGGGATCGTGGCCGATGAGGAAGTCCCTGGCCAGCTTCTTGATCAGCAGCTCGACCCCGTCGGGATGGACGGTGCTTACCGCCTCGCCCAGGCCAACCAGCCCCTCGTCCGTCTGGACCTGGACGACGACGTTCGTGACGGCGTAGTCGGTCCCAATGGTGGGCATCTCGACCCGCTCGACTAGCGGGATGGCGACAATGGTCGTCTTGACGTCGACAACGCGCATAGCTTCTCCTTTCGCCCGTCCGGGCAATGGCAGATGGCTCGCCATCGAGCGCGATCCAGCGTAGACAGTTGCGCCGGCCCTGTCAAGCGCGCGACGGACGACTACAAGCGAATCTCGGTGCCCATCCCGAGATTGAGCGCCTTCTGGACCACCAGGTGGGCCGCCGCGACGTCCTGGATGCCGACGCCGAGCGACTTGTAAATGGTGACCTCGTCGGGGCTCGTCCGGCCCGGCTTCGTCCCGGCGACGACCTCGCCGATCTCGCCGGCGACGTGCTCGATGGTGATCCGGCCTTCCTGGACCGGGATCATGATGTCGCCGGCCTCCTTGTGGACGGCCTCCATCGAATCCACGAAGACCGTCGCCAGGGCGATGGCGTCGCTATCGATCTCCCGGCTGTCGAGGCTGAAGCTGCCGACGCCGTTGACGTGGGCGCCCGGTTTCAGCCACTTGCCCTCGACGATCGGGGTCTTCGCCAGGCTCGTCGTACAGATGAGGTCGGCGCCGCGGACGGCCTGCTCCGCGGTGTCGCAGACGGCTACCGGCACGCCGTGCTCGGCCTCCATCTCGGCTTTGTACCGTTCGCTCGACGCACGGGTCCGCGAGTAGACCCGGACCTGCTCGATGGGACGAACGGCCTTCATCGCCCAGAGGTGCGTTCGGCCCTGCAGGCCGGCGCCGAGGATCGCCAGGACGTGGGCATCCTCACGCGCCAGGTGTCTGGTCGCCATGGCCGAGGCAGCAGCCGTCCGAACGGCGGTGATGTAGACCGAATCCATCGCCGCGAGGAGACCGGTCGGCGCGTCGAACATGAGGACGAGCCCCGCGCTCAGCGGGCGCCCCTCCTCCGAGCGGCTCCTGAACGAGAGCTTCATCCCCATCACGTCGGTATCCGTGAGGATCGCGGGCATCAATGCGAGGCCGCGCCCGCGCTCGGGGTTCCTGACGCCGGTGCGGACGGGCATGATGACCTGGCCGCGGGAGAACTCGACGTGGACGCGCTCGAGGGCCGCGATGCAGTCCTCCATGGTGAGGAGATCCCGAAGCTCCTCCCGCGAGATGATGAGCACGTTCTACCTCCTTGTGCTGTGGATGAGATCACGGTATCGAGGCTGAGTGGATGCTGCAACTGTAGGCGGCGGTACCCTCGCTTGTCAAGCGGCCGGGGCCGCTGTGGGCTGTGCCGGTGTCTTGCGGAAAGCAAGGGACGAGCCTGATTGGTCTGAGAGCGTGTTCCCCGCGCTTGTGCCTGCAACCCACCAGGCGTACACTGCCACTCGTGCCAGATGCACTCTGGGCCGTGGTGCTGGCGGCCGCCGCCCTGCCGCTGTTGCTCGTGCTGTCCTTGCGCCGCACGACGCAGAGTCGCGCCCTGGAGGGCCTGCCGAAGCTGCCGGGCGAGCGCGTCCTGTTCGAAGGGTTCGGCGGGCGGCTGGAGATGCGACTGCCGGCTGAGCGCTCCTTTCGTCCCTGGCTGCTGATCAGGGTGACCGGCGATCGCCTCATCCTGGCCCAGCGGCTGCCACTGATCGATCGCTACCTGCCCGAGTGCATCGTCGACCTCTCCCACCGCGACCCACTGGGCGGTCCCCAGGGCCTGGCGTGGCGCGCCTCGCCCACCGCGCCGCTGTACGTGCGGGCGCGGCGCAAGGACATTCGCCACGAGGGCGATACGCTGCTGATCGACCCGATCCCGTGGCCTGGCGTGCCGCGGGCACTGAGCCTGACGCTGCGCCTGAAGACGCCGCACGCCGAGGCGGTGCTGGCCGCCATCCGCGACGTGGCCACGGAAAACGGGCCTACGCCACTCCAGCCGCCCGGGGACTGAGCGCGCCGCTCTTGCCTGCCGCGCCTCCCTTGCGGTGTGCATGCGGATGCACGTCCCAAGGGAGAATGCGCTCCAGACTGCCCGTCTACGAAGACGGTTGGGAACTCCTGGACCCGACCGAGGGCGGACTGAGGAAAGCGCGCTTTCCTGATCCGCCAAGCTAGCTTGCATACTCGCTTGACAGCACAGCGGAGCAGCAGTAGACTCGATAGGGCACCGATGTTATGTCTGCTCAGGTGCGGTGCCAACAAGGAGGTCCCATGGAGACTCCGGAGACTCAGGCAAGCCGGGAGGCCGGCTATCGGCCAATCGAGTTCGAAGCGCGGCCGGGAGAAACGTTCAACGTCCTGCGGCTCAACCTGCCGGTTCCTCGCCGGTTCTTTTCCCAGCGCACGAGTGACCATCTCCGCGCCGCCCTCCACGAGCTGAGGCTGGCAGCCAAGAGTCTGGTCGACGAACAGCTCGACCGCGTCGAGCGCATGCGCCGCCGGACGGGCAGCGAGTGATGAGTGATGAGTGATGAGTGATGAGTTGGAGGTGCTCGTGACTCATCACTCATTACTCATCACTCATCACTCGTTCGCGCGGGTGACCGATTGCTTCTCCGACCGCTTACTACTGCCTATCGGCACGTCGGCCGCTACCGGCAGGTGGCGAACATCCTGGCCCGCCATGGGTTCGGGTTTGTCCTCGACCAGACCGGACTGAGCGGGCTCGTCGACTGGCCCCGGCGCGTCTTCCGCCGCCCGGTGGACGTGCGGGAGGCGTTGACGGCGCCTGTCCGGCTGCGCCTCGTGATCGAGGCCATCGGCCCCACCGCCATCAAGCTCGGCCAGATGCTCTCGACCCGGCCCGACCTGCTGCCGGCCGAGATCATCGAAGCCCTCGAAAAGCTCCAGGATACCGTGCCGCCGTTCCCCTTCGAGCAGTCGCTCGCCGTCGTCGAGGAGGAGCTGGGCGCGCCCGTCGACAGGCTGTTCGCCGCCTTTGACGCCGCGCCATTCGCCGCCGCCTCGCTCGCCCAGGTCCACGCCGCGCGCCTGCCGGATGGGCAGGAGGTCGTCGTCAAGGTCCAGCGGCCCGGCGTCCGCCGGCTGATCGAGACCGACGTTTCGATCCTGTACAACCTGGCGGGGCTCCTCGAACGGCGGACCGACTGGGCGCGCTCGTACGGGCTGACCGGCATCGTCGAGGAGTTCGCACGGACGATCCGCGACGAGCTCGACTTTGCCATGGAGGGGCGGAGCGCCGACCAGATCCGGGACAACTTCGCCGACGACCCCAACGTGCGCATTCCCCGGGTCTACTGGTCGCACACCCGCCGCCGCGTCATCACCCTGGAGCGGCTGGCCGGCACGAAGATCACCGATCTGACCGGCCTGGCGGCCGCCGGCCTCGACCCGAAGACGATCTGCCGGCGCTTCCTCTCGGCGGTGCTGGAGCAGATTCTCATCGACGGCATCTTCCACGCCGACCCCCACCCCGGCAACGTCCTCGTCGACCCGGTCGGCCGGATCGTCTTCGTCGACTTCGGGATGATCGGCAGCCTGGACGAGGAGCTCAAGCGGCAGCTCGTCGACCTGACCCTGGCGCTCGTCCGCCGAGACGTCGACACCGTCGCCCGGGGGCTCCTGGCCGTCGGCGTGCTCCGGCAGAGCGTCAACCTCCGCGAGCTGAAGCAGGACATCGCCCGCCAGATCCGCCGCTACTATCGGGTGCCGATCCGCCAGATCCCCGTCGGCGAGGCGATGAACGAATCGCTCCGGCTCGCCTACAAGTATCGGGTCAAGATGCCGTCCGACCTGACCTTCCTTGCGCGCGCGACGATGACCGCCGAGGGCGTCGCGACCCAGCTCGATCCGACCATCAGCGTGGTCGAGCTGGCCGAGCCCTTCGCGCGCCGGCTGCTGGCTGAGCGCGCCAGCCCGATCCGCCTCGGGCAGGACCTCGCCCACAACGTGGCCGATCTCGGCCGATTGGCGAGCGACCTGCCGCGCCGGCTGGACACGATCCTGACGATGCTCCAGGATGGGGAGCTGGCGATTCGGATGCAGGCAGCCGAGCCATCCGGCAACGGCTCGCGCGCGCGCGGCTCGACGACGAGCCTGGCACTGGCCATCGTCGTCGCCGCCGGGAGCGTCAGCTCGGCGCTGCTCCTCCAGCTCGACCGTGGACCGCAGACCTTCGGGTTGCCGGCGTTTGGCGTGATCGGCTTCCTCCTGGCCAGCTTCCTCGGCGTCTGGCTGGTGGTCGACCTGCTCCGGGGCGGCCGATGAGGGTCAGTTCCGCAGGGCCAGAATGAGGATGGCGAACCAGGCCACCGCCAGACCGGCCGTTCCGGCGATCCCGCCGGCGATGGCCGAGAGTGGAATGGCGAGCGCCAGCAGGATGGCGAGCCGGGCGGTGTTGTGGCGCCGTGTGAGCCCCCGCTGGCGCTCGAAGACGGTCAGACGCGCGTCGATGCGCTGATCGATGGCTCGCTCGATCTTCGCAAGAAACGCCTGAATGAGCTCGTCGTCGTATTCGGGGCCCAGCTCCCGGCGGGCTGCCAGCGTCGCCTGGAGCTCGTCGCGCACCGTCGAGCTGGGACGCGGCGCCGGCGGCTGGCCGGAACCGGACGGTTGTGGCTTGTTCATGCGTGACCTCCTCCGCAGCCCGAAGGGAGGGAGCCCGCCGTAGCGGACGGGCTCCTCCTCTGCAACAGGGGCCAATGGGCTGTTCCCCTACCTGACGGCGGCGGCCTTCTTCTTCTTGACCGCGTCGGTGAGCGCCGGCAGCACGTCGAAGACGTCGCCGACGATGCCGAGATCGGAGAACTGGAAGATCGGGGCATCCGGGTCCTTGTTGACGGCGATGATGTACTTGGATCCCTTCATGCCCGCCATGTGCTGAATCGCCCCGGAGATGCCACAGGCGATGTAGACCGTCGGCTTCACGGTCTTGCCGGTCTGGCCGACCTGATACGAGTACGGCTTCCAGCCGGCGTCGACGACGGCGCGGGTGGCGCCGACGGCCGCGCCGAGCTCGGCCGCGAGATCCTCGACGAGGCGGAACTGATCGGGCCCCTGGAGGCCGCGCCCGCCGGAGACGACGATCGGCGCATCCTCCAGACGGGGGCCGGTCGTCGACGCCGCCTCGGCCATCTGGCCGACGACCCGAATCTGCCGCGCCGAGGCCGGCACTTCGACGCTCAGCGTCTCGATGGCCGCCGTGCCGCCGACGACGTTGGCGGCGAAGGTCTTCGGCCGGGCGAGGAGGATCTTCGGCCCCGCCGTCTTGAGCCGGACGTCGGCCACCGCCGACCCGGCGAACCACGACGTCGTCACCCTGAGCTGGCCGCCGTCGATCGAGAAGTCGGCAAGGTCTGTGACGGCGCCGCCGCCCAGTCGGCCGACGAGTCGGCTGGCGATATCGCGGCCGTGGTAGGTCGTGCCGAAGAGGACGACGGCCGGCTGCTCCTGGCGGATGAGCGTTGCCAGCGTTTCGACGGCCGGCAGGACGAGGTACTCGTCGTAGACGGGATCGGCGTGGACGAAGACTTTCCTGGCGCCGTACTGGCCGAGCTGCGCCGCCACGTCCGAAGCGGCTTTGCCGAGCACGACGGCCTCGGCCTGGCCCTCCTCGCTGGCCTTCGAGATCAGTTCGAGTGAAACGGAAGCAGGCTTGCTGTCCTCGATTTCAACCCAGACGAGAATGCGGTCACTTCCCACGGTACTCTCTCCTCTTTCTGTTGGGACCCGGGCCTAGAGCACGTTGACGGTTTCGAGGAATGCGACGATCCGCTCTGCCGACTGCCCGTCGTCCTTGACGACGGTGCCGGACTTCTGCTCCTCCACCGTCTTGACGTCGAGCACCTGCTCCAGGGCGCCGCTCTCGCCCACCGCGGCCGGCGCCAGCCCGAGCGCGGCGGCGTCGAGCTCCCGAATCTCCTTCCGGCGCGCCGCCATGATCCCCTTGAGCGACGGGTATCGCGGTTCGTTGATGCCGGAAGCGACCGTGATCAGCGCCGGCAGCGGCCCCTCAACAACGGCGAAGCCGGTCGAGGTCTGCCGATGCACGGTCGCCTTGCCGTCGCCGATGTTGATCTTCTTGGCGAACGTCAGTTGCGGGATGCCGAGCAGCTCGCCGAGCTGGCCCGAGACCAGCCCGGTGCTCGCGTCGGTGCTCTCGCTGGCCGAGATAATCACGTCTGGCTGCTCGCGGCGGATCACTTCGGCCAGCACCCGCGCCGTCGCCCAGGTATCAGAGCCGGCGAGCGCCGGGTCGGTAACCAGCACGCCTCTGGTGGCGCCCATCGCCAGCGCCTTGCGAAGCGCCTCTCTGGCGTGCTCGGGACCCATCGAGACGACGATCAGCTCGCCGCCGTGCGCTTCGACGAGCCGCAGGCCCTCCTCGACGCCGGACTCGTCGGCCGGGCAGAGGATCACCTCGACCCCCTCTCGTACCAGCCGCTTCGTCGCCGGGTCGATGCGCCGCGGACCGGTCGGCTCCGGTACTTGCTTCACCGTAACCACGACTTTCATGCATTGCCCTCCACAGCAGATAGTGGGCGGCGTTCCGCCCGAACTTGCTACTTCCTGCAGGCGCGATCACCCGTGCCTGTGGGCACGGCACCGCCGAGTCTACCGTCTTTCGTTCGTGAAGTCAAGCGCAATCGCGTGGGCGGGTCGCTGCCTGAGCCGCTCACGGAGCTTTGGGAAGAAGTTCGGGAACGGTCCCACGGGAACGTGAATGAGCGCAGGCTCCCGGGCCGCGGTCGCTTGCTGGAGGGCGACCCGCAGCTCGTCCGGACCCTCGGCGCGGATGCCCCAGACGCCGAAGAGCTCGGCCACTCTGGCGAGATCGGGGTTTCGCAGATCCGAAGCGATGACGCGCCCGCCGAACGCCTCCTGCTGCGTCCGCTTGACGTTGCCGAAGGCGCCATCGTCGAAGACGACGGTCGTGACGGCGATGCCGTGCTGCGCGGCCGTCGCCAGCTCCTGGACGTTGTACATGAAGCCGCCATCTCCGTTGACGGAGACGACGACCCGGTCGGGGTTCGCCATGCCGGCGCCGAGCGCCGTCGGGAACCCGTAGCCCAGCGTCCCTTGATAGCCAGACGTCAGGAACGTGCGCGGCTCGTACACCGGCAAGCCATGGCTGCACCAGTAGCCCACCTGCGTGGACTCGTTGACGATAATCGCGTCGTCCGGCAGCGCGGCCCGGAGGGCTCGACCGTACGACGCCTGCGGCTCCCAGCCGTTGACGAGCGCGGCCACTTCACGCTGCAGGGCAACCAGCTCGTCCCGGCGCGAGGCCCGCTTCCGATTGTGCCGCTCGATCCGCTCGGCCAGTGCCGCAAGGCCGACTGCCGCGTCGGCGACGATCCCGATGGTCGGCGGGAGCGGCCGGTCGATCTGACGCGCGTCGGCGTCGATCCGAATGCAGGGCCGGTCGCTCTCGGGGATGGCCTGGCCCCAGTACGGCATCAGTCGCGTCCCGACCGCCAGGATCGCGTCCGCGGTCGCCAGCAACTGCGGCGACGAGAGCTGCTCGTGCGCGAGATGGTGCCGGTCCGACAGCGCACCGCGGCCGTTCGCGGACATGATCACCGGCGCGACGAGCAGCTCGGCGACCCGGCGAAGCTCCTCCCAGGCGCCGCTCGCCAGCACACCGCCGCCGGCGAAGATCAGCGGACACTCAGCCCGGCCCAGCACTCGGGCTGCCTGCTCGATCAGGTCGGAGTCGCCGGCCGGCCGCTCGACGGGCAGCGGCGTGCCCAGATCGACCTCGCCCGTTGCCTGCAAGACGTCCGGCGGGACCTCCAGCTCGACCGGCCGCGGCCGACCGCTGCGGAGCTGTCGGAACGCCTCGTGGACCAGGCCCGGGATCTCGGCCGGCGCCATGCCGCGCGCCGCCCACTTCGTGACGTGGCGGATCATCCCCAACTGGTCGTCGATCTCGTGGAGGAGGCCGCGTCCGGCGCCGATCCACTGCGATGGAATCTGCCCGGTCAGCGCCAGCACCGGCGAGCTGCACGCGTAGGCCGTCGAGAGCGCCGCCGTCGCATTCAGGAGGCCGGGCCCCGGCACGACCAGAAACGTGCCCACCCGCCCGGTCGTGCGCGCGTAGCCGTCCGCCATGTAGGCCGCCGCCTGCTCGTGGCGCGTGTGAATGACCCGAATCGCGTCCCGCTCGGCGTAGAGCGCGTCGAACGCCCAGTCGAGCTGGACACCCGGCAACCCGAAGATCGTCTGAACGCCCTCCTGCTTGAGAGCCTGAACCAGGGCCTGACCGCCCGTCATTTGCGCCACGTCGTTCCTCCACGTGCTTGAGACCGCTGCCGAATTGGCCGGCCGACGCCCATCCTATTGAGCCCAGCATAGAGATGTGAACTGGCTCACCGGATTTGGCCGCCCATTTCCGGCAGCAGGAGCCGTCGATGTTTAGAGATCGACGCTGGGCTCAATAAATGGTCTGTCAAACGTGATGTGAGGGTTCGTAGTTGGCGCCTGAGCGCCCGGACCTCCGGGTCCGGGCGCTCAGGCGCCAACTGCGAACCCCTCAGTTCAGCCTTGACGGATCACCAGGCGGGTGTCCTGCCCTTGCCGTATGATACCACGCGTGAGCGGTTCCCAACCCGTTTCACTTGACCTTGCATCTGCTGGATCTCAGGGAGTTCCTGTACCGCCGGCAGGTGCCGGAAGCGGAATGGCGGCGTTACGACTGGATCGTTGAACGCGCGGGAGAAGTCCGCGTCGAGTAGCCTCGAACAACGGAGGTCAGCCGTCATTCTGCTTGCCACCGAACCCGCTCTCCGCGAGGTGTTGCAGCGCCGACGGACCGTCCCAGACGCGCAGCAGCTCGGCAACGCTCCAGGCCTGGGCGATGCAGCCTGACGCCCGATGCGGCGGGTCACCGCCGAAGATCTCGCTCACCTGGCCCAGCCCGGCCTCGCCGAGGTGGCGGACCAGGCCGGCCAGGACCGGCCGGGCGTCCCACGTCTCGCCTCGCACGCGCCGGGCGACGTCGACGAAAGGCCCGACGAGCCAGGCCCAGACCGTGCCCTGGTGGTAGGCGGCGTCACGGCTGTGCTGGTCGCCGCCATATTGCCCGACGTAGGCCGGATCGTCAGGAGCCAGTGAGCGCAGCCCGACCGGCGTCAGGAGCGCACGTTCCACAACGCCGAGCATCGGCTGCCAGTGGCCTGGATCGAGCACCGGGTGGCTCAAGCCGGCCGCCAGCAGCTGGTTCGGGCGGAGCGCCCAATCATCCCCGGCTGGCCCGTCGACCACGTCCGCGCAATAGCCGCGCACGGGATCCCAGAAACGCCGATTGAAGCCGACCTGGCAACGCGCGGCCGCCGTCGCCAGGTCGGCAGCATCCTTACCTCGGTCGGCCAGCCAGCCGGCCAGTAGACACAGCGCATTGAACCAGAGCGCCTGGACCTCGACGGGCTTGCCACATCGCGGCGTCACGACCCAGTCGCCAACCTTGGCGTCCATCCAGGTGAACTGAAGCCCCGGCGCGCCGGCGTACAGCAGGCCATCGTTTGGATCGACGGCGATCCCGTGGCGGGTGCCTCGTTCGTGCCAGGCGACGACGTCACAGAGCGCCGGCAGCAGATCGTCGACGAGGGACCGATCGCCGGTGGCGCGCTCGTAGCGGTTGAGCGCCTCGAAAAGCCAGAGAGTGGCATCGACAGTGTTGTACTCCGGCGTCTCGCCGGCATCCGGAAAGCGATTCGGCAGCAGTCCCCGGTCCAGATAGCCGGCGAACGTGCGGAGGATGATCCGGGCATCGTCGGCGCGGCCGGTCGCCAGGCACAACCCGGAGAGCGCAATCATCGTGTCGCGCCCCCAGTCGGAGAACCAGTGGTAGCCGGCGACGATGGTTCGCCCTGGTGCCTGCTCGTCGGCGCGTGGCGCGCGGCAGACGAGGAACTGGTCGGCGGCAAGGACAAGCCGTTGGCGAATGGCGTCGTCGGCCAAGGCGGGAGCTCGTTCCAGCAGCGCGTCCTGGCGCGCTCGCTCACGGACGTGGCTGGCGTCGGGGTCGAGGGCGAGGTCCTCTTCATGGGTTGTGGCGACGAGCGTCGCCGCCTCACCCGGCGCCAGCTCGACGTCGAAGATGCCTGGGGTGTACAGGTCCTCTAGGTCGTCGAGGCCGCGTTTCCGCTCACATCGGCGAAGGAATCGCCAGTACCAGAGGCCGGTCTCGACGAAGCGCCCGCCCGCCAACCCGAGCCAGAGCGGTGTCGCACCCGGGTAGGCTTCGACCCGGTAGGCGTCGGCTCGCCGCTCAACCTTGAAGCGCCAGTCGGGATGCCCGTGGGTCTGTGCGTGATAGTCGCGATGGGTGACGAAGGGCTCGAGGTGGAGATGGACACGGCCACGGGCGGCGAGCAGTCGATAGCGGATGAAGACGGTGTTGCGGCCGTGCTCCAGCCAGAGCGTCTTCTCGATCTCGACGTCACGGCAGCGGTAGCGCCAGACGGGGAGCGTGCCGTCCAGCAAGAACGCTTCGAGGAAGAGGTAGCCGGCCGGGGCGACCGTGCCATCGTGGTACTCGGCGGTGTGGAGGGCGTAGTGATCGTCCCCGGCCCTGAGCTCTACGTGGAGTCGAGCGAGCAGCAAGGTGCGGCCAACCGGCGGTTGGAGCGCAGCCATGAGCAGACCATGGTACCGCCGGGTGTCGACCCCAAGAACGGTGCCGGAGGCGTAGCCGCCCAGCCCGTTCGTAACGAGCCACTCGAAGCGGAGAGCCGAGTCGAATTCGAGCAGCGCCGGCCGTGCCAGATGGAGGACCGGTCGTGAGCTCATGGAGGTCAATGCAGGAGACTCAATCATCAGCTTCACGCCAATTCATCTTCAGCCCTGTGAAACCGAGGCTTCATGAAGGACCTGGATCGGTCTGGTCGCCTCGTCGCCGACCACCATGCGGACCTTGATCGCTCCCTCAGCCTCCAGGAGCGTGCGAAACAGCTCCGCGTGGTTCTCCAGTCCCCTGATCGAGTGGGTCAATAGCGAGGATAGCCAGCCCGGCCAGGTGGCCTCCGCCACAGCAAAGTCGGCGATGCCGGCCTCGAAGTAGCCCCGATGGCCGTTGACCGTGCCAAACATCACCTTGTTGCCCAGAACGAACTCGAGATTGAGCCGGTCGCTCTCGACCTCGGTCTTGCGATCCCCGCCGGTCACCGAAGAAAGGACCAGGATGCCGTTCTTGGCCATGGCGTGCGCCGCCCCGAAGACCAGGGGTGAGTAGCCGGTGGCCTCGAAGATCAGGTCAAAGGGACCGAACGCGGCCGTCGCTTCCGCCACAGAGACCTCACGGGTGCTCACGTAGCGCACCCCGATCGACTCCACCAGAGAGGCGTTCAGATTCGGCTTCGGCCCGCGAGCAAAGGATGTCACCTCCAGGCCACGCAGGCGCAACCCCAAGGCCGCCAATAGACCGATGGTGCCAGCCCCCATCACCGCCGCCCTGCGCGGTTGCCAGACCTTGAGTCGGCGCTGAATCTCATAGGCCTGGCCAATGCCCTTTTCAACGACGCTCATCGGCTCCAACAACACGCCGACCAGCTTGAGGCCCGCGGGCACCTTGACCAGGTACTCAGGGGCATCCACATAATACTCGGTCAGGAAGCCGTGCAGCAGGTTGATGCCGCGCTCGCGGTAGTTGTCGTCGGTGGTCATGTCGTACGTGCCGATCTGGTCGTAAATCGAGCCGCCGGGGCGGCGCACGGTGGCCACGACGTAGTCGCCAGGCGCCAGCTCGGTTACATTCGGTCCGACTGCGGCGACCTTGCCGAGCGACTCATGTCCGATGATCAGGAAGTCGTACCCCTCCGGCGCGGCCCCGTACTCCCCCTGGTAAAGCTCTTTGTCGGTGCCGTCCACGCCCACTTCCAGGACTTTGACCAGCACCCCACGCCCACCGGGCACCTCCTCCAGACGCGGATCAGGAAGCTCGACCAGGTGACAGGTGTTCGGCTGTCTGGGGGTGATAGCTACGGCTTTCACTACTTATTCCTTTCCACCACAGTCTTGGATCAGCTTGGCCACGAGCGCCGTCCAGCCAGTCTGATGGCTGGCACCGAGGCCCGCGCCGTGGTCGCCGTGGAAATACTCATGAAAGAGCACATGGTCGCGCCAGTGCCGATCGGTCTGGAAATACGTTTCATCGCCAAAGACCGGCCGGCGCCCCCCCGCCTTCTCGTCGCGCAGGAAGATGCGCATCAGGCGGCGGGAAAGCTCATCGGCGGCCGCGCCCAGGGTCAGCCGTCGGCCCGAGCCACGTGGCACTTCGACGGTGAGCGAATCGCCGTAGTGGTGGTGGTACTTGCGCAGCGCCTCGATGATCAGATAGTTGATCGGGAACCAGATGGGGCCGCGCCAGTTCGAGTTACCGCCGAACAGCCCGCTACGCGACTCGCCGGGTTCGTAGCGTATCGTGTAGACCTGTCCATCGTGATGAAAGTCGAAGGGATGGTCGGCATGGTACCGGGAGAGCGAGCGCAGACCGTAGTCGGACAGGAACTCGGCGGGGTCGAACAGCCGAGCCAGGACACGCACCAGCTTCTCGCGCGGCAGAATCGACAGGTGGTAGTGGCCGTGCGCCCCCGTCTCGGTCAAGGGCGCAATCTTCGTCAGCAGGTGGGCGCGATGCTCGCGGAACCACTCCAGGCGCCGTCGGAACTGGGGCAGCCTCTCCAGCAGCGCCGGCTCCAGCG
>JACQGW010000260.1 GCA_016199325.1 Chloroflexota bacterium
CCGAGCGGCTCAGCGCCTGGCTCCCGCCGAGGACGACCGCAATCACGGCGGCCAGCGCGAAGTAGTCGCGCTCGGTCCAGAGGAACCCGTAGGCGTAGATGAGCACGCCGGTCCAGACCAGCAGGCTGGCGATGATGGCCTGCTTCGGGCCGATGAGCCGGGCGATCCGGCCAAAGCCGAGCGCGCCGAACACGCCGACAAACTGCACCAGCAGGATCGCCTGCGTCAGCGTGGCGATGGGCAGCCCCAGCTCCTCCTGCCCGAACTCCGTCGCCAGGGCGATGACCGTGTAGATGCCGTCGTTGTAGAGCAGGAACGCCGCCAGAAAGAGGAGCGTCTGGGGGTACTCCCGCAGCCGACTGAGCGTCTGGCGCAACTGCTTGAAGCCGACGGTCAGATACCACTCGCCCGGCGGCAGACGCTTGATGGGCTGGCGGCTCCTCAGCGCCAGGAGCGGGATGACGGTGAAGATCGCCCACCAGCCGCCGGCCGAGGCCAGGCTGATCCGGACGGCGTGGCCCTGGGTCAGCCCCAGCGATTCGGCCTGTGAGAAGAGCGCCAGGTTCATCGCCAGCAGCAGGCCGCCGCCCAGATAGCCGAGCGCCCAGCCGTTCGACGAAACGGCGTCACGCTGTTCGGGGCCGGCGATCTCCGGCAGGAACGCGTTGTAGAAGACGATGGCCGCGCCGAAGCTGAGGTTCGCCAGCACGAAGAGCAGGCCACCCAGCAGGTAGCTCGTCCCCTGGAGGAAGTACATCCCCATCGTCAGGAACGCGCCGGCATAGGCGAAGACGGCCAGCATCTGCTTCTTCCGGTGCGAGTAGTCGGCGATCGCCCCGAGGATCGGCAGGAAGAGCACCTGGAGCAGGACGGCGAGCGAGACCGTGTAGGGGAAGAAGGAGCCGGCACGCACCGGGATGCCCAGGGGATAGACGAACCCGGCGGCATCGGCGGCCGCCTTCGTGATCGCCGTCAGGTAGGGGCCCAGGAACACGGTGACGACAGTGGTGGGAAAGGCGGAGTTGGCCCAGTCGTAGAAGTACCACCCGACCTGCTCGCGCCGCATGCGTCCTATCACTGTTACAGATTGGGCCACGAGTGGCCGACCGCCAGCAGCCGCGCCATCTCGCCGGCCGGGAGCGGCCGACTGCACAGGTATCCCTGGATCTCGGTGCAGCCGTGCGCACGCAGGAATCTCACCTGCTCGGGCTCTTCCACGCCCTCCGCGACGACCTTCAGCTCAAGGCGCTGCGCCAGGGCGATGATCGCCGTGGCGATCGCCGCGTCGTCGCGGTCGGTCGTGATGTCGCGCACGAACGAGCGGTCGATCTTGAGCGTGTCGATCGGGAACCGTTTCAGGTAGGCGAGCGACGAATAGCGGGTCCCGAAGTCGTCGATGGAGAGCCGAACGCCCATCGCCTTCAGCGCGTGGAGCGCGCCGCCGACGGCTTCGGCCTCCTGCACGATGACGCTTTCGGTGATCTCGAGCTCCAGGTAGCCGGGATCGAGCCCCGTCTCTTCCAGCACCCGCGCGACCGTGCCGACGACGTCCCGTTTGAACTGGCGCGTCGAGAGGTTGACCGCGACCCGCAGCGGCGGGAACCCGGCCTCCTGCCAAGCTCGGTTCTGCCGACACGCCGTCCGCAGTACCCATTCGCCAATGGGAACGATCAGGCCCGTCTCTTCGGCGATGGGGATGAACTGCGCCGGCAGGACGGGGCCAAGTCGGGGGTGCTGCCAGCGCAGCAGGGCCTCCATGCCGACGATCTGCCCCGTCGTCGCGTCGACCTGCGGCTGGTAGTGCAGGACCAGCTCGTTCCGCTCGACGGCGTGGCGGAGGCTGCTCTCCAGCGCCAGCCGCTCGATCGCCCTGGCGGAGATCTCGGCCGTGAAGAACTGATAGCAGTTCCCACCCTGCTCCTTGGCCCGGTACATCGTGGCGTCGGCGTTGGTGACCAGGCGGTCCGGGTCCGTCGCGTCGAGGGGGTAGAGCGCGATGCCGATGCTGGCGCCGGTGTAGGCTTCGTAGCCACCCAGGCGAAACGGCTGCGCCAGGGAATCCAGGATCCGCTGCGCGACGGCGCCGGCGTCCCTGGCCTCGGCGAGGCCCGGCAGGATCAGCGTGAACTCGTCGCCGGCCAGGCGGGCGACGGTGTCGCCGGCGCGCAGGCAGCCCGTCAGCCGCCTGGCAACGGCCTTCAGCAGCAGGTCGCCCACGTCGTGTCCCAGCGTATCGTTGATGGTCTTGAAGCGGTCCAGGTCGACGAACGCGACGCCCACCAGGCGCTCGAAGCGGCGGGCCTGGGCAATGGCCTGGTGGAGCCGGTCGCGAAAGAGCACGCGGTTGGGCAGGTCGGTCAGCGCATCGTAGTGGGCCAGGTGCCGGATGCGCTCTTCCGCCTGTTTCTGCGCCGTGATGTCCTCGTGGATGGCGACGAAGTGGCTGACGGCCCCATGCGCGTCCCTCAGTGGGGTGATCGTCTGCCGAACGGTGTACAGCGAGCCGTTCTTCCGCCGTTCGACGACCTCGCCCCGCCAGATCTCGCCGGCCAGGATGGTCTGCCAGATGTCGGCGTAGAACAACGGGTCGTGGGCGCCCGACTTGAGCAGGCGCGGCGTCTGGCCGACCGCCTCGGCCGCGCTGTAGCCGCTGAGCTGGGTGAACGCCGCATTGACCCACTCGATCCGCCCTCGCCGGTCGGTGATGAAGATGGCGTTGGCCGCCGACGCGATCGAGACCGCCTGCAGCCGGAGCCGCTCGTTGGCCTCGGCCAGCTCGGCGTTGTGCTCCACGACGCGCTTCGCCAGCTCGCGGTAACCCCGCCGCTGCGCGACGCCGATCACGCCGAGCGCCAGCGCCCCCAAGGCGAGCGGGCCGAACAGGAACTCGAAGGATCTCGTAGGAGCTCGTAGGAACTCGGGGGAGCTCATGGGCAACCTCCCTCCCAGACGCCGGCAAGCATACGCCGGCGCCGCCACCTCGTCAAGATAGTACGCATGAATGCCAGGGAGGGGCGGCTGAGTTCCTACGAGTTCCCCTGCGTTCCCACGATCTCCCCCGCAGCCATGCTCAGAAACATGGCGCCCAGGATGAGGAGGAAGGCGCCGCAGGCGAGGACGAGGGACCGGTGGACCGGCCCGCTGAAGAATCGCCGCCCGGTGACGAGCAGGACGGCGACGGTGCCGTACCAGGCGAAATCGGCCAGGATGTGCGCGCCGTAGAACGAGACGACGCCGAGCCGGCCCAGCGCCATCGCCCAGACGACGTAGCTCGCGCCGATGGTGGCCCACCAGATGAGCCAGCCGGGGTTCAGCAAACTGACGACGGCGCCGACGACCACCGGCAGCCGCCGGGCCGTGGGAGTGACCTCCACCTGGAGATCGCCTCGCCAGCCCGCGCGGACCGTCAGCCAGCCAAACCAGATGAGGAAGGCCCCGCCGACGAGCCCGACGCCGCCGCGCATGCCGGGTAGCGTGGCGAGGCCGGCGAGCCCGCCGACCAGGCCGAGCACCGCCGCCAGATCCATCAGCGCGTGGCCGAGGACCATCCAGACCGCCACCCGCGCGCCGTGCCGGAGCGTCTCCCCCGCCGTCACAGCCAGCAATGGTCCGGGCATCATCGCGCCCGAGAGGCCGACGACGAACGAGGTGCCCAGGATGAGGGGGATCGACAGCTCAGGCATGGCGCTGTGCCGGTGCCATGTCCCTGACGTGAACCGTCCCGAGCAGGTCGAGCGCCCGCCGGAGGGTCTCCGTGCGCTTGGGGAAGCAGAACCGGATCTTGTTGCGTCCTTGCGCCGGATCGATGTAGAAGCTCGACCCCGGCACCACCGCCACGCCCACCTCGCGGACGAGGTACTGGGCGAAGGCGACGTCGTCGTCGTAGCCGAAGGCGGTGTGGTCGGCCATCACGTAGTAGGCACCCGCCGGCTTGAAACAGCGGAAGCCGAGCCGGTCGAGGCCCGCGACGATCAGGTCGCGCCGCGCCCGATACTCGGCGCAGAGCTGCGTGTAGTAGGAGTCGGGAAGCGAGAGCGCCACGGCCGCGCCCTCCTGGAGCGGAGCGGGCGCGCCGACAGTGGCAAAGTCGTGGACCTTGCGGATCGCCGCGGTCAGCTCCGGACAGGCGATGGCGTAGCCGATCCGCCAGCCCGTGATCGAGTAGGTCTTCGAGACGCCGCTGATCGTGACGGTTCGCTCGCGCATGCCGGGGAGCGTCGCCAGAGGAATGTGCTCGCCCTCATAGACCATGTGCTCGTAGATCTCGTCGGTCACGGCGACGACGTTCCACTGCTGGCAGAGATCGGCGATGAGCTGCAGCTCGGCCCGATTGAAGACCTTGCCGGTCGGATTGTTGGGCGTGTTGACGACGATGGCGCGCGTGCGATTGTTGAACGCGGCGCGCAGCTCGTCCGGGTCGAGGTGCCAATCCGGCTCGTGCATCGTGACGAACCGCGGCACTGCGCCGGCCAGCACGGCGTCCGGCCAGTAGTTCTCGTAAAACGGCGACATGACGATGACCTCGTCGCCGGGGTCCACCAGCGCCAGGAGCGTGGAGAGCATCGCCTCGGTCGAGCCGCAGGCCACCGTGATCTCCCGCTCGGGGTCGATCTCCAGGCCGGCAAAGCGCCGGGTCTTGGCGGCGATGGCATCGCGGAGCCGCTTGCTCCCCCAGGTAATGGCGTACTGGTTCAGGTCGGCCTGGATGGCGGCGCACGCGGCGTCCTTCACCTCCTGCGGCGCCGGGAAGTCCGGCATCCCCTGCGCGAGATTGACGCCATGCCCGGCGGCATAGTGCATGTAGAGCCGCGTCATCTCCCGGATGACCGACTCGGTAAACCGCAACGTCTTGCCAGAAACACGCAACACAGCCTTCCTCCCACGAGTGATGAGTGATGAGTGATGAGTGGGGTACGCCAGACGACTCATCACTCATCACTCATCACTCACCGCGCCATTATCGTCCGCTCACTGGCGGTCGTCAAGCGAGGGGTGGCTGAGGATGGACTGCGCCATTTCGAGCACGCGGATGCTCCAGGGGCTCTTGGGCGCGGCGATGATGGGCGGGACGCCGTGGTTGCGCGCGTCGGTGATGTTGCGCCAGTCGTTGGGCAGCCGGAAGTCGATGGCCCGCCCGAGGAAGTGGCTCAGGTCGTCGGGCCGGATCGCCCCCACGCTGTCGAACCGGTTGACGGCGATGGCCATCTTGCTCGATCGGTGGCCGATGGATTGGAGCGTGGCAAGCAGAATCTGCGCATCCTTTAGCGACGCGATCTCGGGCGCCGTGACGACGACGATCAAATGGGCGGCGTCGAAGATCGCCAGGGTGACGTCCTGCAGGATCGGGGGCGTGTCGACGACGATGATGTCGAACTCGGACGCCATCGCCGCCAGAATGGCCTGGATGTGCTCGCCCTGGACGAGGTCGGCCAGCTCGGGCCTGGGCGGTGCCGCAAAAACGCGGATGCCGGAGAAGTGGGAGACGCTGGCCGCCAGGACGACCTCCGGCGTCAGCTCCCGGACATACGGGACCAGGTCGACGACGGTCTCCTTGGGCTGGACGTTGCAGAGTAGCGCGATGTCGCCGAACTGGAGGCAGCAGTCGACCAGCGCAACCCGGTTGGCTCCGGCGAGCCGGAAGGCGACGGCCAGGCTGGCCGCGAGGGTCGTCCGGCCGACGCCACCCTTGGTGCTGGCCAGCGCGATGATCTTTGCGCGCGCCTGCGTCTCGGGGGGCGGCGCTTCGACGAGCGACGAGAGCCGGAGTACGTTGTCCTGCTGGCGATGGGAGACGATCCGCAGCATCTCGCGGACCGCCGACGGATTCGCCACTAGGTAGCGTTCAAAGACCTCTTTCGATACGGCCAGCAACATGGCGTCGGTGACCGTCGCGACGGTCGCGGAGCGCGGCTGATTGCCGAGCAACGCCATCTCGCCGAAGACGTCGCCAGGGCCGAGCATGGCGAGCGTGACCTCCTGGTGGCCATGCGTCACCATCTGGACCCGCAGGCGGCCCGACACGATGAGGTACAATGAATCGGCCGGGTCTCCCTGCCGGAAGACGACGCGATCCGCGGCGAACCGCCGCTCCACGACCAGGCCGGCCAAGTGGCGCAGCTCCCCGTCGGAGAACCCCCGCAAGAGGGGGACGTTCCGCAGCAGCTCTTCGTATCCCGCCATGCCACCTCCGCGTGCTCATTCTAGCACGCGCCCGGCATGGCGGGAAGCTCTCGTCTGCGAGGAGGCAGGCCGGACGCCTGCGCTCCCAATGCGGGGCGCCCCCCCAGACCTGTGCGATTGGGACCAGCACGGGAAGAACGCCGGTTGTCCCCGCCGCGGGCGACCGACGGCGGGAAGGCCGGTCCAGTGCGTCGGCTACGCGGCGCTCTGGCGACCGCGGCCGTAGCCGCGCTCGCGCTCCTGGGCCAGGTTCACCCGCAGCGAGCGGCCCTGGAGCGTGTAGCCGTCGAACGTGCGGACAGCCTCCTCGGCTTCCTGGTCGTTCGCGAGCTCGACAAAGGCGAAGCCACGCGGCCGGCCCGTCTCGCGCTCGGTTGGGATCACCACGTCCTCGACCGTTCCTGCCTGTGCGAAGAGGCGGCGGAGATCCTGCTCGGAGATCTCATATGGGAGGTTACCAACGTACAGTCGCTTTGCCACGATCCTTGTCCTTCCGGGCACCAAATCCTTGGCTCGGCCGAGCGCGGCCAAGCCTCGGCGCTACGTTTGCAACCTTCGTGCCACGGCCGGGGGACAGAGCCTCTCCGACAACGGACCCCCTCAGTCCCCTCCGGTCCATACACGCGGGAGAGGGGAGGAGCGGACCCTCACCCCCCGGCCCCTCTCCCGTGCGCGGGAGAGGGGAGGCGAGCGCAGCGAGCCGGGGGAGAGGGGGGTGC
>JACQGW010000246.1 GCA_016199325.1 Chloroflexota bacterium
AGCAGTCCTTTGATTCCAGCGTAGGCACCTCACCGTAGCGCGGCGGCTTGTCCGCCGCCAGGGCGGGCAACGAGAGCCGCAGCGTCAAGCTGTCAGTGCGTCACCGAACAGACGCTTGAACGGGTGTGCCCGCAGCATACGGGTACGAGGTGCCCCGCGTCAAATGCCGGACCGGGTCGCGCATTTGGCGGCGTGGGTGGGAATCTGGTAAGCTTGCCGGCATGGCACGACTGCAATTGCCCATGCCGCCCGTGGTGATCAGCCCCGCCGACCTGACTGCTTTCGGTCAGACGTGGACGGATCGAGGCGGGAAGCTCAGCCGTACGCCACCCTATTCGTCGGCTGACCTTTGCGGATCGAGAACTTCTCACAGCAAGTTGAGGTGGCGTACGTCAATCGGTACAAGGGACTGCCGCCGCATACGGCCTAATGAGGCATCTTTCGGTGGTTACGGCGTCGGCGACGTTCACTCAGCTTCTGCCATATGCCCCTGAGGATGGCAATATCACGATCTTCCAACCCCGCCGGGCTCAATACGAGACGGTCGACCTCAGCCAGCGCGGCCTCGATACCGCCGCGCCGGAAGGTCGAATCCAGGTCGTCAACTGACAACGAGGTGGCGCCTGACGGGGGGCTGGGGAACGGGAGTCCCTCAGCCTCGGTGGGCTCGAGCTCAAGGACGCCGCCCCCGTAGCTGCGTCCTCTGATTTCGGAAAAGGCCAGGGTGAGCGAGTTCACTGAAGCCGCCGCCAGCCAGCCGCTATCGACCCCTGCGGCCGTCCAAACGCGGTGGATCGTGTCCGTGGACGTCGCACCGGCCCGGTTCTGGACGATGCGCGGCCCATCGTGGATCTGGCGCAGCAGGAACGCGTCGGGAATGCGCACCGATGGAACGTCCCACCACCGAGGCAGTCGAAGCGCACACTTGTACCCTTCGTGATAGCGCATCTTCTCACCAAGCTCGACGTACCGGAGGGCGCTTTCCGACAGGGCAGACCGGGCCGCGTTGCCCAGTTGGAGAAGGAAGCATCGGCTGCCTGCCGCGGCGAGGTGCTCCCACTCCTCCTTCCGCAAGACGAGTCCGGGAATCTGGGCCGAGCGACCCACCAGCGGTAGGCACCAGGGCAGCAGGCCGTGGTGCTCCGCCTGCGCCAGGCTCTGGACGAAGAAGTCGTTACAGCCCGTAACCACGCCGACGTCGACGACTGCGAGGTCGCCCAGACGGCCAACAGCCGGGGATCGCTCCAGCTCCCGAATCAGGGCCAGCTCCTGCGATGAAAGATAGTACTGGGTCCATTTCTCACGGGCGTGGTCCAGGATCGTCCCCGGCGGCGCCTGAGCCCGTACCTGCTCCACCAGGAGGTCGCCGATGCCCTCAAGCTCCACCAGCGAGATCTGTGCGGCGGGCACATCCTGGCGCACGCCAAGGAGCAGCACGGTCTCCTGTTGGAGACCCGCAAAAACGAGTCGGCGGAACGTGACGATGACAAGCTGCGCGAACTTCCGGGCAAGGTATTCACGGAGCTCGGCGGCGTAGGTCACCTGGAGGAGCTCTGCCGGCAACACCATGGCGAGACGTCCACCCGGACGCAGTGCCCGGGTGGCTGCCACAACAAACGGCAACCAGGCGTTCGTCAGCCTGGAGGGCTTGAGTCCCTCCTCGCGCATCACCTCAAAAGCCGGCTGCCGATGCTCTTCCGGAAAATCGTGGTATCTGATGAACGGAGGATTGCCCAGGACGGCGTCGAACGTCCGGTCGGGGCGGTGAGAGCGGAACCAGGCGAAGAAGTCGCCGCCGATCACGGTCCCCTTCTCGCCGACACGCGAGGCCGCCTTCTCCGCCTCATGGCGATCCAGCTCCAGCGCCGTGATGTGGCCGGCCCCGGCCAGGCGGCGGCCGGCGGCGGCGACGATCTCGCCATCCCCGGCGCTCGGCTCCAACACCTGCTCGCTCTCCCGCTGGATCGCCCATTCGGCGAGGAACTCCGCCAGTGGGCGGGGGGTGTAGTAGCCACCGCGCAGCTTCTGGCTGGATGGACCGACGCCGTTGCCCGACGCGGGATCAGGACGCGCGATGACGCTCCGGCGCGCCAGCGCGTCACCCACGATCGTGTCGGCGCTTGTGAACAGGAACGACTGGGCTGGCTGCTTGTGGGTCGGGGCCATTTCTTCCTGCCAGGACTCACGGTCGGTGCGGACGGACTGTCCCGCATCATGGCAGAAACTCGCCCGCTGCGCAACCCACGCCGAAACCGGTTCGATCCTTCCGCGGCCCCCCGCAAGACCGCGCGTGGGTGCGCGGTCTATCCGCTGTGGACCGCGCATCCACGCGCGATCTAACGAGATAGACCGCGCATCCACGCGCGCCAAAGAAGATATGTATGATCATGATGATCAGCCTGTCACATCATCTGCATCATCATCTTCTTCCAGGATCGGGCAACAGATCGCGCACCCGTGCGCGGTCAGCGGGTGAATGCTGCAACCAGCCCAGGGCATGATCGCGCACTGGTGCGCGCGTGAACGGCGGCCTGTGTCTTCGCGGCTAGATCAGCGCGGCTTGGACCCTGGCCGAGAACCCCACTCCAGCCCTCCCCGTGGACGGGAAGGGAGCCACTCTACTTCCCCCCGCCGGCGGGGAACTGCAGGGCTCACCGCTCCCATCGGGCGAATGGCGCGTGGTTTGCTCCCGCATGCGCAGGCGCGGCAGCCGCAGCGCGGACTGCCCGAGTCGCCCCCAACCTGGCTCACTCGCCGGCCAGCGTGGTGGAGACGCTGACGCCCGGGAGCGCACTTGCGGGTGTACACTACGAACCGCCGCGCCCCGCCATCGCAGTCTCCGCGTGCTCCCCCACCGCGGTTCACGCGTGAGAGTGTCCACAGCAGGCGCGACGAGTGACTCGCCGAATCCACCGCTTGCGAAAGCTCTTGCCCGCAGACCGAAGCGCCGAAGCGCCACGTCATGTTGACGGCACCCACGTGGGACCCTACAATCTCGCTGGGTGGACTCGGGCAAAGCGGCCTGCTGACCGCTGACTGCTGACCGCCGACCATTCAGGAGCAACGCATGCGACTGCGAGGGAAGATTGGATTGATCACCGGCGCGGGGTCGGGCATCGGGCGGGAGACGGCGCTCCTCTTTGCGCGCGAGGGGGCCGCGGTGCTGGCGGCCGACCTCCGGCTGGAGGCGGCGCAGGCGACGGTGGACGAAATCCGGGCTGCCGGGGGCAAGGGGGCGGCGATTCGGGTGAACGTCGCCGGCGCAGCCGACGTCCGGCGGATGGTCGAGGAGGGGCTCGCGCTGTTCGGCCAGATCGATGTCCTCGTGAACAACGCCGGGATCGGCCACGTCGGGACACTCGCCGAGACGACCGACGACGACTGGGACCGACTGATGGACGTCAATCTGAAGGGCGTCTTCCTCTGTTGCCGGCACGTCCTCCCGCACATGCTGGCAGCGGGGGGCGGCGTCGTCGTGAACGTCGCCTCGGCCGCCGGGCTGGTCGGCGTCGAGCGCCGGGTCGCCTATTGCGCCTCGAAGGGTGGTGTCGTCGCCCTGACGAAAGCGATAGCCGTGGACTACGTTCGGGACGGGATTCGGGTCAATTGCGTCTGCCCCGGCACCGTCTACACGCCGTTCGTCGAGGGATACCTGCACCGCTATCCGGATCGGGACGCGGCGCTAAAGATGCTGAACGAGCGTCAGCCGATGGGACGAATGGCGGCCCCCCGCGAGATCGCCGACGCCATCCTGTTCCTGGCGAGCGACGAGTCCCGATTCGTCACAGGCACCGCCCTGGTCGTCGACGGCGGCCTGACCGCAAGGTAGGACGGACCGGGGCATGCGTCATACGTCACTCGTCATGCGTCAGGCGTCATATGTCATACGCGGTGGGTCATGGTTAACTGGTGCATCCGGCAAGTCCTTCGCGGCCAGAGGCTCCGTCCGTCACGAGTCCCCTGAAGGAAGCCGGATCGCGCGTATCCGACTGGCGGAAACACTCGTGAAATCGGTGCTTGAATCGCGCCAAAGAGCCTTTTTTCAGGGGACTC
>JACQGW010000242.1 GCA_016199325.1 Chloroflexota bacterium
CCGGTCGTCCTCCAGCTCCACAATCGCCTCGACAATCTCGCTGAGATTCACGATTTTCTCTCCTCGCAAGTTTTTCTCGTCGGCGGTAGGCTCCATACCGTCGACGGATAGGTGCCAAGCGTCAGTTGATCACCAGCCGTGAGGAATACGGCACGCCCAGGCGCGCCAGATCCTCCGCCGCCTGGTTGCAGACAGCCACATGCTCCGGCTTCGGCTTGACCGTCTCCAGGTCGTAGAACTCCGGAAACAACTTGTACCTCACCGACGGCGTCTCCCGCGGCAACGCTTCGTCGGTCTTCGCCATGATCGCGTTGATCAGCGCGTTGGCCCGCTCCCGGTTCATGCCGGCGGCGCCCCGCATGACCTCGTCCACGAGGCGCAGGCTCAAGGGGGTGCCGGTTCCGCCCCAGATGTAGGCGACGCCGCTGCACGTCGCCGAAATCGTCGAAGCTGCGGCCTGGCAGAGCATTGGCACGGTGCCCCGGTAGAAATGGTTGGCGGAGGCGATGCCCCCCGTCGGAAGGTGGACGTTGCGCTCGGCGGCGCGAGCGGCCGCGCTGTAGACCCACAGCGCCTCCCGCGTCCCACCATGCCCCTCCAGGTGGGTCGCCACCATGCTGCCGAGAGTGCCGTGGCCGTAGGCCAACTGGCCGAGCAGGTTGGCCAGCAGCCCGATCGCTGTCCCGGCCGGGCCGCCGCACAACCCCCCGATGACCGACATCGCACTCGTCCAGGGCACGAAGCCGTTCTGCTCGGCGAAGTAGGCCGTCAGCAGGCGGGACCAGTCGATCTTCTGCTCCGGCATGATGTGGATGCCGAGCTGCGTGTTGTGTGGCTCCCGCAGCCCCGACTTCAGCACCGACAGCACCCCGCCGAACGTAAAGACCGTCGAGAGCACCCCCAGGTGCATGCCGGTCCGCCCGGCCCGGCGGAGTGCCTCCAGCAGCGCCCGTTGCTCCCACAGCCCGCAGTACACTTCCGTCAGCGTCCCCGACTTCGGCACCACGCCTCCGACCGATAAGATGCCGCCAGAAACCCCCATCCCGCGGGTCGTCTCATCCTCGGCCATCGACTGGACGAAGGGGATGAACCAGTCCTCCTCAATATCCCCGGTCGCGCCGCCCAGCAGGATGGGGATCCGGCTCTCCTGCCCGGTCCGGTACTCGACGCAGATCTCCTCCTTCCCCCGGCCGAACACCTGCTTCCGCTGGTGCTCCCGATAGTCCCGGGCGATGGCTTCGACTTCCTCCTTCGTGAACTGGATCACGCGGAAGGTGTCGATGTGGTAGAGCCCGACGTCGGCGAGCAGCTCGACGGCAGCCTGGAACACCGCATCGGCCGTGGCGTCGTCGACGATCAGCTCTTCCGGGTTGTATTTGATCTCGTACGTCTTGACGAGCTGCCGGACCTTGCGGGTCAGCGCCAGGTCGAACTCGTCGTTCTTCATCACCGGGCCGGTCAGCGAGCGTCGCTGGAAGTCCAGGATCGGAATCATCGTGTACCTCCGCTTGTTGATGCAGCGCTGAGACAGGACGAGCTGCGCCGCTACTTCGGTGACGTCCATCGCCGGTAAACCGCCCGTTCTTCCTTCGAGGCTGTGAAGCTATGGTTTCTTGGCCCCCGCCCCCTCAGCCTCGTACTTCTGGACCAACTGCCTGTACGCGCCGAAGACCTCGCGGGCGTTCTTGTGTCCCTGCTTCTCTTTCTCGTTCAGCCACTCATCGTACAGCGGCGTGAGTGCCTGTCGCCAGACTGCCTGTTCCTCCAGCGGCAACGTGTGGAAGACCATCCCGAACTTCGCCTTCGCTTGCTCGGCGTAGCCAAGGTTGTCCCGCCATGCTTGTCCCTCCCATTCGAGCATCTTTTCCAACCACACGTCCACGAGCACCTTCCGAATGTCCTCGGGCAGCTTCTGCCAGGTCTTCTCGCTGGCGGCAACCAGCGCCCCCGCGACGCCCATCCTCGCCCCCATCGTCGCATACTTCGCCACTTCCCCCAGGTTGTCCGTGATCAGCGAGGAGTATGCCCCCGTCATCCCGTCGACCACGTTGCGGGAGAGCGACTCGTACCGCTCCGTGTGGATGATTTTGACCGGGACGGCGCCGAGGAGCGCCAGCGCGCGCTGATCGCCGGCGGGCACCGCTCCGATCTTGAGGCCCTTGAGGTCGGCCAGCTTCTGGATCGGTTTCCTGGAAACGATGTCGCCGGGCACCCCGAGGAACGCATTGAGCGGATGGATGCCGACGTTCTGGATGTAGCCGTCGGCAAAATACTGCATCGTCACCTCGTGCGCCGCTCGTGTCGCCGCCACCGGGTCCTGGTGCATGCCCGGCAGCTCGAACATCTCGGCCAGCGGGAACTTGTTCACCGTATAGGCGGTCGCGTACGTCGACATGTCGATGGCGCCGGTCCTGGTCATGTCCGGCAGATCGAGGGCTTTCCCGAATTGCTCGGCCGGATAGTGTTCCCAGGTCACCCGCCCGTTCGTCCGCTGGGTCACGGTCTCCATGACGCCGACGTAGGCGACGGCGACCAGCGGCATAGTGGGCGAAAGCGAGTGCGCGAACTTCAGCTTGAACGTCTGTTGTGCTTGCGCCGGGGCCTGCTGCCCGGCCGGTTGCCCCGACTGGGGTGCCGGTGCCGCCGGCTGACTCGCCGGCGCGCAGCCGATCGCCGTCCCAAGAGCTGCTACGCCCGCGGCGCCCCCAAGTAGCCTCAGGATCGTTCGACGGGTCATCCGATAGTCGTCCCGTGATCGTAGCATCGACGTTTCCTCCTCAGCGCTGCTTGCTATCCATCACGACTTAGCCGAATCGACGTGAACCCTGCTCAGGCCGGCGGCGGTACCGTGCCACGGATCGCTGGGCGATCACCAGCCGCGAGGACAAGGGCAGGCTCAACGTCCCCTTTCCAGCAGGACCGGAATGCGGGCCGTCATCGCCCAGCGCGTCTTGGCCAGCGGGTCCTCCAGGCCGATCAGAGTGGCAAGGGCGAGCTATTCGCTCACCCCGGCACCGGTTCCCTTCCGGTAATGCGGACCGGCTCGGCCGCCGCGTTCCGGCCGGCGATCCGGCCGCTGAACATCGCGTCACCCACCGAACTGCCGCTGCTATAATGATCGCCGTGGATCCCGGCCGCATTCCGGCCGGCCGCGTACAGCCCTGGAATCGGCTGGCCGAAGACGCCCATCACGTGGCCGCCGGGGTCCGTCTTCAGGCCGCCGAAGCTGAGGAACGGCCAGAGCACCGGCCCCGTGAGGAACCACCCCTGCACCTTATGGCCCCGGGGCACCGGCTTGGCAATGGTGTTGTAGGGATGGGCGAACTCGCTGCCGGTGATGACCAGGCAATCGTCGGTCGGAGGGACCGACCATTTCCCCTTCACCTCGGTCGGCTTGAAGGGAACCCCGATCCCGGTCAGCCAGTCGTAGAACTCCAGGCTCCCGTCTGTGTACAGCCGGATCTTCTCGAGCTTCTCCGGGTCCTGCCAATCTCCTACGGCTGCCGAGAGGTAGGCGTACATGTTGTCGGGCGTGTCGTCCCAGCCGTTGACCTTCTGAATCGGCGTGCCGCCGCCCATGTAGACTTCACCGCCGCAGAGGGCGCTGGCTCCACCCCCGACATTGCGGCGCTCCAGGCAGATCACCTGGGCGCCCGCCCTGGCCGCCTCGATGCACGCCGCCATACCGGCGCCACCAGACCCCACGACGACGACGTCCGCCTCCGCGTCCCACTGGTTTGGGATTCTTGCCCCTCCCATTCCTGCACCTCCTCATTCTCGTAACGCGATGGGTCGGTTCAAGGGTCTTCACACATCGCTTGCGATGAGATCACCTCCTCAGAACACCCAACAGCTGAAGAACACGACCACCGAACGCATGACGGAATGACGGATGACGGCGTCAAATCGCGCGGCCGGCGCGGTGGCCCTCGTAGACCGCATCCGTGATCCGCCGGGGCGTGACCGCCTCGCCGATCACGTGGAGCTCGGCCACGTGGCCGGCCAGTTGCCCGGCGAGGTTGTCGTCGGACCGCTTCTTGGCAACCATCACCACCACGCCGACGTTCTCGACCACCCGCTCCTCGTTGGTGAAGACGTTGAAGACGGTGACGCGGTGGTCGCCGATCTCCTTGATGTAGGTGTTCGGGCTGAGCGTCACCCCGGCCGCATACAGCCGCGGCAGCACCAGCCCGAACTGCTGGTTGCGATAGAGCTGGGGGACCATCTGTGGCCAGCGAGTGACCAGCTCGACGTTGGCGCCGCGCTCCGCGAGCATCTCGGCGACGCCGGCGCCCATCGCCGCCCCCTCTTCGTCGAGGACGATCGCGTTGCCGCTTGTGCGGACCCCGTCCCGGATCACCTGCTCCGGCGTGTAGACGAAGTCGCGCTCCCAGCCCGGGATCGGCCAGGCGATGAAGCCGGTCTCGCCCGTCCGGTCGAAGTGCGACCCGGTCGCGACGACCACGGCATCCGGCTGCTCCCGCTCGATCACCTCCGGCGTCGCCTCGGTGCCCACGTGGACCGTGACGCCAAGCAGCTCCAGTTGGGCGGCAAACCATTTCGACATCCGGCTCATGATCTCCCGTCCCGGCAGCTCCGCCATCAGGTTCAGGCTGCCGCCGAGCGTGGCGCCCCGGTGGTAGAGCGTGACCTGCTGGCCGCGTTTCGCCGCCACGCGCGCCGCCTCCAGCCCGGCTGGACCGCCGCCGACGACGACTACCCGCCTAGGCTGGGAGACGGCCGCGAACGTCGTCACGCCCCAGTGCTTCTCCCGACCGGTCGCCGGGTTGTACGCGCACGATATGCCGCCGCCCCCGTGGTCGCCCAGACAGGCGTTGCAGGCAATGCAGGGGCGGTTCAGGTCGTGTCGCCCCGCCTGCGCGTTCTTCGCCAGCTCCGGCTCGCACATGAACGCCCGCGCCGCACCGACCATGTCCATCTTGCCTTCGGCGATCAGCCGCTCGGCGTCGGCCGGGTCCGAGAGCTGGCCCGGGCAGCCGAGAACGGCAGCCCGCCGAATCGCCGACCGCACGTTGGCGATATACTCCTCGCCCGGCAGCTTCGGGACGAACATCGTCGGGATCATCAACGGGAACGTGTGGTACGTGCCGATGTCGAGGTCCAGGAAGTCCACTTTCCCGGTCTCGTCCAGCCGGCGGAAGATCTCCCGGTAGTCGTCCTGCGTCAGCCCGCCCGGCAGTAGCTCATCGCAGACCATCCGCAGCCCGAGCGCCATGTCCGGGCCGGCGGCATCCCGCATCGCCTCGATCAGCTCGAGCGTGAAGCGCAGGCGTCCCTCGAGGCTGCCACCGTACTCATCCGTCCGCTTGTTGAAGAAGGGCGAGAGGAACTGCTCGGGGAGGTAGCTGTGGGCGGCGTGGATCTCGACGCCATCGTAGCCGGCGGCCTTGACGTTGCGGGTCGAGCGGGCGAACCCGTCGATGACATCCCGAATGTCGTCCCGGGTCATCTCCCGCGGGAAGAAGTACCCCTCGACTGCCTGCGTGGTCGAAGCCGAGAGCCTCGGCGCCCAGGGGCCGAGCGGCTCCCAGCGCGGGTCACCGTGGTGGCCGCCGTGCCAGAGCTGGATGAACAGCCTGGCGCCATGCGCGTGGACCGCGTCGGCGATCTGCTTGTAGGAGGGAATGGTATGCTCGGCGTCGGCAGACGGGTGGCCCATGGTCTGGCTCGTCGGATGCACGTCCGTCGCTTCCTGGATGATGAGCCCGATCCCGCCGCGCGACCGCTCGGCGTAGTAGAAGGCGTGCCGCTCGGAGGTGACCAGATGCCCCGGCCGGGCCGGATCCGGCAGGGCATAGGTGACGGTGTGCGGCGTCCAGTAGAGGCGGTTGCGAACCTCGACCCGACCGATCGTGAGCGGCTGAAAGACGTGTGGGTACGGTTGTCCGGTCGTCATTGCTCTCCTCCCATCGCCCTACAGAGCGACTCGTAATCCAGCCGACGTTGGAACATGCCGCGCCGGGTTGCCTATGTCGTGACCGGTTGGGGGACCGTCGACAGTCCCCCCATCTTGACCCGGAAGTTGGCGATGCTCTGGGCAACCAGTTGGCGTTGCGTCGTCTTCGCCACCAGATTGATGATCGGCGCCAGCGGCCCGACGACCTCCGCCTGGACGGCAACCTCGCAGCGCGTCTGGTCGGCGCCGAGGGGGGTCAGGCCGACGTGGCCGGCAAGCGACAGATGTTGCCCTTCGCCCGCGAAGCCGAGGTATTCGGGAAACCGACGCTCCGTGATCCACCCATGGACCTTGATCACCTGCGCCACTACCCCGGCGCGTACCTCGAGCTTCCACTCCGATTCCGAGTCGTTGAGGACCTTGACCTCTTTCGCCCCGGCGATGCAGTAGCCGATGCCGCCGACGTCGTTGATCGCCTCGTACACGGTCCCGATTGGGACGGGCACGTCGAACGTGACCGCGACCTCGATCCACCAACACTCCTTGAGAGCGCTTAACGAAACCCCAGTGGCGCAGAGAACGTAAAGACGGGTTTCTGGTTTCTCGTTTCCGGTATCTGGCTCGAGGAACAGCGACGCGACCCCGAACCAGAAACCTCGTGCTACCCGATGGCCAGCCGGGAGGAGAGGGGCACACCCAGGCGGGCCAGCTCCTCCGTGGCCCGAGCAACCACGGCCGCAAACTCCGGCTTCGGCTGAATCGTCTTGATGTCATACACGTCGGGGAACAGCTTCGCCGTTGGGAACGGCGCCACCCGCTTGAACTCCTCGTCGACCTTCGCCATGATCCGGTTGAGCAGGCTGTTGACCTTCTCGCGCGGCATCCCGGCGACGTTCTTGTCAATGTCGCCGATCAGCCGTGCCTCCAGGCCGCTCGAGGCGCCGGCCCATTGATAGGCCATCCCGCTGGCCGTTTCCGTGATCGCGGAGGCCGCCGACTGGAGCACCGCCACCTCCGTGCCGCGATAGAACTGATGGCCGCTGGCCACCCCGCCGGTCGGCAGGTGGATGTTGCGCTCGGAGCCGCGGGCCGCCGCGCTGTAGATCCACATCGTCTCCCGCGTCCCGCTCTGGCCGTCGAGATGGTTCGCCAGCAGGCTCCCAAGGGTCCCGTGGCCGTAGGCCAATTGGCCCAGCAAGTTGGCCAGCAGGCAGACCGCCGTTCCCGCCGGCCCACCCCCCAGTCCGCCGACCACCGACATCGCACTCGTCCAGGGTACGAAGCCCTGCTGCTCGGCCAGGTACGCCGTCAGCAGTCGGGTCCAGTCGACCTTCTGCTCCGGCATGATGTGGATGCCGAGCTGCGTGTTGTGTGGCTCCCGCAGCCCGGACTTCAGCACCGCCATGACCCCGCCCACCGAAAACACCGTCGAGAGCACCCCCAGGTGCATCCCCATTCGGCCTGCCCGGCGGAGCGCCTCCAACAGCGCCCGAGCCTCCCACAGCCCGCAGTACACCTCCGTGAGCGTCCCGAACCTCGGCACGACGCCTCCCACCGAAGCGATGCCGCCGGAGACCCCCATCCCATGGTTGGTCTCCTCCTGGGCCAAGGACTGGAAGAAGGCGATATGCCACTCCTCCTGCACGACGCCGTTGCCCCCCATCTGGAGCACCGGCGGCCGGCTGTCCTGCCCGGTCCGGTATTCGACGCAGTACTCTTCCTTGCCCTGGCCAAACACCTGCCTCCGCTGGTGCTCCCGGTAGTCGCGGGCGATTGCTTCGACTTCCTCCTTGGTGAACTGGATCACGCGGAAGGTGTCGATGTGGTAGAGCCCCACGTCGGCCAGCAGCTCGACCGCGGCGTGGAACACCGCATCGGCCGTGGCGTCGTC
>JACQGW010000250.1 GCA_016199325.1 Chloroflexota bacterium
CCATCCAGACGCTTCGTGTCAAGCCGTCCCGGCGGGCACTTTGTTATCATACTGCATCGTCGCGGGCCTGTCAAGTCAACTCGCGATCCGAAAGGGCGGGCTGCCGGGCAAGCCGGACTGGCCGATTCCTTCGGAGCCGGCCGCACGGTCGCTCAGCTCGTCCAGGAGCGCCGGAAACAGCGGCGCCGCCGGACCGCCGGCCACCCAGATGCACACCAGGCGCAGCGGGATCTCGATCTCGCCGCCCTGCTCCTGTGGGCCGCCCGACGCGGTCATCTCGTCGACGAGGGCCTGGAACCCCTCGGTAGCCTGCTGGTGGAGCTGGGCGGCGAGCTCAGGGGTGACCACGGCAAGAAAGCGCGCCCCGGAGACGCGCACGAGGCAGACCTGATCGTCGGCCTCTGCCAGCAGCTCCCGGAGCAGCCCCGCGACGGCGGCCCGGACCCGGTCGCCCTCGGCGTACCCGAGCTGCCGGTTGACCGCCCGTAAGCCCCGGAGCTCGAAGAGGATCACCGCCCAGGCGGGCCGCTTCAGCGCCTCTTCCACCAGCATCCGGGCGGCATAGCCGGTCGGCAGGCGAGTGATGGGATCGAGCACGTTGCCGGTGCGGCGTTGATCGAGGAGGCGGCGTACGATCAGGAGGAGCTCGTGGAGGTCGACCGGGCGGGCGAGGAACCCATCGGCGCCGGCTTCCAGGGCGGCCAGGCGCCCGCTGGAGGACTGCTCTCCGAGCACCAGCATCGGCAGAAACCGTCCCAGCGGCCGCCGGCTCAGCTCTCGGCACAGGCTAATACCGCCGGTCACCGGGAGTGCGATGGCGGTGATCAGGAGATCGACCAGATTGTGGCGCAGGATTTCGACGGCGGATACGGCGTCGGCCACGCCGAGCACCCGATATCCCATGACGCTAAGCAGTCGGCATAGACTCGCGTTCAGCAACTCCTCGGGCTCGGCGACGACGATCAGCTCACCGCCGCCATGCGGGACGCGGCGGGGCTCATCGGCGGTGCCGGAACGAGCCGTGTTTTCGGTCATCGTGCCCATCCTCCAGAGTTCATGACAGTAGCATGACCCTACTCAGTATCGCTTGCCTCAGCATGAGCATCCCGCTCCCCCTCTGCCAAACGCCAGGCTCGGCGCCGCTGGAGCGCCTGGAGCATCGCGTCGAGCTCGACGGCGTCCATCGGTTTCGGCAAGCAGGCGTCGGCCCCGGCCAGCAGCGCCTGAGCCTGAGCAACGGCGTGTGTGGCGCGGGAGGTAGCCAGCAGAAGGCCCGGGTGCAACTGTCGGGCGCACCCGCAGAATGCAAGCCCGTCACCCTCGGACAGGCCGATCTCGACCACCACGAGATCGGCCGGCGCCGCCGCCAGGGCCGCCAGCGCGCCGGCGTAGCTGGACACGCTGATCGTCTTCCAGCCGGTGCGCTCCAGCACGAAATGGATGAGCTCGACGGCGATGGGGTCGTCGTCGACGACCATTGCCCGAGGCGCCCGGGGAGCTTTCGCCGGTTGAGCGACTGGCATGTATCTTGCCTGGTACGGCGTGGGCCAGCCCGGCGGCAGGATGTCGCCCTGCGGCGCGCTGCACTCGGCCGGCCGCGCGCGCGCTGGCCAATCCACGATTGGGGGGAAATGAAACGGGGCATGAGCACGCATCACGTTCTGGTGATTGAAGACGACCCCGTCATCGCCGGCCTGGTAACGTTTCTGCTGGAGCAAGGCTCGTATCGCGTCTCGGCGGCCGGCAACGCCAGCCTGGCGCTGGAGCTGCTGGACCGCGATCCTGCCGACCTGATCGTCCTGGACCTGATGCTCCCCGGGATGGATGGATTCACGCTGCTGGAGAAGCTGCGCCAGCACTCCCGGATTCCGGTGCTCGTGCTGTCGGCGAAGGGGCAGGTGACCGACCGCGTCGCGGCGCTTCGGCTTGGCGCCGACGACTATCTCAGCAAGCCGTTCGACGCCAGCGAGCTGCTCGCTCGCATTCAGGCCATCCTCCGGCGCTCCGACGGACTGGTGCCGGCGACGACCGAGGGTCGGCTGGTCGCCGGCGACCTCGAGCTGAACATGGTCGACAGCGTGGTGCGGGTCGCCGGGGGCAAACCGATCTACCTGACGCCGACCGAATTCCGCCTGCTCCACTGCATGGTCCGCAATCCTGGCCGCGTCCTCACGCGTGAGATGCTCCACAGCCAGGTCTGGGGCTACGACTATGAAGGGGGCAGCAACGACGTGGACGTCTACATTCGGCGGCTCCGCCGCAAGATCGAGCAGGATCCCGCCCGACCGCGGTACGTGGTCACCCAGCGGGGGCTCGGCTATCGGTTCATGGCGAACAGCCAGTCGGTCGGCTCGTCGGACTGACCCATGACTGACCCGATCCCACATTCGTCTCGGCCTCCATTCTCGGCTCTACGTTCACTATACGACAGGGACGTGAAAAACCGATGAAAAGCGGGCCGCTGGCGGGTGAGACATTCGTCAGGTACACGCACTCGTCCCGTCATGCGTCATGCGTCATGACGGAGTGACGGATGACGTAATGACGCACTGAGGGAGGCACTGATCGTATGCGCTCGACGCCAGGCTGGCGCTATCTCGACACCTTTTTTCGCTTTGGGCGCTGGTTCGGCGCCTTCCTGATCCTCTTGCCGGCGCTCGTGGGGGTTGCCACCTTCCTCAACGCCCGGTCGTACGAGGCCACGACGCGGGTCTGGGTCGATGCCCAGACCGCCGACCTGGCATCCGCCGACCGCCCGCAGACGGTCGCGGACGAGCGGCGGGCTCAACTGCAGCAGCTCCTCATGACCACGCGCTTTCGCGACGATGTGGCGGCGCATGTCGAGCAGACAGGCGAGTATCGATTCGAGTCGCCGGCCCAGCGCGCTGCCTTCGTCCGGCAACTGCCCCGGCGGACCGCCGTCGAGGTCGCCGGGCCATCCCTCCTGGAGCTACGCTACCGCAGCTCGGACCCTCAATTGGCACCGGCGGCGCTCACGGCGATCCTTGACACCTTCGAGCAGCAGTTGTTCACGATCCAGGAGTCGACCGTGCAGCGTGCCGTCGGGCGGTACCAGGCGCGGCTGGAGCACGTTCAGGCAGAGCTGGCAGTCACCCGGCGGCAGCTCATTGCGCTCGACGAGGACACGTCGCCGTCGTCCACGGCCGAGCAACGTCCCGACCGAGCGTTGCTGCAGCGCAAGGCGACCGCCCTCTCGGCCCGGGAGGCGCTCCTGATCGCCAAACAGCCCGCCGCGACGGACGCGGCTGCGAGTACACTGCTCGCGGTGCCGACGCTTGCCCCCATCGACGAGCCGCGCGTGCCCGACGCCCCGACGGCCGACTGGCTGCGGATCGGCGTGGCGACTGCGCTGGCCTTCATGTTGGCCGTTGCCGTCATCGCCGCCGCGACGGCCATCCTCGCGCGACTCGACCGCACGGTCCGATACGACCAGGATGTCCGCCGATACGCCGACGTAGCCGTCGTCGGCCGGATCCCGTCCTTTGCTCGCTGGGAGACCGACGGGAGCCGTCCCCGCCGAACGACGATCTCATAACGGAGTTTGCTCTCATGGCTTTCGCTCGCCAGAGCTCTGCTCGAAGCACGATTGTGTCGGAACGGCCGGGCGCGCAGCCAGGCGCACCGGCGGCTGGTATGATCGAGCGCATGCTCAGCCATCCTGAGGCGCTGGACTGGTACCGGGCCGTTGGCCGCCAGCTCCTCCCCAAGCCCCCAACCGACCGGGCGGTTCTCAGCATCTGCGGCCTTGCCCCCGAACAGGGAGCGACGACCACGGCGGTCGGCGTGGCAACGGCCCTTGCCACGATGAGGAAGGAGGACGTGCTGCTCGTCGAGTGCGACTTCACCCGGCCCGGGCTGGCCGAGCGCCTGCGCGTCCCCGGCCGCCCCGGCCTGATCGGGCTCCTGGACGGAGCCGCGCGCGCCGAGGACGTCAGCCGCCCGACCTCGCTGCCCAATCTCACGTGCATACCGGCCGGCTGGCCGGAGCGCGGTGCGGGCTTCGCCCGTGACCAGGCCGCTGCGGCGCTCGACGTGCTGGCCGAACCGGGGCGCGCCGCGGTCCTCGTGCTGGACGTTCCGCCAGTCCTGACGGACCGGTCCGCCCGCGCCTGGTGTGAGCTGGCGACGCACGTCCTGCTCGTCGTGCGTGCCGGCTTCCAGTCGGGCGCCTCGCTCAAGAGAGGCGTCGACCTCCTTCGTGACTGCTCGCTCGCCGGCGTGGTACTCAATCGGCAGGGCAGCGCCATTCCCCCCTGGGCAACGCGCCTGGCTGAGCTGTTCATGCGGATGGACGAGTAGTGCCAGTCCGCCGCTAGACTAGATGGGCGAGCGCCAGCAAGATCACGGCGATCGAGAGCCCGAGCGACGTCGAGACGACCCCGGCCAGCGCCAGGATGGCGAGGATCAGGGCGATCACGACGAGAATGGTGGACGTGCTCCAACCCGATACTACACGAGTCATCGTGGCCTCCTCGTTGCGCCTTCGACGGTGACCGGCTTCGGCCTGCCGATCCCAGTCGAGTTCCAGGAGGCATTGCAACAACCGTTCCACTCGGGCTACTCGATCGCCTGCTCGTGCGGGTGACATAGATGTAGGCAAGCGGTGAGAAAA
>JACQGW010000268.1 GCA_016199325.1 Chloroflexota bacterium
GCCCGGGGACAACATCAAGATGACGATCGGGCTGATCCAGGCGGTGGCGCTGGAAGAGGGGCTGCGGTTTGCCATCCGGGAGGGCGGGCGGACCGTGGGCGCCGGCGTCGTCACCAGGGTCTTGGAGTAAGGACCAATGGCACGACAGAAGATTCGCATCAGGCTGAAAGCCTTCGACCACCGGATTCTCGACCAGTCTGCGGCGCAGATCGTCGAGACCGCCGAGCGGACCGGCGCCGCGGTAGCCGGACCGGTGCCGCTGCCGACGCACATCGAGAAGTTTACGGTCATTCGATCGCCGCACATCGATAAGGACTCGCGGGAGCAGTTCGAGATCCGCACGCACAAGCGGTTGATCGACATCCTGGAGCCGACGTCCAGGACGGTGGACGCGTTGATGCGGCTGAATCTGCCGGCCGGTGTCGACATCGAGATCAAGCTGTAGGGTAATACGATGCCAGTTGAAGGGCTGTTGGGCCGGAAGCTGGGCATGACGCAACTGTTCCGCGAAGACGGCACGACTGTTCCGGTGACCGTCATCGAGGCGGGGCCCTGCGTCGTCACTCAGGTCCGTACCCCCGAAAAGGAAGGCTACGCGGCGGTGCAGATCGGCTTCGAGGCCAGCCGCCGTCTGAACAAGCCGGAGAAGGGCCACCTGAAAAGCCTGCCGGGGCTGCGGCACCTGCGGGAGGTGTCGGCTTCGGATCCGGGCGCCGTCCGCGTGGGCCAGACGATCACCTGCGGCATCTTCCAGCCCGGCGAGCGCGTCGACGTGATCGGCACCTCCAAAGGCAAAGGGTTTGCCGGCGTCGTCAAGCGGCACCACTTCCGGGGCGGGCCGCGCACCCACGGCCAGTCGGACCGGCTGCGCGCCCCCGGCTCGGTCGGCGCCACGACGACGCCCGGGCGCGTCCTGAAGGGGACGCGCATGGCCGGGCACCTGGGCAACGTCCGGGTCACCGCGCAGAATCTCGAGGTGGTCCGGTCGGAGCCGGAACGGCATCTGCTCTTCATCAAGGGCGCTGTGCCGGGCGCGCGGGACGGGCTCGTGCTGGTCCGGCGCACCGTCAAGTAAGAGAGAGCCAGCAAAGAGAGCGATCACGATGGAACTACCGATTCACAACACGCAGGGCGAGGTGGTCGGCTCGCTGCCGCTCGACGAGACGGTTTTTGGGCTGCGGCCGCACGTCGCCATTATGCATCAGGCGATGCTGCGCCAGCTCACCAACGCTCGCCAGGGCACGGTCAACACGCTGACCCGTGGCGAGGTCACCGGCGGCGGGCACAAGCCGTACAAGCAGAAGGGCACCGGACGCGCCCGGCAGGGCAGCCGGCGGGCGCCGCACTTCCGCGGCGGCGGCGTCGTCTTCGGCCCGCACCCGCGCCAGTTCGAGCATCGCATGCCGCGGAAGATGCGGCAGGTCGCGCTGCGATCGGCCCTCTCGACCAAGGCGCAGGCCCAGGAGTTGATCGTCGTCGACGAGATCGTCTTCCCGGAGCCGCGCACCCGGGATCTGGCCGCCATCCTGAGCCGGTTGAACGTTCAGGGCTCGGCGCTCCTTGTCCTGGCCGACGGCGCGGTGAACGTGATCAAGTCCGCCCGGAACCTGGCGGGCATCGACATGCTGCCGGCCAACGCGCTGAACGTCGTCGCGCTGCTGAGACACCGCTATCTGGTCATGCCGGTGGCCGCCGTTCGGCAGATCGAGCAGTTGTACCGGCCTGCCGAAGCGGAGGTGACCGAAGAGGCGGCATCGGCGGCGGCCGGAGAGGCTGCCGAGGGAACGGATGAGACGACGACAGCCGAGGTCACCGTCGAGTAGGAACACTCAAGAGAACGAACCGCAGAGACGCAAAGCACGCTGAGAACAGACGAGGTTTCTGGTTTGGGGCTGCGCCGACGCCCCTCGAACCAGAAACAAGAAACCACAAACCAACAAACCCGTCTCTGCGCCTCTGCGGTTCGTATCGGACTGGAAAGGCGACTGTCATGCCAGAGCTGCACGTGTACCAGGTTTTGAAGCGGCCGCTCGTCACCGAGAAGGTGACCGCCAATCTTCCGCTGGGCAAGTACGCGTTCGAAGTGGACCCGGCGGCGAACAAGCTGCAAATCAAGCAGGCCGTGGAAGTGGCGTTCAACGTGACCGTATCGGACGTCAACGTGCTCCGGATCCCGGGGAAGCTGCGGCGCGTCGGCAAGCACCGGGGGATGACCTCGGGGTACAAGAAGGCGATCGTGACGCTGCAACCGGGCGACAAGATCGAGCTGTTCGAGGGCGTGTAACCTTGAAGACGCCGGCGCCCATGACGTATACTTTCATATTGCGAAAAGGTCGACGGCCCAAAATCGATTACGGCCGGCAGTGCGTGTCGGCTAGCTCGATAGGGGAGGGCCGGGCGACCTTTTGCTGTGGGCGCTGAACGACAGGAGGATCGGGAATGCCGATCAAGCAGTTCAAGCCGACCTCCCCGGGCCGCCGGGGGATGATCGGCAACGCGTTTACGGAGATCACCAAGGACAAGCCCGAGCGGTCGCTGCTCGCCCCGTTGCGGCGGAAGGCGGGCCGGAACAACATGGGGCGGGTGACAACGCGCCATCGTGGCGGCGGCTCCAAGCGCATGTACCGGATCATCGACTTCAAGCGCGACAAGTTCGGGGTCCAGGGTCGGGTGGCCGCCATCGAATACGATCCGAATCGCTCGGCGCGGATTGCGCTGATCCAGTACAGCGACGGCGAGAAGCGCTACATCCTCGCGCCGCTCGGCCTCAAGGTGGGCGACGCCGTGCTGTCGGGCCCGCAGGCCGAGATTCGCCCCGGCCACGCGCTGCCGCTGCGGAACATCCCGACGGGCACGCTCATCCACAACATCGAGCTCCATGCAGGTCGGGGGGGGCAGATGGTGCGAAGCGCTGGCGTGGCGGCCCAGCTCATGGCAAAAGAGGGGGACTACGCGACGCTCCGGCTGCCATCCGGCGAGATGCGCCGCGTGCGGGCCGAGTGTCTGGCCACGGTCGGGCAGGTGGGCAACGTCGAGCACGAGAACGTGAAGCTCGGCAAGGCCGGCAAGACCCGCCACCAGGGACGCCGGCCGACGGTGCGCGGCTCGGCGATGACGCCCCGGGACCATCCCCACGGGGGCGGCGAAGGCAAGGCGCCGATTGGCATGCCTGGCCCGAAGACGCCCTGGGGCAAGCCGGCGATGGGCTATAAGACGCGCCGCCGCAAGGTGAGCGACCGGCTGATCGTGAAGCGCCGGAAGTAGTCGGGATCAGAGAAGGGAAGCTGGTATGGGGCGTTCGACTCGGAAAGGGCCTTTTGTTGAGCAGAAGCTGATCCGCCGGATCGACCTGTTGAACCGCAGTGGGCAGCGGGCGGTCCTGAAGACCTGGTCGCGGGCGTCGACGATTCTGCCACAGATGGTGGGGCACACCATCGCCGTCCACGATGGGCGACGGCACGTGCCGATCTACGTGACGGAGAACATGGTGGGCCATCGCCTGGGCGAGTTCGCCCCCACCCGGACGTTCCGCGGCCATGTGGCGAGGAGCGAGCGGTCGACAGCGGTCAAGTCGTAATCGAGGCTGAGGACACGACCATGGAAGTACAGGCAAAGGCCAAGTATCTGAAGGTGTCGTCGCGCAAGCTCCGGCTGGTGGCCGACGCGGTGCGGGGCAAACGCGTCGGCGATGCACTCGCCACCCTGCGGTTCATCCCCAGCCCGGCTGCCAGGCTCGTCGCCAAGGCGGTCAAGTCGGCATCGGCCAACGCCGAGAACAACTTTCAGATGGCGCCGGAGGCGTTGACGATCACCCGGATCGCGGCCGACGAGGGGCCCACGGTGAAGCGGTTCCGGCCGCGGGCTCATGGTCGCGTGAGCCCCATCCTCAAGCGAACAAGCCATCTGACGGTCGTCGTCGACGAGCGGTAGAGGGAGAACGGCAGGAGAACGTATGGGACAGAAAGTTCATCCGATTGGCTTCCGGCTCGGCGTGATCCGCAGTTGGCAATCGCGCTGGTATGCCGACAAGGGGTATACCGACCTGCTCCAGGAAGACCTCCGGATCCGCCGGCACATCTTCAAGAAGCTCAGGGAAGCCGGGATCCCGCGGATCGAGATCGAGCGCGCGGCGAATCAGGTTTCGGTCATCGTGCATACGGCGAAGCCCGGGATCGTGATCGGCAAGGGAGGCGCCCGCGTCGACGAGCTGAAGAACGAGTTGGAGAAGCTCACCGGCAAGAAGGTTCGGTTGACGATCCAGGAGATCCGGCAGCCGGAGCTCGAGGCGACGCTGGTCGCCCGCAATATTGCGGAGCAGCTCGAAAAGCGCGTCGCCTACAAGCGAGCCATCAAGCAGGCCGTCGCGCGGGCCATGCAGCGCGGCGCCAAGGGCGTCAAGGTCATCGTCGCCGGCCGGCTGGCCGGCTCGGAGATGAGCCGGCGGGAGACCGAGAAGGCGGGCCAGGTGCCGCTGCAAACGCTGCGCGCCGACATCGACTTCGGCCAGGCCGAGGCGCATACGACGTTCGGGCGCATCGGCGTCAAGACCTGGATCTACAAGGGCGAGATCCTGCCGGAGCGCAAGGAGCGGCCGCCGCTGCCCATCCCCGCAGAAGTGGGGGCCTAGCGAGCGATGCTTCAGCCAAAGCGCGTCAAGTACCGGAAAACGCAGCGCGGGTCGATGGCCGGCAAAGCGACCCGCGGGACGAGCATCGCCTTCGGCGAGTTCGGCATCCAGGCGCTGGAGCCGGCCTGGATCGATGCCCGGCAGATCGAGGCCGCCCGCCGGGCCATTACCCACCACCTCAAGCGTGGCGGCAAGGTCTGGATTCGGATTTTTCCTGACAAATCGGTCACGGCGAAGCCGGCGGAGACCCGTATGGGCAGCGGAAAGGGTGCGCCGGATCGCTGGGTCGCCATCGTCAAGCCCGGTCGCGTCCTGTTCGAGGTTGGCGGGGTCCGGGAGGACCTTGCTCGGGAGGCGCTTCGCCTGGCCGCGCACAAGCTGCCCATCGAGACCAGGTTCGTCCTTCGCACGGTGGAAGCCGGCGGGGCCGTCGAAGGCGAGCCGGTCGAAGTTGCGGAGGGTGAAGCATGAAGCCCGCTGAGCTCCGAGAGCTCAACACCGACGAGCTCCGTCGCCAGCTCGACGAAGCGTATCACGAGCTCTTCAACCTGCGTTTTCGCAAGGCGACGCGACAGCTCGACAACACCGCCGCGGTCGGCAAGGCACGGCGAGAGATCGCTCGGATTCGAACGATCGTGCGCGAGCGCGAGCTGGTCGGAGAAGCGTAGGAGGGTGATGAGGGAGGCCGGAATGCCAGAAGCGAAGACGAAGCACCGCTTGAGCCTGATCGGCCGGGTGGTGAGCGACAAGATGAAGAAGACGGTGGTTGTCGAGGTCGAGAGGCGCAAGTCCCACCCGCTCTACCATCGCATCGTCCGGAAGACGAAGCGCTACAAGGCCCATGACGAGCAGGGCGTGGCACATCTGGGCGATCGGGTTCGGATCGAGGAGACGCGGCCCATCTCCAAGGACAAGCACTTTCGCGTCGTGGAGATCGTCCAGCACCGGGAGGTCGTCGAGATCCCGACCGAGCTGGTGACGCCGACCGCCGAATCAGGAGCGTAAGCCATGATTCAGCCGATGAGCCGGCTCAAGGTCGCCGACAACACCGGCGCCCGGGAGCTGCTGTGCATTCGTGTGATGGGCGGCTCAGCCCGGAAATACGGGACGGTCGGCGACGTCATCGTTGCGTCGGTGAAGGCCGCGGCGCCCGGCGGCGCGGTCAAGAAGGGCGAGGTCGTCAAGGCGGTGATCGTTCGCGTGGCCCGACCGTACGGCCGACCGGACGGATCGTACATCCGCTTCGACGAGAACGCCGCGGTGATCCTGACCGACAAGAACAATCCGCGCGGCACCCGGATCTTCGGACCGGTCGCCCGGGAGCTGCGAGAGAAGAACTTCATGAAGATCATCTCGCTCGCCCCGGAAGTGCTGTAGAGGGTCGGAAACATGACGAGAATTCGGAAGGACGACACCGTCCAGGTGATCGCCGGCAAGAGCAAGGGAAAAACCGGCAAGGTGCATCGGGTGATCCCGAAGGAGAGCCGGGTCATTGTCGAAGGCGCCAACATCGTCAAGCGACACGTGCGCCCCCGGCCCGGGATCCGCCAGGCCGGCATCGTCGAGATGGAGGCGCCGATCCACCTCTCCAATGTGATGCTGGTGTGCTCCCGCTGCGACCGGCCGACGCGGGTCGGCTTCCGCTACCTGGAAGACGGCACGAAAGTCCGTTACTGCAAGCGTTGCCAGGAAGTGATCGAGTCACGGTAGGAGAGCAGGCGTGTCGAGGTTAGTCGAGAAGTATCGCACAGATGTCGTTCCGCAGTTGATGCGGGACTTCCACTACACCAATCCGATGCAGGTCCCGCGCCTGGCGAAGGTCGTCCTGAACATCGGCATGGGCGAGGCCCTGCAGAACGCGCGCGCGCTCGACGCCGCCGTGAAGGACCTGGAGGCGATCGCGGGGCAGCATCCGGTGATCACCCGGGCGAAGCGATCCATCGCGGCGTTCAAGGTGCGCGCCGGCAACCCGATCGGGGCGATGGTGACGCTGCGCGGCGAGCGGATGTACGAGTTCCTGGACAAGCTCATCAACGCCGCGCTGCCCAGGACGCGGGATTTCCACGGCGTGTCGCCGAAAGCGTTCGATGGCCGCGGGAACTTCACGCTCGGCCTGCGGGAGCAACTGATCTTCCCGGAGATCGAGTACGACAAAGTGGACAAGATTCGGGGAATGGAAGTCTCCATCGTGACGACGGCGCGCACCGACGAGGAAGCCCGGCGGTTGCTCACCTTGCTGGGCATGCCTTTCAGCAGGAACGGCCGGTAAAAGGGGGAACGAGATGGCGAAAACGTCGCAGATCATTAAGTCCCAGCGGAAACCGAAGTTCGCGGTCCAGCACCGCAACCGGTGCAAGCAGTGCGGCCGGCCGCGCGCCTATATTCGGAAGTTCGGACTTTGTCGCATCTGTTTCCGCAAGCTGGCCCTGGAAGGGCAGTTGCCGGGCGTGACAAAGTCGAGCTGGTAGACCCGGCGGAGGATAGCGCGAGTGAACATGACCGATCCGATTGCCGATATGCTGACCCGGATTCGCAACGGCGTGGCGGCCAAGCACGATTTCGTGCTGGTGCCCGCGTCGAAGCTGAAGCTGGCGATTGCAAAGATCTTGAAGGAAGAGGGCTACATCCGCGACTTCGAGATCGTGAAGGACGCGCAGCCCAGGACGATGAAGGTCCATCTCAACTACACAGGCAAGAAGGTGCCGGCCGTCACCGGGATCCAGCGAGTCAGCAAGCCGGGGCTGCGGGTATACGTCCAGCGGTCCGAGATTCCCCGGGTCTACGGGGGCCTGGGTATCGCCATTCTATCGACGCCACAGGGCGTGATGACCGGCCAGCAGGCCTGGCGACAGCGCATGGGCGGCGAAGTCCTCTGCTACGTCTGGTAGCCGGTCTGAGGAGAGGAGATACGATGTCGAGAATTGGACGAGCCCCGATCCCGGTCCCGACCGGCGTGCAGATCCAGGTCGAGGACGACCGCATTCGGGTGACGGGGCCCAAAGGGGAGCTGGCCCGGTCGATTCCGGGCGGCATCACGGCCCGGCTCGCCGACGGCCACATCATGGTCGACCGCGCCAGCGATGCGCGCGCGCATCGGGCGCTCCACGGCCTGACCCGCACATTGATCGCCAATATGGTCGAGGGTGTGACGAAGGGCTTCCAGAAGAACCTGGAGATCAGTGGCGTCGGCTATCGAGCGACCAAGAGCGGCGACCGCCTGGTGCTCTCACTGGGCTATTCGTCGCCGGTGGAATTGCTGCCACCGCCGGGCATCAGCTTCATGGTCGAGAGCCCGACGAAGCTGGGCGTTGCCGGGATCGACCGCGAGCTCGTCGGGCGGATCGCGGCGCAGATCCGCGCCGTTCGCCCGCCCGAGCCGTACAAGGGCAAGGGCATGCGGTACGCCGACGAGCGGATCCGACGCAAGGCCGGCAAGGGTGGCAAGGCCGGCGCCAAGAAGAAGTAGGGAGTGGCGCGATGTTCAAGCCCGTCGACACGCGCGCGGCCCGGCAACGCCGCCATCGGCGCGTCCGCGCCAGGATCAGCGGCACGGCCGGTCGGCCGCGCCTGAACGTCTTTCGCAGCCTTCAACACGTGTATGCCCAGGTGATCGATGACGACCGGGGCCACACCCTCGTCGCGGCGTCCAGCCTGGACCCGGAGCTCCGCAGTCAGCTCGCCGCCGGCAAGAAGCAGGATCAGGCCGTGCTTGTCGGCCGGCTGGTCGCCGAGCGAGCCCGGGCCGCCGGCATTGAGGCCGTGGTGTTCGACCGCGGCGGCTATTTGTTCCATGGTCGCGTCAAATCGCTGGCCGACGCCGCCCGCGAGGCGGGGCTGAAGTTCTAACGGGGGTCGGCAGTCGAGAGTCGGCAGTCGAGGGTCGGGAGACGGACTGCCGACCGCCGACTCTGGACCGCCGACTCGTAGGATGGAGTCACACATGCCAAGAATTCAACCAGGTGCGCTTGCGCTCTCCGAGAAGGTTGTCCAGGTCAACCGGGTGGCTAAGGTCGTCAAGGGCGGACGGCGCTTCAGTTTTAGCGCGGTGGTCGTCGCCGGCGATGGCGCCGGCCACGTCGGCGTCGGGCTGGGCAAGGCGAACGAAGTGCCCGAGGCGATTCGCAAGGGAGTCGAGGACGCCAAGAAGCACCTCATCGAAGTGCCGATGGTCGATACGACGATCCCCCATGCGATCGTCGGCGAGTACGGAGCGGCGCGGGTGATTCTCAAGCCGGGCGTCCCCGGCACCGGCATCATCGCCGGCGGCGGCGTCCGGGCGGTGCTCGAATCCGCGGGCGTTCGGGACGTGGTGACGAAGTCGCTCGGCAGCTCGAACCCGGTCAACGTGAC
>JACQGW010000270.1 GCA_016199325.1 Chloroflexota bacterium
CATTGCCGTCTACGACCTGGGCGGCGGCACCTTCGACATCTCGATCCTCCAGCTCGGCGAGGGCGTCTTCGAGGTCCAGGCGACCAACGGCGATACGTTCCTCGGAGGCGACGACTTCGACCAGCGGATCGTCGCCTGGCTCTGTGGCGAGTTCTGGCGGGAGGAGCGAGTCGACCTGCAGCAGGACCGGATGGCCCTCCAACGGCTGAAGGAGGCCGCCGAGAAGGCGAAGGTGGAGCTCTCGACGCTGATGCAGACGGAGATCAACCTGCCGTTCCTCACGGCGACCGTCGCGGGGCCGAAGCATCTGGTGGCGACCGTTACGCGGGCGCGGCTGGAGCAGCTCGTCGGGGACCTGGTGGAGCGCAGCCTGGCCCCAGTCCGACAGGCGCTGGCCGATGCCGGACTGCGGCCGAATCAGATCCAGGCGGTGGTCCTGGTGGGCGGCCAGACCCGGATGCCGCTGGTCCAGGACCTGGTGCGGCGGTTCTTCGGACGAGAGCCGTACAAGGGGATCAATCCGGACGAAGTCGTCGCCATCGGGGCGGCGATTCAGGCCGGCGTGCTCAAGGGCGAGCTCCACGACATCCTGCTCCTGGACGTGACGCCGCTGACGCTGGCCATCGAGACCCTCGGCGGTGTGGCGACCCCCCTCATTCCCCGCAACACGATGATCCCGACCTCCAGGACCGAAACCTTCACGACCGCGCGGGACAACCAGCGCAGCGTCGAGATCCACGTGCTCCAGGGTGAGCGCCCTATGGCCGCCGAGAACAAGACGCTGGGGCGGTTCATCCTCGATGGACTGCTGCCGGCGCCACGTGGCCTGCCGCAGATCGAGGTGACCTTCGACGTCGACGCCAACGGGATCCTGAACGTCTCGGCCCGGGAACGCGGAACCGGGCGGGAGCAGAAGATCGCGATCACCGCGTCGTCGGGGCTCTCGAAGGAGGAGGTCGAACGGATGGTCCGGGAGGCCGAGCTGCACCGGGAGGAGGACCGATCCCGCCGAGAGGAGATCGACCTGCGGAATCGGGCCGATACGCTGCTCTACTCGGCCGAGCGGACGCTCCAGGAATACGGCGACCGGGTACCGGCAGAGGTGAAAGCCGAGGTGGAGACGAAGATGGCAGCGGTGCGAGAAGCTCTGGCCGACCCTGCGCCGGCCGCCCTGCGCCACGCCCTCGACGATCTCGCCGAGGCCCTCCAGCGGGTCGGCCAGACGATGTACAGCGCGTAGCCCTGCGCCCTGCCAAGCGCCAGCCACGCTGGACAGTTGCCGCACCTGATGGTAGACTGGCGGGAATCAGCACTCAAGGAGGCTTGACCATGGTTTCCGCGGTTGCCGTCGGGCGAACGGCTACGGTCGAGGGTGCCGTAGCGGGGTTGGACGCTGACCTGGTGGGGGTGGCGTCGCTGGCCGATTGGGCGGGAACTCGCCTGGAGGAGTCGGCGAAACGGCTGCTGCCGGCAGCGCAGTCGGTCGTCGTGGTCGGCATGGCGATCTACCCGGAGATCCTCGCGCACCTCACCCCTGAGAAGATGGTGGGCGAGGGGGCGCTTCGTGACATGTACGCACCGCACCTGGAGTACCTTGACGGCCGGCTGACCAGAGCCGTCTACGACGTAGCGAAGGCGTCCCACCGGCAGGGACTGCGGGCGCTGCCGCTGCCAAGCAACGGTTGTCCGCTGGACCAGCGCCACCTGGAGGCCGTCTTCTCCTTCAAGCACGCCGCGCAGGCGGCCGGGCTGGGCAGGATCGGCAAGAGCAGTCTCCTCATCACCCCTCAGTTCGGCCCGCGGGTGCGCCTGGCCTGCGCCCTGACGGAGTCCCGGCTGGCACCCACCGGCGTCCAGAGCGACGATCTGTGCGCCGACTGCACCGATTGCCTGGCCCTGTGCCCGTCGCGAGCACTGGATGAGCCTGGTGCGGGGGATGCCTACAGCATCAACAAGTTCGCCTGCTCGGCCTTCCGCGGTGCGTCCGGCGCCTGCTCAGAGTGCATGAAGGTGTGCCCGGTGGGAGCGTAGCGCGAGAACCGAACACCGAATGAGCACTTTTCGGCCTGGACAGTGAGCGGCCGCCAGACCTAGACTGAGTGAGGAGCGATCGTCCGTTCGGTGAGCTCCGCAGACCAACACTCGTGGAGGCAACGGTATGGCTGTCGTGATAATCATGAAATGGGAGGGCATCACTCCCCAGCAATACGACGCAGCTCGAGACCTGGTGAAATGGGAGAGCAATGTGCCGGCCGGCGGCCTGTATCACGTTGCGGCGTTCGATCAGAAGGGCCTGCGCGTGGTGGACGTGTGGGAGTCGGCTGAGGCGTTTCAGCAGTTCGCTGAAACCCGGCTGATGCCGGGAGTCCGTCAGCTCGGCCTTCCGGGTGAGCCGAAGGTAGAGATCTATCCTGCGCATCGGATCTTCACCCCCGGATACGCGCCGCTTCGCAGGACCACGGCCGGCGGCTGAGTTCTGGCGGCCGACCCCCAGCATCATCGTGGGGGCAACCACGGACGGTTGCCCCCTTTCTATCCGAGTATTCCCTCAATCCTCCGCGAGGGGTCCTATTCCAATTGTGAATGGGCGATGACGGACAGCCGCTCATCCGGCGCGACAACCAGGCGTGGGACAGCCGCCGACTCGTCGACTCGGGCGCAGAAGACGACGTCCCGGTCGAGCTTCAGCCGCAGGAGCCCCTGGCCGTTGCCGCTCTCGCGCAGCGCCGCTTCGAGATCGCCCGTGTAGGAGCGGCAGAGGCGCAGCGCGGCGATGGCCGACTCGTCGAGGAAGAGGCCGGACGGCCGGAAGGAGCCGCCCGAGATGAGCTGGGCGGGGTCCGCGGCGGCGTCCGGCGCCGGCAGCGCCGGGTGGGCCAGGAGCCGCTCGATCAGATAGCCGGCGCAGCAGGCGTCGTCCAGCCCGAAGGCGGTGCCGAGCGCCCGTCCGGCACAGAGGATCGTGAGGTCCCAGCCGCCGGCCAGCGCGCAGCGCATGGCGGCGTCGACCGCGGCGCCCGCGTTCCTGAGCGACCCGACCAGGACGACCGGCGCGGCGGCGACCCGACGCATGGCTCGCGTGCCGTTGCTCGTGCAGAGCACCAGGCGCCGGCCGGCCAGGTCGAGGGCGGCGAACTCGCTCGGCGAATTGCCGTAATCGAAGCCGACCGGCGGCAGGCCACCGCGCTCGCCACACAGGAGCGCCCCCTGCACCTGGCGTGCTCGTTCCCGAGCCTCGTCGACCTCCTCGACGAGCTCGATGCCGGCGGCGCCCCGTTCGAGCATGACGGCCAGTGTCGTGCTCGCTCGCAGGACGTCGACCATAACGATCACCCGGCCGGCTGGATCGCCGAGGACCCCCGGCAGCCACGCAACGTCGACGATCACGCCTCTCGCCTCCTTTTTCGCTCTCGGTTCGCTTGACCCCCATCCCGCGCATACAACTTGCGGAAGGGTGTCGCAAACCGATACCATGAGGATCGGTCGGTGTCAAGCGGCAGGTCGTTCTTCCCTGATAACCCGCTTGACAGGTTACAACGTATCGGCTACGATCACGGCAACCCAGGAGGAAAGGACCATGCAACCGGAAAAGCCTGTGGTGCTGACCCCGGAAGGGCGGCGGAAGCTCGTCGAGGAGCTCGATCACCTGCGACAGGTCCGCCGGCCCGAGATCCTCGATCGGCTCCGGGCCGCGCGCGAGGTGGCGGATACCTGGGACAGCCCTGAGTATGTCGAGGCGAAGAACGACCAGGCATTCGTCGAGGGGCGCATTCGCGCCCTGGAGGCAACGCTGGCGGCGGCGAAGGTCCTTGAAGCCCATAAGGGGAGCCAGGTGGAGCTTGGCTCACGCGTGGCGATCCGGGATGAAGAGGGCGAGGAGTCTCTCTACACCATCGTCGGCCCGCAGGAGGCCTCGCCGGCCCACGGGAAGATCTCGGACGAATCACCCGTCGGCCGCGCGCTGCTCGGCCACCGAGCAGGCGACGAAGTTCAAGTCACCACGCCCGCCGGCCCGCGCCGGCTGGCCATCCTCCGGGTCGAGTAGGCGGCACAGCCGGCCGGTTCCCCGAGTTGACAGCGATCCAGCAGCCAGATACAATGGCAACCGGTCTGGCCGACCGCGGGATCGGCGGGTCGGCCGGCAAAGGTGATCGATGGATTGGACCGCCGTGGCGACGGCGCCGGATCAGTGGGTGGCCGAGATGTGGCGGGGTTTGCTCCACAGCGAGGGCATCCCGGCGATGATCGGCCCGGCCGACGCCGTCTCGTTTCTTGGGATGTCGCCCCGACCCTGCCAGTTGCTGGTGCCGGCAGACCGGGCCGGCGAGGCGCGGGCCATCCTGGGGGCGCCCGAGTATCCGGTGGAGTAGGGGGCAAACAGCCTGGACATCTTCCGCCGGCCGAAGACGATCATTGGTGCAGCCGTCCGCGAGCGGAGCGCGCCGGCCAACCTGTGGGTGAAGTGCGGCCGGTGCAAGGAGCTGAGCTACGTCCGGGAGTTCGAGCAGAACGCCAAGGTCTGCGGAAAGTGTGGCCACCACGCCCGTCTGTCCGCCGCCGAGCGTTTGCAGCTCCTGCTCGACCCCGATTCGTTCCGGGAGATCGACCGCAATCTGCTGCCGGCCGACCCGCTGGAGTTTGTCGGCGGCGGCAAGCGGTATCCGGAGAAGATCAGCGAGGTCCAACAGGAGACCGGGCTGACCGAGGCTGCCGTCTGCGGTACGGGTACCATCGAGGGCCGCCATCTGGTCGTCGCCGTTCTCGATTTCTCGTTCCTCGGCGCTTCGATGGGCTCGGTCGTCGGCGAAAAGGTCAGCCGCTCCGTCGAGCTCGCGCTCTTCCACCGCATCCCGCTGTTGACGATCTCGGCGTCCGGCGGCGCCCGCATGCACGAGGGCATCCTCAGCCTGATGCAGATGGCTAAGACCGTCTCGGCGCTCGCGCGGCTGGCCGACGCTCAGGTGCCCCATTTCTCCCTGCTGACGGACCCGACCACGGGCGGCGTGACTGCCAGCTTTGCGAGCCTCGGCGACGTGATCCTGGCCGAGCCGGGCGCGCTGATCGGCTTTGCCGGCCCGCGCGTCATCGAGCAGATCACCCGCCAGAAGCTGCCACCCGGCTTCCAGACGGCCGAGTTCGTGCTCGAACACGGAATGATCGATATGGTCGTCCACCGCCGGGAGCTCCGGACGACGCTGGCCGGGCTGCTGTCGCTCTATCAGGGTGTCCGTCAGCGGCGAAGGGTGTTGGACCATGCCGTTGTGTGAGGCGTGCGGCGCCGGCTGCGGCGGACTCGACAACTACTGTCGTAACTGTGGCGTCCGCCTGCGCGCCGACCCGGTCGATCAGGCGCAGACGGTCGCCCTCGTTCCGCCTCCCCTCTCGGTGGGAGAGGGGAGGCGGGTGATTGGCCCGTGGCTCGCCCATCGCCCGGGCCTGGTCCGCGGCCTCGTCGCGCTCGGCACTGGCGCCGCCGTGGAGATCCTCCGCCGCCGGCTGGTCGCCGGCTCGATCGGCCTGCCCGAGCTCCTCCGCCTGTTGCGGCCCCAGCAGAACGGCCGCCGCGAGCAGCCGTCGAAGGCGTTCCCATCGCCGGGCGAGGTCAGCGAAGACGTCCTCGAGACCATCGTGATCCGGTGGCGCCGAAAGCGATGAGCGCGGCCAGCGCCAGGATGGCGCTGGCGCTGGCGGCCGCGCCGACGGCGAGCGAGACCGGCCGGAAGACCATCTCCACCCGGTGCTGGCCGGCCGGCACCCTGATGCCCCGAAAGAGACCGTCCACGCGCTGGATCTCCACCGGGCTACCGTCCAGCGTCGCCCGCCAGCCTGGATAGGCGGTATCGGCCAGGACGACGAGACCGGCCGTCGGGAGCTCGGCTTCGAGGACGATGTGCTCCGGCGCGTCGAGGACGATGCGGACGGCGCCCTCAACCCCGGCCCCTCTCCCGCCCGGCGGGAGAGGGGAGTCGGTTGCTGTCCCTTCCTGGATAGCGTAGGCGCGGGGGAGCGCACGGCGGTTGCGCTTGATCTTGACGTCGCCCAGGTAGACGAGCTCCCAGGCGGGGTTGACGTCGAGCGCCGTCGAGGCGCCGGTACGGGCGTCGGCCAGCGTCAGCCCTTCGACGACGATCGGGCCGGTGGCTGCTGATCGCAGGTGAATCGTTTGAACGGCGAGATCGGCCGGCAGGTCGACGCGGCCGATCTGCCGCTCGGCCGGGCTGAGTCGGCCCGGCGGCACAACGGCGAGGCCCTGGCCGGCGGTCAGCATGCGCTCGACCGCCGGCGCCCCTTCGCCCAGCGCGGTCACGACGAGGCCGCCCGCGCCGGCGGGCCGGTCCGGAGAGCCGGCGACGGCGACGACGACGCCGATCCACGTTGCCGGCTGCGGCACTGGCACCGCCACGGTGATCGTCTCGCCCGGATCGATCACCACCGGCGTGCCGAGCTCGAAGTAGGCGCCGTCTCGCCAGAGGTCGTCTGTGCGGTCGGCCACGACGTACGCGACGCCTGCCCGCCCGAGGAGATCGGCGTCGGGAATGCCGGCGAGCTGCTCTCGGAGCAGTCCATCGGCCTGGTCGCGGTCGACGCGACCGTCGGGGCGTGGCCGGACGCCGGCCGACCTGAGCAGGGCCTGCTTCCATTCGACGTAGGCGCGGAGCGGCAGCAGGCCGCCGTCGTAGCCGTCCAGCGTGGGGATGCCAAACCGCCGCGAGAGGTTCGGCGCCAGAATGTCCTTGTACTTGCGAGCGACGAGGTAGTCGCGAATCGCCGCCGGCGGCAGAACGTCGGCCAGCATCCGACGCACCTCGCCGGCGTCGCCGGGCTCGTAGATAGCCGTCGAGACGCCAAGCGCACGCGCGCCTCCGACAGCCCGATCGAGAAATGCGACGGAGGGCGTCCAGGCCGAGTAGGCTTCAGGCAGCGTCAGGGCAAAGATCGGCTGCGGCCGGCCGGCCGCAAAGAGGTCGCCGGCCAGGAGCGCCAGGACCAGCCAGCGGACGGCCGCTCCTACGGGTTTCTGGTTGGGCGTCACGGGTTTCTGGTTTTTGGTTTTTGGTTTTTGGTTCGAGTACGGGGTACTGGTCCTCCGAGCCAGAAACCAGAAACTTGAGACTAGCAAACCCGTCGTGGCCCGATTTGTGGTGCGTGCGAGCGCATCGAGGCCGATGCCGACGAGGATCGCGGCGGCGAAGCCGTACAGGAAGAGGAAGCGGGCCGGCACCCGGAAGTAGCTGAGGCCCGGCAGCAGCTTCAGGGCGAGCCAGTAGACCGGCGTGAAACCGCCGAGCGCTAGGCAGAGGGCGCCGATCGCCAGCAGTGCCCAGACGGCGACCTGCCGAACCGGCGCTCGCGCCAGCGCGACGACCGCCAGGGCGCTGCCGACGAGCCCAACGCTCGCGGAGAACTCGGCGAACGGCGCCTGGGCGTAGTTGGGCAGGAGGGCGTCGGGCAGGCGCCAGGGCGGCAGCGAGAAGGAGACGGCCTCCCGGCCGCTGAGCCCGCCCGACCGGATCGAGAGCGCCGAGAGCTCCAGCGCCGGCACGAGCTGGACGGCGGCAAGGCCGAGGCCGAGCGCGACCATCGCCGCCAGCCCAGCCGCGCGCCTGAGGCGAGGCGGCCGACCCAGCGCGTAAACGCCGGCGGCGAGGAGCGAGAGGTACAACTCCTGGGTGTGGCCGGCAAAGACCTGGAACGCGACGACCACCGCCCCGGCCGCGAGGGTTCCAACGGGAGGACAGACCCCCAAGACTCGTCCATCCGCCAGGTCCGTAGCAGACTGGCTGCCCCCCGGATCGTCATGCTGAGCCGCAGCGAAGCATCTCCCCGGTCCCCCCTGCTCGCGCCGCGGAGATGCTTCGCTGCGGCTCAGCATGACGGAGGGGGAGTCGCCGGGCTCGCTGCGGCTCAGCGTGACGGAGGGGGAGTCGCCGGGCTCGCTGCGGCTGAGCAAGACGGAGGGGGAGTCGGCAGGCTCACTGCGGCTGAGCAAGACGGAGGGGGAGTCGGCAGGCTCGCTGCGGCTCAGCATGACGGAGGGGGAGTCGCCGTGCTCAGCAGGTGGCTCGCTGGAAGCACGAGCAAGGTACGCAAGGCGAGCAAGCAGCGCGCGCGGGAACGACGCACTGAAGTGCGCACTGCGAACCAGAAGGGTAAGCCAGGGGCGGCGGTTCGTAGTGCGCACTTCAGTGCGCTTGCCACCGAGTGGCGGATCATCGAGAGCGCCCGGTGCCAGCCTTGGGGCGACCGTCGGCGGTCGCCTGCCCGTCCCATCGATCAGCAGCAGCAGCCACGGTAGCCAGACGGCGGCGGCGACCTGGTTGGGGTGGCCGGCCTGGGCCGTCAGGAAGCCGCCGAAGGCGAAGGCGATGGCCGCGGCGGCCGCGCCGGCGACGCCGAGGGCGAGCGAGCGCCTGGCGAAGAGGAACGTGCCCGCCAGCGCCATGCCTGCGTGGAATAGCAACCCGGCCTTGAAGGCTGCCGGCGGATCCAGCACGATCGCGAGCCAGGTCGTCGGGTAGAAGACGGCCGTCTGGACGTTTGCCAGGAACGGCACGCCGCCGAAGACCAGCGGGTCCCAGAGCGGCAGCCGGCCGGCCCGCAGGGCGTCGCCGGCGTAGGCGAGGTTCGGGTAGAAGTAGACGAAGAGATCGTAGCCGGCGGGAATGCCGGACGTCAGGGCGAGCGGCCAGTAGAAGCCGGCGACCGCGAGTGCGCAGGCGATCAGTCCGAGGAGCGGCCGGCGGATGGCGCTACCTCAATCGAAGAACCGGCAGCGCAGGAGGGTGACGACGACCGTCCAGCCGTCCTTCCAGGTGATCTTCTTCCCCTCCGCGAACTCACGGCCGGCGTAGGAGATCGGCACCTCGTAGATCCGGTGGCCCATCCTGAGCATCCGGGCCGTGATCTCCGGGTCGAAGCCCCAGCGGGGCTGGCGCAGGTTCAGCCGGGCGGCGACGTCGGCGGTGAAGACCTTGTAGCAGGTCTCCATATCGCTCATCGTCGTATCGTAGAGCACGTTCGTCAGGAAGGTCAGGAAACGGTTGCCGACGGCGTGCCAGAAGAACATCGCCTTGTGCTCGCCGAGAAAGCGGGAGCCGTAGACGACCTTCGCCTTGCCGCTCAGGATCGGCTTGAGCAGGCGGGGGTAATCCTCGGGGTCGTACTCCAGATCGGCATCCTGAATGAGAACGACGTCGCCGGTGACGCGCCGCAGCCCCGTCTGGACGGCCGCCCCCTTGCCCATATTCTCCGCGTGGAAGATGACGATCAGGTCATGCGCCGCCGCTTCCGCTTTGAGCTCGTTGTGGGTCCCATCGGTCGAGCCGTCGTCGACGCAGATGATCTCCTTTTCGACCGGCCCGACGTCCACGGCCCGCACCCGGCGGAGGATCTCCCGGATGGTCTCCCGCTCGTTGAAGATGGGGATGATGATGGAGAGCTTCACGATTCTGCCACCCTCCGTCGGCCGGTCAGCGCGGCCAGGTCGAGGCCCCGCCGTGCCCAGCGCAGGTAGGCGAGACAGGCCGCCGTCAGGCCGGCCGCCCAGGCGAAGCTGCGGACGGCGAGCCGGACGACCATCTCGTACCAGAACGGCTGGGGATACATCCGGATCATGTAGTCCGTCCGCGGGTCCAACTGCCAGAGGTCATTGCGGAACGAGAGCAGATGGAACTGAAGCCACCACGACGAGAAGTCGCCCTGGGCCAGGCCGCCGAGCAGCGCGAGGACGGCCATGGTCAGAACGCCGCCGGCCGCGCCGGCGCGGGCGACGGCACCCACGCCCCGCCGTCGCCGGACGCCGAGGGCGAGCGCGACGAAGAGCGCCAGGACGGCCAGCGCGCCCATCTGGAGCCGGAACATCAACAGGAAGATGTCGCGCACGTCGGCGAGGTGCTGGGTCTCCCGCTCGTTGAAGAGCGGCGCCCGGCCGGTCTCCTTCTGGATGACGAGGGTCACCGGCCAGCCGGTCTCCAAATAGGCCATGATCTGGTCGGTGGCCGTCCCCAACTCGGCGAGGCTCATGCCGGTGGTCTGCGGGACGCCGTTCCTCTCATAGCCGGCCAGCCAGAGCGACCGGTCGAAGGTGACCGCCCGCAGGTTGGTGAGGACAATGGCGAGCGGCACGGCCAGGACCGCCAGGCCGCCCAGGAGCAATCCCAGGATACGCACGATAGGCGCCTTTCGTCTGCGAAGTCGGCCCATTATACCCGATGCCGGCCCGGCGCGGAAAGGCGCCCGGCTGCTGCGAAAACGGGAACTCGTGGGAACTCGTGGGAGAGGTTTTCATACTCGGTGGCGCCCGCCAGGGCAGGGGCGACTCCTATGTGAACTCCATACGATAAAGGTAGGGGCGCGTACGTAGGCATAGAGGCTGCGAAGGCGTGGCGCGCAGGTTCGTAGTGCGCACTCGCAAGTGCGCTCCCCGTCCACACAGTTTCGACCACGCTGGCCCGCGAGCGACGCCAGCGGCGGTCACCGTACCGAGCCGCGAACGTGAGTGAGCGGTTCCCTGCGTCACAGTTCCGACCACGCTGGCCCGCGAGCGACGCTGGCGGCGGGCACCGAAC
>JACQGW010000243.1 GCA_016199325.1 Chloroflexota bacterium
CCCCTCCATCGACCCATCCCACCGCCCCATGCCCTCAGCCCTTCTTCCTTTCCCGCTCTCAACCGCTGCGCAAGCCCGACCCGCGGCATACTTGACAGGATACGCGGCCTGGCTATACTGGTGGCGTCGCGTATCCCCTGCGACCCCGTACCCCTGGCAGCACGGGACAGTTCTCTGCGCACCGTCGTGAAGCAGCCACTGCAAGAAAAGAGGATAGGATAGGAGGAGGACACATGGCAGAGCGAGTTGGGCGATTCGTCGGGTTTCTGCGCTGGGCGCTCCTGGTCGGATCGGTGCTGGCGCTGGTGATCGCCCCGGCGACCGGCGGGGTGGCGCAGTCACAGCAGCCCCGCCGCGGTGGCACCTTCGTTATTGCGCTCGAAGGGGAGCCGCCGACGCTGAACCCGTACATCAATACGGGCACCACCGTCACGATGAACACGGTCAACATCTACAACTTCCTGGTCGGCATGGACTTCGACTTCAAGCCGACGCCGGACCTGGCCGAGTCGTGGGAGATCTCGTCCGACCAGCGGAGCTATACGTTCAAGCTCGTCAAGAACGCGACCTGGCACGATGGCAAGCCGGTGACCAGCGCCGACGTCAAGTTTACAATGGAAGAGCTCTACGCCAAGAACCACCCGCGAGCGGCGATCCTCTGGAAGCCCAACGTCGACGCGGTCGAAGCGCCGGACGCCTCGACGGTGGTCGTTCGGCTGAAGAACCCCTACGCGCCGTTCATGACGATGCTCGGCATGCCTGGGATCGGCCCGTTCATCCTGCCCAAGCACGTGTACGAGGGCACCGACCTGAAGACGAATCCGGCCAATGCGCAGCCGATCGGCTCGGGACCGTTCAAGCTGAAGGAGTGGGTCAAGGGCAGCCATATCGAGATGGTGCGGTATGACGGCTATTTCAAGAAGGACCTGCCCTATCTCGACCGCATCGTCGTCCGGTTCGCCCCCGACAACGCCGGCCGCATGGCGGCGTTCGAGAAGGGTGAGATGGACTTCATCCACTACTACATTGTCCCGCACGACATGGTGGCGCAGCTCAAGGCCAATCCGGCGGTGACCGTGGATCCGCGGGGCGGCGAAGGGCCGGCGACCTCCGAGTTCCTCTTGATCAACCTGCGCAATCCGACGCTCGCGAAGCTGGAAGTGCGCCAGGCCATCGCCTACGCGCTCGACAAGGAGGAGATCCGGAAGAAAGCCCTCTTCGGCCAGGGAGTCACTGCCCACTCGGTGGTCCACACTGGGATGAAGTGGGCGCACAACTCGGACGTCACCAGGTATCCGGTCGACCAGAACAAGGCCAATGAGCTGCTCGACAAGGCCGGCTTCCCCAAGGGCGCCGATGGCACGCGCTTCAAGCTGCGCCTGTCCTGGGCAACCGGGCGATCCTATGAGGGCCTGGCGGCCGAGGTCATCCGCGACCAGTTGCGCGGTGTCGGCATCGCGGTCGAGATCAAGACCTACGATACGGCGGCGTTTGTCGATGCGATCTACCAGCGCTGGGACTTCGATCTGGCGCACCAGCTCTTCACGACCGGCCCCGATCCCACCTTGAGCATCCCGCGGTTCCTCCACTCGAAGCAGATCATCAAGAGCAGCTTCGTCAACGCGATGGGCTACACCAGCCCGGCGGTCGATAAGCTCCTCGACGAGGAGTACAAGCAGACGGATCGGTCGGCGCGCGCCAAGATGTGGCGGGATATCCAGGACCAGGTCGCGCGCGATGTGCCCATGCTCCCGCTGTTCGAGCTGCCCATTGTCAACACCTATCGCTCGCAGTTCCGCAACGTGGTCATGGGGCCGTTCGGCATCTATGAGAACCGAGAGCGAGTCTGGATCGACCAGCCCGGCGCAGCAGGAGCAGCGGCCGAAACGCCGGTCGGGGTGATCGTCGGGGTCGGCGCCGTGGCCGTCGTCGCCGCGCTGGGCGCCGGCTGGCTGGTGCTGCGGCGGCGGAGCACATCAGGGAGGACAGTCCGATGACGATGGTCTTTGCGCGGGCCGGGATCCGCTTCAAAGAGGATTTCGACAAGGACCTGGCCGAGTACCACTATCCATACGGCACGCCGGAGGAGGTGCCGCTCCAAGCCGAGCCGGCCCACCAGTTCGACAAGGCGCACACGATCATGCTCGTGGAGACGGGCAACATCCCGCGCGACGATGGCGTCGCCATCCTGCGGGCGCTGCGCGACCTCGAATCGAGCGGGAGGCTGGTCGAACAGCGGCTGGCAACCGGCCAGGGATTCTACGCCGGCGAGGCTCTCCTGATCGAGCGGCTGGGGCGCGAGGTCGGGGGGCGCATCCACACCGCCCGGGCGACCGGCTGTTTCCGCGGCGTCATCGCCCGCTGGCTGCTGCGCGAGCGCCTGCTGGCGTCGATGGCCGAGTCGGTCGCGCTGCGAGAGATCATGCTCGACCTGGCGCGCGCGCACGTGGAGACGGTGATGCCGGGCTACAGCCACGACTACCGCCACACCGTCGCGATCACCTTCGGGCACTACCTGTTGTCCTGGACCTACTTGCTGCACCGCGACTTCGAGCGTCTGGCCGCCGCCTACGAGCGCTCCAACTGGAGCCCGGCCGGCACCCTGGCCGCCGCCGGCTCCGAAATCCCCATCGACCAGGAGCGGGTCGCCGATCTGCTCGGCTTCTCGAAGGTCTACGAGAACGCCCGCGATGCGACGCGGAACTACGACTACGTTCTGGAGGCGGAGTCGGCGCTCGCCATTTTCCATACGACGCTGGTCCGACTGGCCGAGGACCTGGACCTCTGGTCGAGCGTCGAGTTCGACATGGTCGAAGTGGCCGACCGCTACTGTATTACGAGCAGCTTGCTCCCGCAAAAGAAGAACCCGTGGGTCTTCGAGGCGGTCCGTGGCAAGCACTCCCAGCTCCTCGGCATCGTCAACGGCGCCTTCACCATCAGCCGGGCGCCCTCCGACTTCTACAACACCGCGCTCTGGGACCTGACGACGGCGGCCCAGTTGGTCTTGAGCACGGCGCGGCTGATGCGCGGCGTGATGTCCACGCTCGCCGTCAAGCCGGCGTCGATGAGGCGGCTGGCCGGCGCGGACTGGGCGCAGGCCTCGGACCTGGCCGCGGCCATCGTCGTCGAGACGGGCCACGCCTTCCGGACGGCGCACCAGATCGTGGGACTCCTCGTCCGGCTGTGCAAGGAGCGGGGGATCGATCCCGACGGCGCAACCCCCGCGCTCCTCGACGAGGCGGCCGCCTCGATCACCGGACAACCGCTTGGCCTCTCGGAGGCCGTGATCCGCCGCGCGCTCGACCCGCGCGCCGCCGTCGACGCCCGAGCCGGCACGGGCGGCACGGCACCCGTCGAGGTCCGCAAGCGCATCGACGAATGCGCCCAGCGCGTCGAGCGCGATCGCGAGCAGGTTGCCCGCATCGAGCTGGCGCTCGCCGACGCACAGGCGCGCCTCGAACGCGCCGTCGACGGCCTGTTGGCAGCCGTGCCGGCCGGCTAACAACGGCGGGGTTCAAGGTTCAAGGTCCAATGTTCGGGGGGCACCCTGAACATTGAACCTTGAACCATTCCTGGATCGGTCAGGGCCGTCGGAGGAAGCGCTCGGCGTTGGCGCCGAGGATGCCACGGATCTGGTCTGCCGTGAAGGGCTGGTAGCCGAGCCGCGCCACCGTCTCGTTCAGCCCGGTCTTCAGCCAATCGACGTAGCATTTCGGTGGCCGGCAGCCGGAGTCCGTCCCGAACATGACGCGGTCCAGCACGCCGAACCCGCGCGCCGTCGCCAGGTTGCGGGCGACCCGCTCCAGGCCGAGCTCGCACAGGTAGGAGATGTCCGTGTAGAGGTGCCGGTGCTTCAGCATCAGCCCGAGGAGCTCGTCCTCCCACGGCTCGCCCATGTGTGCCACGCTCAGCCGGAGGGTCGGGAAGTCGAGCAGCACGCGGTCGAGCAGGTAGGGCCGGGCGAGCTCGGCCGGAGTGGTTCGCACCGGCGTCATCCCCTGGTGCATGACGATCGGCGTGCCGAGCTCGACGGCGAGCGCGTAGTACGGGTAGATGCGGGGGTCGTTGGGCGAGTAATGCCCATAGGTCGGCAGCAGCTTCATTCCGGTGAAGCGCAGGTCGCCGATGGCCCGCTTGTACTCCTCCAGCCCGGCCTGGTTGAAGGTGCCCTCGGGCGCGATGGGATCGCAGCCGGCGAAGCCGACGAAGCGGTCAGGGTGGGGCCGAAGGTAGAGGTCGTAAACAGCCTGATTGGGAACGCGCCCGCCGCCCTGCGTGCGGGTGATGAACGAATTGAGGAGGAAGGTCTTGTCGATGCCCGCCTCGTCCATCTCGGCCAGGTTGCGCTCGACGGTGATGCCGCCGTCCCAGTATTCGGTGCGAAGTCGGCCGTCCATCACCCGCCGCTCGATGGTGTAGGCGGTAGCCTGATAGCCCGGCCGCGCCAGGCGCGCTTTGAGCGCTTCGGGGTCGTAGGGGTGGGAGTGCGCGTCGATGATCATGGACACCTCCTCCAGAACGCTCGAGTTGACCTGAAGCTCCTGCCCTGGCGAGGCCGGAGCGGCCGTCCCCTAGCCTACCGCACCGGCGCGTGCGGGGTCAAGCAGGCCGGGGGTGGCCCTCACCCCCGGCCCCACCGAATCCGCTCAATCCGCTCCCAGAGTCCGTTGACAGCCCGTCCCCCGCCTTGGCGATCGCGTCCAGGGATGCTACCATGTCGTCGTGACGCCGGCGGTAGGATGGATGCTGAGCACCCGCCGAGCGCTTCTCGGCGGTGCGCTGGGTGCGCTCGGCCTGGGCCTGACGTTCGCCGGCCTCGACTTCGCCTCGCTGCGCGATGCGCTGGGGCAGGCACAGGCTGGCTGGCTCGCGCCGGCGGCGCTCTCGGTCGCGATGACGCTGCTGGTCAAGGCGCTGCGCTGGCGGTCGCTCTTCCCGCCGGGGAGCTGCCCGCCGGTCAGACCGGTGGTCGCCTCGTACCTGCTCGGGCAGTTGGCCAACGCTGTGCTGCCGATGCGCGCGGGCGAGGTCGTCCGGGCGGCGCATCTCAGCCGGCTGGCGGGGCCGGCCTTCGGCGCCGCCGCCGGCACCGTTGTGGCCGAGAAGCTGGCCGACGCGGCCATCGCCTTTGGCCTTGGTGCCGGCCTGCTGGGGCTGGGAGTCTCCGCCGGGCTCGCACCGCCGCTGCCCTCGATCGATGGCCGGACTATGGTCGTCATGATCGCCGGGCTCGCCGCACTGGGGATGGTCTTGCTGGCGGCGCTTCGGGGAGGACGAGCTGTCAACGGATTCGGGGAACGGATTGCACGGATGGCCGCCTCACGGGGAACTGTCCATGACCCGGTGGGGCTTCGCCGGGCCTGGGCAACGGTCATCCGTGTAATCCGTTCCCCGAATCCGTTGACAGCTTCGTTTCCCCGGCTCGTCCGCGACCAGCTCGCGGCCGGTTTCGCCGTCTTCCGGGCGTTCGGCGACGTCCGGCGCTGGCTGCTGCTCGCCGGGTGGTCGGCGCTCATCTGGACGCTGATGGTGGCGACGAACTCCCTCGTCTTCCTGGCGCTGGACCTGCGCCTCCCGCTGGCCGCCGCGGCAGTGCTCCTGCTGGCGCTCCAGACGGCGTCCGCCGTGCCGTCGTCCATCGGCCGCCCCGGCGTCTTTCTCTTCGTCACCGCCGCCACCCTGGGCCAGTTCGGCGTCCCCCCGGCCGCCGGCACCGCGGCCGGCCTGATCCTCTTCGCCGTCGTGTTCCTGCCGCCGATCGTCGGCGGGACGCTGGCGCTGCTCTCGTCGCAGGGGGTGATCGCCCGGCGCTGACAACAGGCGAGATAGCGCGGAGCGGCCGACCTTGACTTTCACCGCAGAGGGAGTATGATCAGACGGCGGGGGCGTTATGCGTTGCAATCAGTGCGGCACCGAGAACCCCGACGGGATGAAGTTCTGCGGCAACTGCGGCCAGCCGTTGGCACGGGCCTGTCCCCAGTGCGGCCAGCCGAACCCGGCCGGGTTTAAGTTCTGTGGCAACTGCGGCTCTCCCCTCGGGCAGCCGGCGCCGCCGGCTGCCACGCCGCCGCCTCCGGCGGCAAGCCAGCCCGCTCCATCACCTCCGCCGGCTCCCGCTGCGCCTCCGGCGCCCGAGCCGCCCGCGCCGGCCCCCGCGCGGGAGTCTGAGCGCCGGACGGTGACGGTCCTCTTCGCCGACGTCTCCGGATCGACGGCGATGGCGGAGAAGCTCGACCCGGAAGAGTTCACCGGGATCATGAACGACTGCTTCCGGCGGCTGACCGCGCGCATC
>JACQGW010000261.1 GCA_016199325.1 Chloroflexota bacterium
GACGCGGAGGCCGCGGAGCGCGGACTGTCCGAGCCGCGAACGGAAGTGAGCCGTCCTCCGGCGCAGGCGCGGACCGCGCGCCGGGGAACGGCTCACTCACGTTCGCGGCTCGGTTCGGTGGCCCCCACTTTGGCGTCTTGGCGTCTTGGCGTCTTGGCGGTTCGGCCTCTGTCGAAGCTGCGCTAGTCGCGCAGGATACCGAGTGTCGAGAGGGCGGGCAGCGTGAGGTAGGCAAGGCCGGCGAGGCTGACGATGGCGGCAGTCGCCCAGCCGATGGCGGCGACCCAGGCGGGGATCCGCCGGTCGCCCATGACGTCGGGCGAGCGCGCGAGCAGCAGAAGCATCGCCAGCAAGACCGGCGTGCCGAGCCCGCCGATGATACCGGCCAGGAAGAGCAGCCGGATCGGTTCGATGCCAAACAGGGCCATGCCGGCGCCGACGCCAAGGCTGGCGAGCATCGCCCCGTAGAACGGCCCGGTTTCCCGGCGGACGCGCTCGCTGAGTCCGGCCTTCCACCCGAAGGCGTCGCTGAGGACGTAGGCGTTGGTCGCCGCCAGCACCGGCACGGCCAGGACCGCGCTGGCGAGGAGTCCGATGGCAAAGAGGTGGCCGGCGTGTGGGCCGGCGATCGGGACGAGCGCCTGGGCAGCGTCCTGCACCGTCTCGACAGATTGGCCGCGGACGCCCAGCGTCGCCCCGGTGGTGACGACGATGAACCAGAAGATCAGGACGGTGACGGCGATACCGACTGCGGCGTCGAGCTCGACCTGTCGCAGTCTGGAGGGCAGGTGCCGCTCCTCCTGCTCCTCGATCGTCTCCCAGAAGTAGACGTAGCTCGTTAGCGTCGTGCCCAGCAGGGCCAGTGCGCCAGCGATGAACGATCGCGTTGGCGAGAACGTCGGTATGAAGGTGTGCCGCAGGACGTCGAGCCAGTCGGGCTGCGCCAGGATCGCGGCGCCGACGTACGCCAGGAAGACCACCGCGACGTAGCGCAGGCACCGCTGGACCTCGTCGTAGCTGCCGAGGACGAGCATGAGCCCGATGGCGGCGGCCAGGGGTGCGACGAACACCTGCCAGGGGAGTCCGGTCAACAGGCTCAGCGCCGCCGCACCGCCTTCCAGATCGGCGCCGATGGTGAACACGCCGACGCCCAACAGGAGACCCATCGCGACCATCGCCCAGAAGTGCCCGAACTGGCGGCGGATGACCCGTTCCAGGCTCTGGCGGGTGACGAGCCCAACGCGGGCGCTGATGACCTGGATGGTCGCCAGCATGGGCAGCACGAGCAGCACGAGCCAGGTCAGCGAGTAGACGGTCGAGGCTCCGATGACGGCCAGGGTGGCGACGCTCGTCGGATCGTTGTCGCTGGCGCCAGCGACCATCCCCGGTCCGAGAAAGCGGAGGATGCCGCGCCGTGGCGGCCGGGGTGGGGAGGCCGCCGGTAGCAGCCGCAGGTACGGCGGCCGCTCCCGCGAGTCCGAACCGGCGGCACGTTCGGGGCGTGGTCGCATGAGTCCTCACCCTCACGAGCTCGTGGCAGTTGAGCGGAGAACCAGGAGATACCGCAGGATTGGGACCAGGCTTCTTGCGGCGCGGCACGGAGCTGCAAACGGATTCGGGGCACGGATTACCCGGATTCGTGGCGAGAGTTGACAGCCAGCGACCAGCCGGCTCGGCTCCGTAGCGCGGGTGGCTTGTCCCCCGCCGTTCCCCATGCTCAGGGAAGGCGGTCTGTCACCGGGGAGGCGGCAGGGGCGCGGACCCGGAACCGAGCCGCGCGCGTAAGCGAGCGTTCCCCGTCGCACAGCACGGGCCGTAGCGACTTGCGGGGGAACGGCGTCGGCTCCTGTTCCTCCGCAGCGGAGAACGGGCGCTGGCTTTCGACCGGATTCGAATCGTCGGCGCCCCCCTCGGTCCCCACGAGCTCCCAGAAGCTCCGACCAGTTCCCCCCGTCCTACACCTTGGGCAGCGTCTCGAGGGCGGCGGCGACGAGCTCCTGGGGGTAGGCGTAGTCTTCGAGCTTGCCGGTCAAGTACGCGTCGTAGGCGGCGAGGTCGAGGAAGCCGTGGCCGCTCAGGTTGAAGACGATCACCTGCCGCTCGCCGGCCTCACGACAGCGGAGCGCCTCGTCGACGACGACGCGAACGGCATGGGCTGATTCGGGCGCCGGGATGATCCCTTCGGTGCGAGCGAACTGGATCGCGCTGTCGAAGACCGCCGTCTGCGGCACCGCGACGGCCTCGATGATGCCCTGATCCAGCAGGAGACTGACGAGGGGGGCCATGCCGTGGTAGCGGAGGCCGCCGGCGTGGATGCCGGCCGGCACGAAGGTGTGGCCGAGGGTGTGCATCTTCACCAGCGGCGTCATGCCGGCCGTATCGCCGAAGTCGTAGGCGTAGACGCCTTTGGTCAGGCTCGGGCATGCTTCCGGCTCGACGGCGATCAGTCGCGTCTGCCGACCGGCCGACAGCTTCTCTCGGACGAACGGGAACGCCAGCCCGGCGAAGTTGCTGCCGCCGCCCGTGCAGCCGATGACGACGTCCGGGTAGTCGCCGGCCTTTTCGAGCTGTTTCATCGTTTCCTGGCCGATGACGGTCTGGTGCAGGAGCACATGGTTGAGGACGCTGCCCAGCGAGTACTTGGTATCCTCCCGGGTGGCGGCATCTTCGACGGCCTCGCTGATGGCGATGCCGAGACTGCCCGGCGAATCCGGGTCCCCGGCCAGAATGGCGCGGCCGGCCTGGGTGTCGGTGCTCGGACTGGCGACGACCGAGGCGCCCCAGGTCTCCATCATGACCCGCCGGTACGGCTTCTGGAAGTAGCTCACCTTGACCATGTAGACCTTGCACTCGATGCCGAAGAACCGGCAGGCCATCGCCAGCGCCGATCCCCACTGCCCGGCGCCGGTCTCAGTGGCGATCCGGCGGGTGCCCTCTTGCTTGTTGTAGTAGGCCTGGGCGACGGCGGTGTTCGGCTTGTGGCTGCCGGCCGGGCTGACGCCCTCGTACTTGTAATAGATGCGGGCCGGTGTGTCGAGCGCTCGCTCGAGCCGACGGGCCCGATAGAGCGGAGTGGGGCGCCACAGGCGATAGACATCCTGGATCTCGTCCGGGATCTCGATGTAGCGCTGGGTCGAGACCTCCTGTTTGATCAGCTCGATGGGAAAGAGCGGCGCCAGATCGGCCGGGCCGACCGGCTGGCCGGTGCCCGGATGGAGAACCGGCGGCGGCGGCACCGGTAGATCGGCCAGCAGGTTATACCAGGATGTGGGCATCTCCTGCTCGTCAAGCAGGATCTTGGTCTCGCGTCCAGTGGTGACCATCGCTCGGTTGCCTCCTTCTGGTTCGTCGACGCGCGCGCGTCGTAGTGGGCGTATCATAGCAGGTCCGGGGCGCCGGTCAAGGACTGCTTGCCGCTCGATTGCCTGGGAAGCGGCGTGATGCACGCCGCGTTGGCTGGTGCTATTGACGTCCGGGGCGGGGCCGGCTACAATACGAGTCGTCAGGCTGCCAGTTCGCTGGCAGGAGACCAGCAACCTGAGGTGATACGCCCGTGTGGGCTTCTGAGATCCCGTACCTGTGTCCGCGCTGTCAGCGGAGCTACCGGCGCCCCTGGGCAGGCTATCCCCACCCGTGTCCGGCCTGTGGAACCGAGCTGATTCCGGCCGTGGCGGAGGGGGCCGACTACGTGCCCCGCCATTTCGAGGCAGCCGTCTGCCGACAATGCGGGAAGACCTTTTACCTGCCGCCAACGGCCCATGAGGACTACCCGCCCCGTGGGATCGACCCCGAACGGTGTCTGGCCTGTCAGCCCATCGCCGCCCGCTCCGGCTGAGCCGGCGGCGACGGGGCAACTCTGGTGAAAGTGGGTACTGACCGATGAGCTTTGCAACCTGGCTCCAGCAGCAGATGCATGTGCGCAACCTCTCTGCGGCCGAGCTTGCTGAGCGGGCCGGTGTCAGCGAGCAGACCGTCAACCGCTGGCGGTCGGGCCGGACGGTTCCCCTTCGGCTCTTCCACCCCGACCTGGCGAAGGCGCTCAATCTCTCCATGGACGAGATCGCGGCTGCCATCGGCACCGAGACCGGGGCCGCCGAACCCACGCTCCCGCAGCCAGCACCTTCGACCACGGTCCCGCGCGCGACCGGCGACGAGTTCTCCGTCTGGCTGGATGCCGAGATGGCCCGCCGCGGCTTGACCAAGCGCGAGCTTGCCCAGAAGGTCGGGCTGACCTATGCGGCGGTCTACCGCTGGTTCAGCCGACAGCGTAGTGCGCCGAGCGAGACGACCTGCCGCCAGCTCGCCCGGGTGCTGGACCTGCCGGAGGCCGAGGTGCTGGCGAAGGCCGGCTGGGAGAACCCCTGACCGACCTCGATCAGAGGATCGTGACAATCCCGCGCTCGGCGGTGCAACGACGGTCGAGCCCGTCTTCGATCGCCTCGTACAGCTCTCGACTGATCAGGCCGACCCGAAGCGCCTCCATCAGGGCTTCGGCGTAGTCCTCGCATTCGTCGGCCGTCAGCTCCTCGATCTGCCGACGTCCGCTCAGCAGGTGCTCTACGTGCGCGAGCAACACCTCTGCGCTGTTCGTCGTGCTCATCGTCATCCTCCTGCGCTTCTTCCCGACCCGACGCCGCGACAGCCGGCACCCGCTGGCGGACCTCCAGCGAGCGCTGCCAGCGAGCGGCGCATGACGGCAGCGTAGCGTTCCGCCAGCTCGAAGTACGCGCCGGCACGGTGCAGCAGCTCCGGTGCCGCACCAACTTGAGCCAGCCGCAGGCTGATCACCTTGCCCCGAACCACGGCGCGCTGGCAGCGGTAGAAGTCGAGCAGCTCCGGTATCTCGGCGTCGCCGCTTGCCGCCACGTAGGCGTCGACGAAGCAGCGAGCCAGGTCGGGCCGTCCGGCCGCTTCGAGCTCCATCGCCATGAAGGCGACCTCGGCCGCGACGTCGGCGACGCGCAGGCGCCGACTGAACTCGACACCGTCGAAGACGATCGGCTGTGCTTCCAGGCAGACGTTCTCCGGCCGCAGATCGCCGTGACCTTCCCGGACCCGGCCCGTGGCCGCGCGAGCGGCAAGACGGTCTGAAGCGGCCTCCAGGAACTCCTGAGTGGCCGAGGCAACGGCGCGATAGCGCGCTGCGGAGATGGTTCGACCGACAAACTGCTCGACCTCAGCCAGATTCTGGCGGGCAACCCGGGCGACCATCGCCGGTGCGCCCTCCGCCGGGACGGCCGGCTCGACCGCGGCGTGGAAACGGGCGATCAGCTCCGCCAGTGCGCCGAGGTGGTGCGCCTCGACGAGACCGGCGGCGAGCATGCGGTCCATCATCCGGTCTGCCGGCAGTCGCCGCATCTGAACGGCATAGTCCCGGACGCGGCCGGCGCCTCCGATCCGCAGCCGACCGCGCTGCTCGACGATCGGGACCACGCCGAGATAGACGTCGGGCGCCAGCCGGCGATTGAGCCGGACCTCCTCGTGGGAGTAGAACCGGCGGGACGCCAGGCTCGTGTAGTCGAGGAAGCCCATGTCCACCGCCTTCTTGACCTTGTAGGCGTGCGGACCGGCCAGGAACACGATAGAGATGTGCGTCTGGACGACGACGATCGGGCCGGCCGGATGCGGATAGGCCGCTGGATCGCTGAGCGCCAGGAGAATGTCGGGCGATCTCCGTCGATCGAGCGTGTTCAATGCAGATCCCTCGCAGCTCCCTCACCCATAGTCTCGCGCCGAAAGGTTGCAGGCAACGTTAACGTGTGAAGTTGATCACACCCGACACTCTTTACATTTTGTTGATACATTTACACCCGGCTGCTAACACTCTTGTTTTAGAATCGGTTCAGAGCGTAGCCAGAGACCGGGCAGTCAGGGGGTGCAGAGATGAGTCCAGCCGAAGCAGCGGTGATGACGCGTCCCCTACACCGTCAGCCGACGGCGACGTCGCCGTCCGTGGCACACGTCGTGGTGGTCGGACCCACCGATGGCCAGGTAGCCGAGCCGGCAGCCTGGGCGACGGAGGAGGCCGACGACCGGCCCGAATCCATCGGCCTTCCCGACGTCACTGCTGGTTCCGATGAGGGGAACGGCGAGGGCGCCTCGCCAGACCCGGTGAGCCTCTACCTTCACGAGATCGGGCAGATTCGCCGGTTGACCGCCGAGGAGGAGGTCGCGATGGCCCGTGCTTTCGAGACCGGCCGCGCTGCTGCCACCCGCCTGGCAGCGGGCGAGATCGACGCCGATGGCGCGGCGCTCCGGGCGCAGATTGAGGCAGGCGAGCGAGCCCGACGCACCTTGATCGAGGCCAACCTCAGGCTCGTCGTCAGCATCGCCCGCAACTACCTGGGCCGGGGCCTGCCGCTGGCCGATCTTGTGCAGGAGGGCAATCTCGGCCTTGCTCATGCCGTCGAGAAATACGACTACCGGCGGGGCTATCGTTTCAGCACGTACGCGACCTGGTGGATCCGCCAGTCGGCCATCCGGGCACTGGCCGATTCGAGCCGTACCATCCGACTGCCGATCCACTACATCGAGAAGGTCACCCACGTCTCACGGGCGGCCAGGGACCTGGAGCAGCGGCTGGAACGACCGGCCACCGAGGCGGAATTGGCCGCCAGCATCGGGCTGTCGCCGGAGCGGGTGCGCGATCTCCTGCAATCGGCTGCCCATCCGATCTCGCTGGAGATGACCGTGGGCGAAGGGCAGGAAGGGACCCTGTCGGAGCTGGTGCCGGATGAGGAGACCCCCGGACCGGAGGAGCAGGCGATCCAGAACTTCCACCGGCGCCAACTGAGCATCGCGCTGGCCGGGCTGACCGAGCGGGAGCGCCGGGTCGTCATGGCTCGATATGGCCTGGTCGGCCGCCCGGCGCAGACGCTCCAGGAGGTTGCCCAGGAGATCGGCGTCACCCGGGAGCGCGTCCGGCAGATCGAGCGCCAGGCGCTCGACAAGCTCCGCCACTGGGGGATCGAGCATCACCTGGCCGGCTAGGACCAGTCACAGCCACGCGGTGATGCGCGCCGCCAGTCCTCCGATCATGTCGTGGAGCCGTTCGTGCGTGCCCGGGCCGATCTTCTCGATCTCGATTCGCTCGAACGCCTCCGCAACCGCCTGGTCGTCCCTGGCGAGCTGCTGCTCGATGATCGGGAACAGCTCCCGGTTCTCCAGGTCAATGTGTGTACGGAGGAAGGCCGCGTAGTCGTGGGCAGCGGTGGCCAGCCGGAGGCCGGACGCCGCGTCGCCCGGCATGTAGCTTCGAGCGGCGTCGCGATAGGCGGCCGCCAGGTCGCGGCCACGCTCGTGCTCGGCTTCGAGCTGTCGGACCAGGGCGGCTGCCGGTGCAGAGAGCCGTGGAAAGACGGCTGTTTCCTCCTTGCCGTGGTGGCAGCGGTCGACGAAGACCGTGAAGAACTCCTGGATGTCGGCAAAGACGTCGGCCGGCACCGGCTTGCCACGCTCGGCTGCGCCGGCCGCCCGATCCAGTTGGTCGAGGACGTAGAGCACGCCGTTGTGCTCGTCTTGCAGTGTTCGGATCGCTTCCATGAATGTCCCTCCCTGATCGGCAGTGCTGCGCCGGGCCCGACGGCGCCCGGCGACGCCTACCAGGTTAAGCATAGCATCTTTACGGCCAACCGATGTTCTTGGCGTCTCCCCTGGCGATGACGTATGGCGCATGAGCCGGCAAGCCGCATCCATCAAAGTCAGCGCGGCATGCCACTAGCTAGGCCGCCGCCAGACGACGCGTCCCGCCATGATGGTCAAGCGAGCCTGACACCGGGCTCCCTCAATCGAGGTGCCTGCCACGAGATCGTCGTCCACGACAGCCAGATCGGCCAGCGCCCCTGCCCGCAGCCGGCCCAGCTCGCTCGCCACACCCACCACCTCGGCCGGCCCGGCCGTGAACGCTGCCAGGGCCTCCAACGGCCCGAGGGCCTCGTCCGGACCGATGAATGCACCGCTTCGGGTGCGGCGCCGGCGCGCCGCAAAGATCCCGATGCCTGGATTGGGATCGGTCACCGGCGCGTCGGAACCCGCCGCGTACAGCACTCCGGCAGCGACCAGCGAACCAGCCCGGTGGAGCCAGGTCTGGAGGTCTGGCGAATACTCGGCGCGATAGACGTCGCCGCGCTCATAGACGAGCGACGGCTGTCCGACCACCGCGACCCCCGCCGCGCGAAGGTCGCCAAGCCAGGCGTCAGGGATGACGGCGCCGTGCTCGATGCGGTCGGGACCGGATGCCGTTGTCGGGCGCGCCGCTTGCAGCGCGTCGAGAGCGACGGCGACCTCGGCCTCGCTGACGGCGTGAAGCGCCACGGCCTCACCGGCTGCCCGGACAGCCGCCACCTGGGCCCGGACCTCGGCAGGGTCGGCCTTCCCCTCGTCGAGCATGATCTTCACCGGCCCTCGCCGCACCATCGGGCCCGGCGGCCCCGCCGCGATGACCGCACGCCAGTGGCGGATGCCGGGCATCAGAAACACGCGTACGCCCAGGTCGCCCGACGCCGCCAGACGGCGGAACAGCTCCCACGTCTCGGCACTATTGGTCACGGAGGCATCCTGGACCGTCGTCACGCCTCGTGCAAGGAGCGCCCTGCTCGCGGCGCGCACCGCCAGGCCAAGCTCACGCTCGCTCGGGTGCTCCAGGCGCTCCCGCAAGAGCTCCCCTGCGTGGTGCAGCCGACCGGTTGGCTCGCCCGTCGCCGGGTCATGCTCGACGCCTGCGGCGGCCGTGTCCATGAGACCAAGGAGCCGAAGCGCTGGGGTGTTCAGCACGTCGAGGTGAAGGCTCCGGTGCTGCAACCGGACCGGGTGGTCCGACACCGCGTCGTCCAGGTCGCGCCGGCTGGGATGCCGGGCCTCGGCGAGCAGCGTCTCGTCGTAGCCGACGGCCCGGACCCACGTCCCCGGCGGCAGGCGACACGCCTGCGCCGCCAGCGCCGCGTTGAGCGCGCCAATGCTCTGCAACCCGCGGCAATCCAGTCGGGAGAGCGAGCGCGCGTAGCTCAAGAGATGCATGTGGGCGTCATGGAAGGAGGGCACGACCACACTCCCCTGGGCGTCGACCACTTCCGTGGCCGGCCCGATGAGGTGGCGCAGATCCCGAAGCGTGCCAACGGCCTGAATACGATCGCCGCGCACGGCCACAGCCTCGGCGCGCGGACGATGGGGGTCCAGCGTGATCACCCGGGCGTTGACGACGGCGAGATCAGCCCGGCCGCGCGCTGTTGCTGGTCTGGTCGAATAGTCCGGCACGGGTGATGCCAGGATCAATCCGCCGAGGGCAGCGGCTTGGCCTGCTTGAACTGCATCTCTTTGCCGCAGCAATGGACGCTCCCAGCGCCGGGCTTGGTGCAGAGCACTTCCGACCCGCACTCCGCGCAAGTCAGGCGCTTCCCAAGCTGATTAGCCATGCTTCACCTCCTGCGGGGCGGGCTCCGCCTGCGCCTTTGCGGGAGCCGTTGAACCGCGCAGCTCCATCGGCTTGCCGCAGCAGCTCAGCTCTCCCTTGCCGCTGCGCGTCACAAGCATCTCCGAGCCACAGTTCGTACAGAAGTACCGCTTACCCATTTGATTGGCCATAGACTCCTCCAAGGGTTGGCGCCCCCACGTAGCGGGCGCGCACATCTTTCCTGAGCAGCTTGCCGAGCGCATTCCGGGGGAGCGTGTCGGCGAAGAAGACGACCTCCGGCTTTTTGAAGCTGGCCAACCGCTGGCGGCAGAACTCCGTCAGCGTCTCGGCCGAGATCGCAGCACCTGGCCGGGGCACGACCACCGCCCCCACCCGCTCGCCCCACTCCTCGTCGGGCAGGCCGATCACGGCGGCCTCCTCGACCGCCGGATGCAACTCGAGGACCACCTCGACCTCCTCCGGAGCGATATTCTCGCCACCGCGAATGATCAGGTCGGACTTGCGGCCGGTCAGGTAGACGTAGCCGTCCTCGTCGACCCAGCCGAGGTCGCGGGTCCGCAGCCAGCCGTCCTGCAATGTCGCGCGCGTGGCCTCCGCCTGGCCGTAGTAGCCGCGCATCATGCGTTCCGTCCGAATGGCGATCTCGCCCACCTGCCCCGGCGGCAGCGCCTGTCCCGGCTCGCCCATTATGCTCAGCTCGACGTCGGGAAGCGGCCGGCCGATCGAGGTCAGCCGGCGCAGCTTCCTCTCGACCTCGTCGGGCGGACCCACCAGGCGATGATCCTCGGGGGCAAGCATCGTCACGGTCGACGTCGTCTCCGTCTGGCCAAAGGCGTTGATGAACTGAACCGACGGCGGGAAGGACTCGATGGCCCGGCGGATGACGTTCAGCGGCATCGGCGCGGCCCCGTACGACAGCACCTGAAGGCTCGAAAGGTCGGTCGACGCGAAAGCCGGCGAATCGAGAACGCGCTTGAGCATCGTCGGCACGAGAAACGCATGGGTGACCTGCTCGGCCGCGGCCAGGCGCAGCCACTCCTCGGCCTCGAACTGGTGCATCAGGACAATGCGCCGACCGGCGAAGGCGGCCGTCAGCGCAGCCGTCAGTCCGGCGATATGATAGAGCGGCGCGGCCAGCAGAACGGCCCCCCGGTCGGTCCCGTCGGCCGGCTCGGTCGTCGCGAAAACGAAGTTGACCAGGTCGGCGTGGGCGAGCATCACGGCCTTGGCGTTCGCCGTCGTGCCGCTGGTGAACATCAGAACCGCCAGGTCGTCGTCGGCCACGTCGTTCGGGAAGACCGGCTCAGCCTGCGCGGCGAGCGCCGGCAGATGCGGCAATGTCTCGCTCGGGCCGTCGAGTGTTACCACCTGCGTGCCCGCCGACGACGCTAGGCAGAGCCCCTGTGCCGTCGGCAGGTAGCGGTCGCCCACCAGCACGAGGAGCGGAGCGGCCACCGCCAGCAGGTGAGCCAGCTCGTCCGCCCGTGCTCGGTAGTTGAGCGGCACGAAGACCCCGCCGATGCTCGCCGTGGCAAACAGCGCGACCAGGACGGCCGGAGTGTTCGTCTGGAGCACCGCGACGCGGTCCCCGGCGCGCGCACCGAGCGCCTGAAGCGCCCCGGCCGTGCGCGCGACGCGGTCCTGAAGCTCCGCATAGCTGGTCCCCTGGCCGTCGAACCGCACGATCGATTGCTCCGCGAACATGTCGGCCGGGATCGTCAGCAGCTCTGCGACGTTCATCCCTGTCCCTCCCTATCCTGCGCGGTCCAGCGTGTTGCCCTGCAAAGTCGCCGCCAGGCGGGCCTCCAGGTCGAGGCCCCGCGCCAGAGGCAGATCCTGGCCCTCCCGTACAGCGCGGCGCAGGGCCCGCACCGCTCGCGGGTCCCTCTCTGCCAGTTGCCGCGCCAGATCCGCAGCCGCCGATTGCAGGTGCTCGGCGGGCACGACCTGCGAGACGATGCCGATACGAAGGGCCTCAGCCGCGCCCATGCGGCGCCCCGTCAAGAGGATCTCCATCGCTCGGCCGGTCCCGCAGGCCCGCGGCAGCGTCTGGGTTCCGCCGGCCGCCGGGATCATCCCCAGGCGGACCTCCGGCAGCGCGAGCTGCGTCCCCTCTGCCGCCAGCCGCAGGTCACACCAGAGCGCCATCTCTAGCCCGGAGCCGAAGGCGTAGCCGTGAAGCGCAACGATCGTGGGCACCCGCAGTCCATCCAGAACCGCCCAGACGTCACGGGCGAAGCGGATGCGGCGAGCAGCGGTGGGAGAGGACGCGGTGCCAAACTCGGTCAGGTCGGCGCCAGCGCAGAACGCCCGCCCGGCGCCGCGCAGGACGAGCACGCGGACGTCCGCATCATCCCGCACGGCGGTCAGCACCTCGAACAGCTCGTCACGCATCTGCACGTTGTAGACGTTCAGGACCCTGGGCCGGTTCAGCGTGACCCGGGCAACCCCGTCCTGCTTCTTGTAGATCAGCGTCTCGAAGCTCATTTTCCTCTCCGCCAGGCGCGAGTCAACCCGCGACCACGCCGGCGCGCACCAGATCCTCGACCTCCGCCGGGCTCAGCCGCGCCAGGCGGCGCAGGACCCGGCGGCTATCGGCGCCAAAGGCCGGCGCGGCCCGCTCCTCCCGTTCGGCAATCCCGTGCAGCCGCCACGGCAGCCGAGCGTAGTGGTGGCACTCGCGTGCGGTCGAGCTCGCGCGAAAGAACAGACCTCGGGCGGCCAGATGCGGGTCTGCCGCCAGCGCCGCCGGATCCACGACCAGCGCCTGCCGGCGAGCGCCGTGGCTCGGTCGACTTTCGAGCAGTTGGCAGGCTACCTCTCGCTGGGCCGTCTCGACGTGGGCACCGCCTCCTCCGCCATCACGAGCCAGCAGGGCCGCCAGGACCCCGGCCGCACCGTAGGCGCCGGCCAGGTAGTCGAGGTAGGCGACTGGCGCTGGCTCCGGGCGACCGGATGGTCCGAGGCCGGCGAGGCCGGTCATCAGCTCGAGGCCGCTGCCGTAGGCGACGTAGGCCGCCCACGGCCCGTCGGCGCCGAAAGCCGGCATCGACAGCATGATCAGGGCCGAATTCACGGCTGCCAGGACGTCGTAGCCGAGGCCGAAGTTCGGCATGACGCGGGGGCTGAAGTTCTCGACGACGACGTCGGCGTCGGCCGCCACCCTTACGAACAGATCGCGACCGGCCTTGCGCGTCAGATCCAGCACCAGGCTTGCCTTGCCGCGATTCAGGTCGCCGAAGACGCCGGAACAGCCGTCGGCCTCGGGGTCGGCGGGGCGCGTCCCATCGGGCCGGCTCGGCCCTTCCACCTTGACGACCTCGGCGCCCAGGCCGGCGAGGAGTCGGCCACAGTAGGGACCTGCCCAGACCATGCCCAGGTCGAGCGCACGGACGTCCGAGAGTGGCAGTGACTCCGGCCGCGCCGGAGGCTGATCGGCGCCAGCCCCCTGCGTGAAGCGGAACGGCGGGCGGGCAATCGCGCCTCGATCCGGATCGGAGGTCCAGACCGACCGGGCCACGCTCTGGTCGTCGCAGCGCACTTCCTCGGGATCCAGGACCGGCACGAACGGCAATCGCCAGAGCTGGGCGGTATGGAAGACCTGGCTGCGAGTCTGATCGCGGAGCCAGGGTCCGAGCATCTCGCCCAGATCGGCCGTCTCATCCCGCACCGCGTCGACGCCCGTCATCGCCGCCAGGTAGACCCGGTCGGCCGTCGTCGGCGCGTCCACCCCCACGTACCCATCGGCGCAGGGCAAGACCGCCGGACGACGATCCGACTGGGCGCCGGCTCCGTTCCGGGCCGGGGATCGCGGGCAGGCGGCGCGAGGCAGATGTCCGCCCAGGCATGCGGCGATCACCTCCAGGGCGGAGACCTCGACTCCGACACTCTGATGATGATAGCGCGCCCAGCGCACAGCGGCCAGTGCCGCCACCGCCGCGTGGGCGCCAGCCAGCACTGCGACGACGTCGGCTCTGACGCCTTCCAGTAGTGAGCCGGCGACGGGCCGATCGGCGTCAGGACCGTCCATGCCGAAGGGTGTCACCGAGACGACGACGGCTTCCCCGCCGGGGCCGGCCAGACTCAGATGGTCCAGCCCCAGTGACTCCGCCTCCACCGGCTGGAGATCCGTGATCACGAGGTCATATCGTCCGGCGGGTTCGCCTCCTGGCGACGTCCAGGCGGTCGACTCCACCCTCGGCCCTCGGCCCCCGGCCCCCCGACCCC
>JACQGW010000249.1 GCA_016199325.1 Chloroflexota bacterium
GCCCCCCGCCCCCCGACCGCCGACCCCCAACAAATCAGGGCCCCGGCAACCACCAGGTTGTGGAACGCGAGGATCGTCACGGCGAAGTACTGGCTGTAGAGGGCGGCGGCGGCGGTGAAAACGTACCCCACCCACCAGCGGCGAGCGCGTCCAGGCTCCGAGAGGCGCAGGAAGCAGACGGTGGCCGCCGACGTGAACGTGGTCATTAACATGTACATCCGCATCTCTTGCGAATAGTACACGAGCAGCGGCGAGCCGGCTGCGAGCGCGGCAGCGATGAGTCCGGCCATCTGCCCCGCCAGTCGGCACCCCAGCCCGTAGACGAGCGCGACGACGATCAGCCCGACGAGGACCGAGCCGTATCGCAGGGCGAAGGCGCTCTGCCCGGCGCCCAGCGACCACCAGTGCAGGAGGACGTAGTAGAGCGGCGGATGGATGTCGCCGGCCGCGCGTGCGGCGATCTCCGCCACGCTCCGCCCGGCCATGACGACGCTGGCGCCCTCGTCGGACCAGAGGCTCTGACCGTCGAGCCGGTAGACGCGGAGCGCCGCCGCCATCAGCAAGACGAGGATAGCCAGACCTTGCGAGATCACCGCCGGCCGTGACCTCGATCGTAAGGCATGGTTCAAAACCGGCTTGATCAACTTGACAGTCTCAACACCATGCCTAAAAGGCCCTGAACGCGCCCTGCGACCGCTCATTCTTCCCGTAGGGTGTCCTGGACGAACTGCTCCATAGCGCGGAATCCTGCGCTCGTCAGGGGCGTAGCATCGAGATGCGGAAAGCTGGGTAGGTATCACGATCTTCCTCCCCGCGTCTCACGTACCGATCGGATGTGACGACGCCCGCAGTATAGCGTAGTCTGACAGGAGACCGCAGCTTGTCCAACTGCGTCACATCTCTCAAGACAGACCGGTTGAGAGGTCAGTCGATCTCCTTGAGAGCGACGGTCGGATCAGCGTACCTCGCGTCGCGCGATCTTGATGCCAACAAGGGCGATCACGGCACTCAGCAGGAGCCGATCCCACCGGATCGTCGGATTGGAGTCGACGACCACTTCGTCGAGTCCCACGGGTCGACCGGCGTCGAGCGCCTGGAGAGTGACGATCCAGTCGCCCGGCGGGAAACTACGAGCGATAGTAACCTCGCGGAAGCCGGCCGGCCAGGCGCTGCCGTCGAGAATCGTCGTGACTTCGGCCGCCCGCCCATTGTCCCCTGATGGGCGGAGCGCGACGCGGAGGCGACCGGCGTCGGGGCCGGTCAGGATCCGCAGGCTCAGCGTGGCGCCGCGGACGGCAAACGTCGCCGTGGAGCCGGCTTCCCGGGCCTCTCGGAAGCGGTCGAGCGCGGCGCCGCGGTCCGATTGCTGGGTCCAGGCGCCGGCATACTGGATCGCCCAATGGTCTTCCTGGTGCCGGCCGAAGGCGACGGCCGGCGGCTGCGTGACGAGCGATCTGAGCGCCCAGTACACCGGACGCGGCGTCAGATCGGGATCGGCCAGGCGGAAGTAGAACATCTGCTGGTCGCGCTCCTCGACGAAGGGCAGGCCGAAGTGCCAGTAGAACAGGACGCCCATCCACGGCCATTCCGCCTCGGCGCGCCGATAGGCGTGGACGGCGTAGCGAGCCTGAAGGTCTTCAGAGACCCGGCCGTGACTGGGCGCCGCCGGCCAGTCGGCCGGCAGGGCGTTCCAGCCCACCTCGGACGCCCACATCGCCTTCTGCTCGTCGCCGTTCCGAACCATGATGTCCCGGATCATCGCGGGACGCGAGAAGTTCACCCGATCGGGCTCGACGCGGCGGTCGCCCGGCCCCGACCAGAGGCCGTAAGCCATGACGCCGAGGACGTCGAAGAAGGGTCGAGCACCGGCGTCGTAGAGCTGCTGGAGGTACGCCAGGTCGGAAACGTTTCGGCCGTCGGGTGTGCCCAGCGTTGGCGCCAGCGCCGCGCTGACGACGACGACGTCCGGGTCGACGGCGCGGGAGCGCTCGGCGGCGACGCGCAGCAGCCGGGCATAGTCTGTGGCGGAGATCGGCCGGTTGCCCCATTCGGTCTCGGTGTTCGGCTCGTTCCAGATCTGATAGTGTGTGATCCGACCCCGATAGCGGGCGACGACCGCGGCGACGAAGTCGCCGTAGTCGTCGAAGTTGTCCGGGGGCGCGAAGGTCCGCGTGTTGTCCTGCCGCGTCCAGTTCGGCGGAAAGTCGAGCCGGGCCAGGATGCGCAGATGGTAGCGATCGGCCAGCGCGACGAGACGGTCGTACTTCTCCCAGGTGTTCTGGCCGAAGCGGTTGGCGTACTGGCCCTTGGCGGGTATCTCGATGTCCGACCAGGGAAACTGCTGGCGAATCCACCCGACCCCCGCCGCCTGGAGCATCGCCATGCTCCGCTCCAGCCGGACCGGGTCCGGCTGCCACTGGAGAAAGGTGTTCACGCCGTACGGGTTGACGCCGGTATCGGCGATGCGTGCCAGCGGCGCCGTTCGGATAGGCGCCGCTTTGAGCGGCAGCGTCGAGAGCGCCAGCCCCTCCAGTTGCTGGCGCAGCTCCGTCTCCCCCGTCGCGTCGATCAGCGCCTCTTCCAGCCAGCCCGGCATCGACCATCCC
>JACQGW010000256.1 GCA_016199325.1 Chloroflexota bacterium
GCCTCTATCATGTCCAGCCAGCGGAGCTCGGCTTCCGTGTGCATGATCGCGCCGTCCAACAGCAGGATCCGCGGCAGCTCCCGTTTCTGGTCCAGCGCGTTCCGAGCAGCGGTTAGCGAGTGCAGCTCGCGGAACAGCTCTCGCCTCTGCACCTGTACGACCTCGTATGGCTCCTCGGCCTGGCAGGTGATGGCGAGCATCAGCTTCACGTAGAGCTCGTCGCGCAGTCGGTAGTCCCGGGGGACTGCCGAGCGGAACCATTCCAGCAGCTCGGCGCGCCCCTCGTCGGTGATGGCCCACAATCGCTTGTCGGGCCCGCCCCCTCGCTCGACACCGACCTCGATGACCAGTCCGTCGCGGGTGAGACGCTCGATGCTGCTGTAGATCTGGCCGGTATTGAGCTCCCAGTGACCTCCCACCGTGGCCAGGAACAGACCGTGCAGCTCGTAGCCGTGCCTCGGCTCACCCACGAGGAGCGCCAGCAGGGCACGCTGGACAAGTCCACGCTCGACCCTTGGCCTGGTAATCGGCTCGACGGTCAATCTAGCTACCCCGTATCTAATTTCGCGTCAAAGATTATACCCGGTAGCTAGTTTTGTCAAGGGGCGATGGGTGGCTTGCCAGATCGGCGGAACTGTGGCAGAATGCCCACCGTTGCGGCCCGGGCTGACGCCGAATTCGTTGAACGTGGAGGATTCATCATGATCGTGCTTACCGGCGCTACCGTGATCACCTGCGAGGGCGACCAGATCATCCGGGATGGCGCGGTCGTCCTCGAGGGCGAGCGCATCCGGTGGGTGGGACCGGCCGGCGAGGCGCCGCCGGCACCACCGGACGCCGTCGTCTACGACGCCCGCGGCAAGACGGTTCTGCCCGGACTCGTCAACGCCCACATTCATTTCACCATGCGCCGGGGATACGGAGTGCCCGCAAAGGGGTCGTCCATCGCCGACGACGCCTTCCGCGCGGTGCGGGCTGCGCTGGCCTGCCTGAAGGAGGGCGTGACGAGCGCCCGCGACACAGGCCACCTCGACTACGTCCATCGGGAGCTCCAGCGGGCCATCGCCGACGGGATCATCGTGGGACCCCGCATTCATACCTCCGGCGATGCGCTGGTCATGTCGTACGGCCACGCCTACTTCATGTGCAAGGTGGTCCGGAACGCCCAGGAGGCCGCCGACGCCGTCCTCGAGCAGATCCACGCGGGCGTCGATTTCATCAAGGTGATCACCAGCCAGGAGGACCTGTTTCAGTATCAGGGCGAAGAGCTGGCGGTGCCGTGGTTCCCGCCCGAGGCGCTCAAGGCCATCGCCGAGACGGCCCACTCCGCCGGCACGCCGGTCACCGGCCACGCCAACGGCAATCGGGCGATCCGCCGCGTCATCGAAGCGGGGTTCGACTCCATCGAGCACGGCATCTACCTGAACGCCGAGAACGCCCGCCTGATGAAGCAGACCGGGATGTTCCTAACGCCGACGATGACCGGCTACCGGCGGAATGGGGACATTTCCTGGAAGCGGGGAGCGCGCTGGGCAGAGCGGTACGGCAAGCTCGCGCAGGTACACCCCGGCAGCGTTCGCAACGCCTTGGAGCACGACGTGCCCATCGCGACCGGCACCGATACCCTCGGGCTGCTGGACGAGGAGATCGCCATCCTGATCGAGATCGGCATGCGCCCCATCGACGCCATCAAGGCGGCCACCATCAACGGCGCCCGCCTCTGCCGGATGGACGACCGCATTGGCTCGCTCGTCTCCGGCAAGCTCGCCGATCTGATTGTCGTGGACGGCGATCCGCTGGCCGATCCGAGCACCCTGCGGTGGCCAGAAGCGGTCTTCAAGGGCGGTGTTCGCTTCACGCCGGCCCAGATCGACGCCTTCGTCCCACCCAGTCCACTGTTTGCCGAAGGCTGGTAAGCATACGGGCAGAGATGAACCGCACAGACGAGACGAATCGCCAGGACGCCAGGAACGCAGAGGGGCGCACAAAGTACGGAAACGGAAGCGTACATCTGGCGCGTCAACTGGTGATCCTGCTGGCCGGCGAGCGACATTGGCAGGGGTCGCCGAACTGAGCCGCGAACGTGAGTGAGCCGGTCCCCGGCGCGCGGTCCGCTCGCGCGCCGGGGACCGGTATCGGGGCCGCCGGTTTACCGTCATCGTGGAGCGCGGTCCGCTCGCGCGCCGGGGACCGGCTCACTCACGTTCACGGCTCGGATAGTCCGCTCCGCCACGTGCGGGTTTTCATGGGGCTTTGCGGCGCGGCGCGCCGCAAGGAGCCTGGTCAGCAGCTCAACTGGCCAGCACCTCGAACCACTGCCGCTCCCGGGATGCCAGCAGATCGGGAGCGCGTTCGAGGTAGGCGCGGAAGTAGGGCGCTTGCTGGTGCGCCTCGATCGCGGTCTGGTCACGGTACAGCTCGTACAGCAGGAAGCGGCGCGGATCCTCGGTGGAGCGGTGGAGCGTGTAGACGAGATTGCCGGGCTCCTGGCGGGTCTGGCGCACCATCTCCCGGAGCAGCGCCTCGACCTCGGCCTCCTTGCCTTCGCGAGCGACGATGGTAACCACAAGCACGTTCATCAGAGGTTCTCCTTGTCGTAGATTAGCAAATCGGGATACCCGTTCCCGCCCTTCGGCAGCCGACCGGGCGCGCAGGCCCGCGACGAGACGCCGCAGCCCCGCACGGATCTGCTCGGGCGTGTAGCCCCGCTCGCGGCGCTGAAACAGGTAGAGGTCGACGTCCACGGCCGCCAGGAGCGCGTCGGCCGTGTACACGCAGTCATCTACCGCCGCCTCCCCCGTCGCGACCGCCCGCTCCAGCAGGCGAGCGACGACCCCATGCACCCACTGGTAGAGCGGACCACAGTGGAACGCCCCGCGGCGCTCGCCCGCCGCCTGGTCGGCCACGACCCCGAGCC
>JACQGW010000257.1 GCA_016199325.1 Chloroflexota bacterium
CGGTCACCCTGCGGGTGCTACGCTACGGCGAGATCAGAGACCCCATGATGGGCCACCGCGTGGCCTACAGCGCGGAAGGCGAGATCAACCGCAAGGACTTCGGGATGAGCTTCGACATGCTAGCCGACGGGAAGCTGATCGTCGGCCACGAGGTCAAGTTCATGATCGAACTGGAGGTCGTCGAGCAGACGCAGCCGCAGGAACAGGAGCAACCAACCGCCGCCACGGGCAGCGCGTAAGCCGACGGCGGCAGGGGGTGGCTGGGGACGGACGGTGGAGCACGGGTGGGCGACTCGACGGATGTCACTGGGCGACAAGGCCAAGCGTCACCGCCGCGGCCAGCCAGAGCACGAGTCCGATCGGGACGACGCCGGTGAGAAATGCGCGGCGACTGAGCGGCGCGCCGCGCCGGCCGGCCAGGTCGGCGATGAGCAGCGTGGCGAGCGACCCCCACGGCGTCAGCAGCGGGCCGACGTTGGCCCCGACGAGCATTGCCGCCCAGGCGGCCGGCGGCGCGTCGGCCGGCAGCAGGTTGGCCAACCAGATGGCTGCCGGCAGATTGTTGGCGGCGTTGGCGGCGAGCGCGGCGAGGCCGGCGATGGCCAGATGGTTGTTGGCTGACACCGCAGCGGCCGCCCATTCGCCCAGAGGACCGGTCGGTATGGCGGCGACGACGACGGCCAGGCCCAGGACGTAGGGGAAGAGGCCGAGCGGGATCGCGCGCCCGATCTCGACGGGACGATGGCCTCCCCAGCGGACGGCAACCCAGCCGGCTGCGGTGGCGCCGAGAACGGCCCCCGGCCAGAGTGACTGTCCCAGCGCGCTGGCGACGAGCACCAGCGTGAGCGTCGCCGCGAGCACCGTGGCGGCTGCGGCCTCAAACCGCCACGCCCGAGCCGTGCCCAGATGATACCCGCCCGCCGCCGCCACATCCTCGGCCGAGAGCTGCACCGGAATCCGCCGCAGGCCCCTGCCCCAGCGCAGGAAGACCGCCGCCGCGCCGCCGGCGACGACGACGACCTGCGCCGGGCCCAGGAGCCGGATGAAATCGGCCATAGCCAGGGCGCCGCGCTCGTAGACGATCGCGTTGGTCAGATTGCTGACGGGCAGCGCCAGAGAGGGCGCGTTGGCGGCGAGAACGACTGTGGCGATGAAGGGCGCCGGCGGCAGTCGGGTGCGGACGACAAGCGCGGCGACGACCGGCGTCAACGTCACCGCCGTCACGTCGAGGTTGCACAGGAGCGTCAGCGCGGCGCCAACCCCGTAGACGGCCAGCAACAGGTTGCCGCCGTTGCTCGCGCGGACGAGGACCCAGGCGGCGATGGTCTGGAAGACACCGGCCGCGTCGGCGATGGCGCTGACGACGAGGAGGCCCGCAAGGAAGAGCAGCGTGGGCCCCAGACGCACCGCCGCCTCAAGGACGGCAGCCGGCGGCGTCAGCCCGGCCAGGACGACCAGCGCCCCGGCGGCGGACGCGACCATCCACGAATGGACCCGGCGCGGGCGGACGACGACGACGAACATGACCGCGCCGAGGATCGCTGCACTTGCCACTGCGAGCCTGATTATACGCCAGCGCAAGAACATTGACATCCCGGCGGCCCCGTGGTATCGTCAGAGTATTCTTTCGTGACGGGTTTCACAGTCGGTTGGCGTCTATCCTCTCGACCCAGCCGGGACTGGCGCTCCATGGTTTAGCGCAGCATGCAGTAGGATCGAGCAAGCGGCCGAACGAGATTCTTCCCGCCAACAGAAGGCAGAACGTGTTCCCAGGCTTGCTCGATGGTACTGGGGATTGAAACAAACATGTCGAACCGCTCCGTCCCTTGGAAGCTCGTCGCTCTGGGCCTTGCACCGGTCGTAGCGGCCGGTGCGCTGTTGCGCGGCACAGTCGTCCTGCGCCAGCGGCAGTCGCTCCGCGAGCTGGAGGTCGCGTCCGGTGCGCTCAGCCTCCTGGTCGATTCCTTGCCCCACCTCCGCACCGGCCTCAATCACGAATCGGCGGCGAAAACCGCGCTGCTGCTGCGGGAACGGCTCGGGCTGGCCGCCGTCGCCATCGTCAACCGGAGCGAGGTCCTCGCGTTCGTCGGCGCCGGCGACGATCACCATCTGCCCGGCGAGCCCATCAAGACCGATCTGACCAGGCTTGCCCTGCAGACGGGTCGGGTGCAGGTCGCCCAGGCCCCGGCGGTCATTCATTGTCCGATCCCGGGCTGTCCGCTCACGTCGGGGGTCGTCGTGCCCTTGAAGGTGCGGGGAGAGTCGGTCGGCTGTCTGAAGCTCTACCAGACCGGACGAACGCGGGTCCAGGCAGGGGAAGTGAAAGTGGCTGCCGCCCTCGGCAAGCTCATCGGCGCGCAGCTCGAGCTCGCCCAGATCGACGCGCAGACCGAGCGGGTGGTCGCGGCCGAGCTCAAGGCGCTGCGCGCGCAGATCTCGCCCCATTTCCTGTTCAACACGCTGAACACCATCGCGGCGCTGACCCGCATCGATCCCGAGACGGCCCACACGCTGATCGTCGACTTCGCTCACTTCTTCCGCGAGACGTTGAAGCGCCACGGCGAGTTCTGTACGCTGGCCGAGGAGCTGGCGTACGTCGAGCGGTATCTGACGTTCGAGCGAGCGCGGTTGGGCGAACGACTGCGCGTGCAGTACGACACCCAGCCCGAGACGCACCAGGCGCTGGTCCCCGTTCTGGTGGTCCAGCCGCTGGTGGAGAACGCGGTGAATCATGGGATCGCCTACAAGATCGAGGGCGGCGACGTGTCCATCGTCTCGGCGCGCCACGGCGACGAGGTGCGGATCACCGTCGTCGATACGGGCGTCGGCATCGCGCCGGACCAGTTGGCGCAGGTCCTGCAGCCAGGATACGGCACCGGCCTGGGCATGGGGCTCTCCAACGTGAACGAGCGCCTGCGCGGGCTGTACGGGCCGGCCTACGCGCTGGACATCGAAAGCCGGCCCGGGGAGGGAACGTCGGTCCGGCTCCGGATCCCAACGCGCTATCCTCAGCGAGATGGAGGATAACCATGCGGGTGCTGATAGTCGACGACGAGCCGCTGGCCCGCGGCGAGCTGCGCTACCTCCTCGAGCAGTCTGCCGGCATCGAGACGATCGACGAGGCGCAGAACGCCATCGACGCCCTGGCGCTCCTCCAGACTCGCCGGTACGACGTCCTCTTCCTCGACATCCGCATGCCCGGCCTCAGCGGGCTGGACGCGATGAAGGTGGTCAACGAGGCCCGAGACCACCCGGTAGTCGTCTTCGTCACCGCCTATGAGGAGCACGCCGTCCAGGCGTTCGACGTCGCCGCCGCCGACTACCTCCTCAAGCCGGTCGACGCGGGGCGTCTGAAGGTCACCCTCGAACGAGTCGCCAAGCGCCGGCCTGCCGGCAATCCCACCGACCCCGGCGGGGCGGAGGCGATCGCCATTCAGCGCGCCAAGCTCCCGGTCGAGCAGGGAGGGCACACGCTCCTGGTCCGGGTTGCCGACATCCGCTACGTCTTCGTGCAGGGTGACTACACGTACGTCAAGACGCGCGACGAACAGTACGTCACCCGCTTCTCGCTCACCGAGCTTGCGCAGCGCCTGGGCCCGGCCGGCTTCCTGCGCGTCCATCGGAGCTACCTGGTCAACCCCGAGCACGTCGTCGAGATCCACCCCTTCTTTGGCGGCACCGCCGTCCTCAAAGTCGACGACAACAGTCGCAGCGACGTGCCCGTCAGCCGGAGCGCGTCGCGCGCGGTGCGGGAGATGTTCGGCCTTTGATACGGCGAGCTGACGGGGGCACTCATAGGAACTCAGAGGAACTCATAGGTACTCGGGGGAACGCTGTCATACCTGAGCCGCAGCGAAGCATC
>JACQGW010000258.1 GCA_016199325.1 Chloroflexota bacterium
ATCCACGACGCGGGCGGTTCTCGAACCGCCCCTACGGCAGACCGGCGGCCGTCCACGCAAAACCCTGACGCCCACCCGAGCGATCAACCCGACAGAGGGCGACCGGCCGAACGTCATCGTCAGAGGTACGGCGCGATGACCATCCCGACGACGGTGACGACCAACAGCGCGGCGGCCAGCACGCCGGCCTGCTTGATTCGCTGCTGAAGGGCTCTCATCTGCTGGAGCTGGGCCGGCTTCGGTGGCCCGCCCGCCGCCTGGATCTCTTTGCCCAGGGCGGCGATGCGCTGCGCGGTCGGCGCGCTGACGGCGAAGCCGAGCGACGCGGCGAGGATACCGACCAGCCCCGCGAGGGTGAAACCGAGCCCCCGGCCAGACGTAATCCAGCCCCCTTGCAGCCCTGCGGAGGCCCACCAGTACAGCACGATCCCTGAAAGCGCAGAGAGCACCGAGGACAGCGATATGGAGAACGGCAGGCGGGTCTGGGCCAACCGCTGCATGAACCTGCCGCCTTCAGGCCCGGCGGCCTCCACCGCCGGCGTGATGAAGCCGGCGATGACCAGGGCGGCGCCTACCCAGTAGATTCCGGTCGAGATGTGGACGAGTCGAGAAGTGACGACGAAGAGATCCATTCCCCCCTCCTTTCCCCTAACTCCTGCCACCCGTCGCCGCCTGTGCGAGCCCGGCGATGCGCCGGCGAGCCCGGTTCTCCATGTTGTCGAAGAACACGTAGTAGAGGACGGCCGGTATCAGAATCAGGATCGCGGCGGCGGTGAAGGCGGGGACAAAGCCCTCGGTGGTAATCAATAGCCCGGCGATGCCGGCCCCGACGCCTCCACCGAGGTCGAAGGCGGTGTGAGTGAAGCCGGCGGCCGTGCCCCGCTCCCGGGAGCTGATGAACTCCATCGAGAGCTGGTTGCGCAGCGGCATGCCGATGCTGTAGATGGCTGCCCGCATCAGGTAGAACACGGTCACCGCCGAGAACGACGGCACCACCGCCATCAGCAGGAGGAAGGGGATCGAGATGCCCTGGGTGAAGAAGATGCTCTTCGCCTTCCCCCAGTGCTGGGCCAGGATCGGCGAGACCAGGACGGAGCCCGCTCCCGCGATGGAGGCCAGCGCGATGACGGTGCCGACCTGGCTGTCCGAGGCGTTGTGGGCCTCCTGGAAGAAGACGTTGAAGAAACGGACGGTCAGGCCAAAGCCCGCGCCAACCATCAGGTTCAGCAGCGTGAAGCGGGCGATGATGCCGAAGTGCTCCACGTAGCGCAGGGTCACCATGTCCTTGAAGCTCGCTATCAGCTCGACCGGCTTCTCTCGCATGAAGGCGAGGGGGACCAGCGCCAGCAGCGTCAGGGGCAGCCCCGTGACCAGCGCCGACCGGGCCGCCGCCGGCTCCAGCGCCGGCACCACCAGGATCGTTGCCCAGAGCAGCGGCAGCAGGCCGCCGGAGAGGCTCCCGACGAAGCTGGAGACATTCATGAAGGCGGCGTTCAGGCTGAAGAGGTGGGTCCGCTCGTGCGGCTCGCTGTTCTCCATCATGAAGGGCGCCCCGGTCACCCCGTGGAACGCATCGCCGAACCCGGAGATGCCGGCCAGGATCAGGATGACCAGCGGATCCTGGAGGAACAGCAGGGTTCCCTGCGCCACCAGGCTGATGGTCGTTGCGATGACGAATGCCTTGCGCCGTCCGTACCGGTCGGCGATGAGGCCGGCGGGCAGGGCGCCGGCGCCGTGGCAGAGCATGTTGATCAGCCAGAAGGTGCCGATGAACTCGATGGGGTATCCCACCCGCAGCAGGTAGAGGTTGAACATCACGCCCCAGATCCCGCTGCCCAGACCCGACAGGATCGAGTAGGTCAGAAAGAGGCGGGCGTTGCGGCTGAACTGCCGCATGGCCGCGAAGTACCCGACGTCGGCCGCCGCCCCGGCTGCCTGTTTGGCCATCCGCCCCACCAGCAGCGTCCGGGAGAGGCCGAGGAGGAGAAACACCCCAGCCAGCGAGACGAGCCCCCAGAGGAGCGGCCCGGTCTCGAAGTCGGGGACGCCGGTGCCGTGCTGTTCGTCGGCGAAGGCGGGCAGGACGATCGCCAGCGCGGCCACGACCGCGACGAGGGCTCCGACGAGGCGCCAGAGGACGAGGTTCCGATTCCACCGAGTCCGGTCAAACTGAGGTCCCATCGCACTTCTCCCTTCTGCGGCGCTTGCCGCCGCTCCACCCTTCGAGCTCCGCGAGGCCAGCACATGCCAGGGGTAGCCGAACCGCCGCCGGTCGGGAGCTGAAGGCTCCGGCCGGCGGCGGTTCGGCCAAAAGTCGCGACCAGGGTCTCGGAGAGAATGACACAGGAGAGACGCCGTCGTCTGGTCGGCCAAATCGACGCGACAGTCATATCACAGTCCGGAAGGCGCGTCAAGCCTCCCAACAGCGGGGCTTGCGCAGCGGTTGAGAGCGGGAAAGGAAGAAGGGCTGAGGGCATGGGGCGGTGGGATGGGTCGATGGAGGGG
>JACQGW010000251.1 GCA_016199325.1 Chloroflexota bacterium
CTACGAAGGTGGGCAAAGATACCGCCCTGGCGCAGATCATCCGGCTGGTGGAGGAGGCGCAAGGCAGCAAGGCACCCATCCAGCGGCTGGCCGACGTGGTGACCAGCTACTTCGTGCCGGCCGTGATCGGCCTCGCCGTGCTGACCTTCCTGATCTGGATCGTCGCGGGCCCGGAGCCAAGGCTCAACCACGCCCTGCTCAACTTCGTGGCGGTGCTGATCATCGCCTGCCCCTGCGCCCTCGGCCTCGCGACGCCGACCTCCATCATGGTCGGCACCGGCAAGGGCGCCGAGAACGGGGTGCTCATCCGGAGCGGCGCGGCGCTCGAGATGGCCCACAAGATCCGGGCCATCGTCTTCGACAAGACCGGCACGCTGACGAAAGGCGAGCCGGCCCTCACCGACGTGTGGGTAGCCGCCGGCGATGACGAGAGAGCGGTGCTGCGTCTGGCGGCTGCGGCCGAGCGCGGCTCCGAGCACCCCCTGGGGCAGGCGATCGTCGGCGGTGCGCAGGCGTCCGGGCTGGCGCTGCCGGAGCCGACCGCGTTCAACGCCATTCCCGGCCACGGTATCCAGGCCACCGTCGACGGCCGGCGGGTGCTCGTGGGCAACGCCAGGCTTCTGCGGGAGCAGGGGGTTGCGGTGGATGCCTGGGAGGACCGAGCAATGGCGCTCTCCTCCCAGGGCAAGACGCCGATGTACGTGGCGGTCGATGGGCGCGTTGCCGGCGTCCTCGGCGTCGCCGACACCCTCAAGCCCAATTCGGCCCTGGCCGTGCGGGAGCTGCACCGCCTGGGCCTGGAAGTCCTCATGATCACCGGCGACAACCGCCGGACGGCCGAGGCGATCGCCCGCCAGGTGGGGATCGACCGGGTGCTGGCCGAGGTGCTGCCCGAGGAGAAGGCGAACGAGGTCAGGAAGCTCCAGCAGGAGGGCAAGCGCGTTGCGATGGTCGGCGACGGGATCAACGACGCGCCCGCCCTGGCCCAGGCCGACGTCGGCATCGCGCTCGGGACGGGCACCGACGTGGCGATGGAGGCCAGTGCGATCACGCTGGTCCGCGGCGACCTGATGGGGGTGGTGACGGCCATCGCGCTGTCGAAGGCGACGATGCGCAACATCAAGCAGAACCTCTTCTGGGCATATGCCTACAACGTCACGCTCGTTCCGGTGGCGGCCGGCGTGCTCTATCCGTTCTTCGGCGTTCTGCTCAGCCCTATGCTGGCGGCGGCGGCCATGGCGTTCAGCTCGGTGTCCGTGGTGACCAATGCGTTGCGGTTGCGGCGCTTCAAGCCCGGCCATTCAGCGGACCCTGGCGTCCTTCACCGTGGCTTCAGCCCCGCTTCAGCCGGGGTTCAGGAATCAGCGCGATAATCATCTTCAGATACACCGGACATGTACACCGGACATGAGGAAGAGGACCATGGCGGTTGAGCTGCGAGACATCCGTAAGGCGGCTACGCTGATCGACGAGCGGGCAACGGCGACGACGCGCGCCCGCTATGACCGAATCGCGCGCCTGTACGACCTGCTCCAGACAGGCGCCGAGCGGCGGTTTGCCCCCTGGCGGGCCGAGCTCTGGCGTCGCGCGGGGGGGCCGCGCGTGCTCGAGGTCGGGGTGGGAACCGGGCAGAACGTGCCACACTATCCCCCGGGCGCCGCCATCACTGCCGTCGACCTCTCGCCGCGCATGCTCGATCGCGCCCGGGCCCGAGCCCGGCGGGAGGGTGTCACCATCACGCTCCAGGAGGCCGACGTCCAGGCGTTGCCGTTCCCGGATGCCAGCTTCGACGCCGCCGTGGCGACGTTCGTCTTCTGCTCCGTGCCGGACCCGGTGCTCGGCCTGACCGAGGTTCGGCGGGTCCTGGTGCCGGGCGGCCAGTTGCTCCTGTTGGAACACGTCCTCTCCTGCCGACCGCTGCTGCGCCGGGCCATGCATCTGGCCAACGGCCTCGTCGTGCGCCTATGGGGCGCCAACGTCGACCGCGAGACGGTCGAGAACGTGTACCGCGCCGGGTTCGTCGACCTTCGGGTGGCAAACCTCTGGCTCGACGTCGTCAAGCTGATCGAAGCCCGAGCGCCGGACGGCGGCCCGAGACGGCGTCATTGACGTACCCTCTTGTCAAGCCAGCGACCTCACCGTAGAATGCTCGGCAAGGCATCGCTTTTGCACCCCTGATGCCCCCGCGGGACACGGTGCCCGGCCGGGGAGTGGCGGCTGGAATGCGCGGTCTCCTGATCACCGTTCCGGTAGTTTTCGAGGAGTGATGACGGATGCGAATGGCTCGATGGGGTGTGGTCGGCGTTGGGCTCCTGCTGGTGATCGTGCTCGTCCCGGTGTGGGCAGCTTACGGCGCGCTGGCACTCGCCGACGACCACGGAGGCCACGCAGTTGACGTGGCAGCGTTCCTGGCCCGGTCTCGGGCCTATGCCGAGATGCACCGGTTGGACGACGGCTCGGTCCAGGGGGTTGCCGACGTGCCCATTCCCATGGCGGTCATGCAGTTCGGATACCAGCCGAACCTCCTTCGATTGCGCACCGGTGAGACCTACGTCCTGGAGATGGTCGCGATGGACGTCACGCATGGCGTCTCGCTCCAGATGGGCTCGGGCAGCCTAAACGCCGCTCTGATGCCGGGCATGGTGACCGAGCTGAAGGTTACGCCCACCCAGCCCGGCGAGTACCTCTTCCTCTGCAACGAGTACTGTGGCGTCGGCCACCACGCGATGAGCGGCAGGATTGTCGTCGAGGGGCCGCCCATCTCGCCCGACGCGGTCCCTCACCGCCCCGAGGCGCCGCGCGTTTCGCCGACGCCCGCCGGCCAGCATGGCGGGCATTGAGCCAATTCACCGAGCGGAGTGGTACATCGAAATGACGGCAGACGCGATCAAGAAACCGATTGACCCGGCCGGAAAGCAGCTCCTCAGCGCGTTCCTGCTGATGGCGCTGGGCGCGCTGGCCCTCGGCGGGCTCAGCGCCGCAGCGATCGCCCTCGCCCGCGCCCCGGCGATCGCCTTTCCCGCGGATCCCCTGTTCTACTACCGGATGCTGACCGTCCACGGACTGGCGATGTTCTACCACTGGTTCCTCTTCTTCCAGGGCGCGCTGCTCCTGCTGGCCGTCGGCCTCTACGTCCCAGGGGTGCGGCCGTTCAGCCTCAGGCTGGGGTGGCTGGCGTTCGCCGCCATGGCCGCGGGCGCGGCGATCCAATGGCTTGCCGGGCTCTGGGGCGGCGAGGTCCTCTACACGGCGTTCCCGCCGCTCGCCGCGCAGTATCCGCGCAGCCCCCTGATCTATCTCGGCTTCATCCTGCTCGCCCTCGGCATCCTGTTGCTCGCCGTGAACTACATGGCGACGGTCGTGGTCGCCCGCCGGTCGGGGCTGATCGGCGAGCTGCCGACGCCGACCTACGTCGGACTCGTCTGGACGATTGTGATGACCGCCGCCAGCGTGATCGCGCTGGGCATCTACACGCCGGCCCTGCTCTGGTCGATCGGCGTTAGCCCGATCGACCCGATGGCGTACACCATGGGCTACTTCACGTTCTTCCACGTCAACCACTACGTGCCGCTGATCGCCGCCGTCGGCGTCTGGTATGCGCTGGCGAAGCAGACGACGGGAGCCGAGTCGGTGCTGGGGGAGCGGTTCTCGAAGGCGGTGTTCACGGCCTACCCGTTGATCGTTCCGCCCACCTTCCTCTACCACCTGTTCCTGGCACCCGGCGTGCCGGCGGGCGTGAAGACCGCCGGCTCGATCCTCTCGCTGCTTATCGGCGTGCCGACGATCATCGTCTCCATCGTCGTGCTGGGTATGCTCGAAGCGCGGATGCGGGCCGCCGGGGCGCAGGGCGCGTTCGGCTGGCTGCGACGGCTGCCGTGGGGCAGCCCGCCCTTCGCCGGCCTGGCGATGGGTATGCTGACCTTCGGTCTGGGGGGCGCCTTCGCCTACGCTTTGCTGTCGGAGCGGCTGGCGCCGCTCCTCCACGGGACGTTCGTCGTGCCGGGGTATTTCCACGCCTTCACCTCGGCGGGCGTCACCCTCACCTTCATGGCGGCGACGTACGCGCTGCTGCCGGCGCTGACCGGCCGCCGGCTCTGGGGGCTGGCCCTGGCGCGCCTCCAGCCCTACCTGATGGCGGGCGGTGCTGCCATCTTCGTCGTCTTCGGCGTCGCCGCGGGCTACGCCGGCGCGCCCCGCCGGGTCTCCAGTATTGCCTACGCCGGGGCGGCGCCGCAGGTCTGGGCACCGCTGATGAACGTCACGGAGGCGGTCGGAGGGCTCTTGATGGTTGTCGCCGGTCTCCTCTTCTTCGCTGTGGTCGCCGGCACACTCCTGGCACGCCGCTCGGTGCCTGAAGAGGAAGCCACGGCCCCATCGACGGCGGTTGAGGCCGGGTCGGGGGCGGCCGGGATGACCTGGGCCGCGGCCATGCCGGCGGTGCTCGTCGTGGTGACGATTGTTGCCGTCTCGATCGGGAGCTTCGAGCTGATGCGCCGGTGGCCGTTTCTGGTTGACTGAAGTCCCGGCGAGGCGTGGACCCTGAAGACCTGTCTGAAGACCTGAGGGAGAGCAAGCATGCTCCGCGACGACGGCAGCTACGACGAGCTGTTGCTTCTGGTGATCAGCCTGGCGGGCCTGGGCCTTCTCATGCTGTTCACGATGACGCCGGTGTTACGCCCGTACTACGCCGTCCTGATGCCGGCGGCGATCGCCACCGCTGCCGGCATCGCCTGGTTGCTGCTCCGCGGCGGGCGGCTCGCCAACGAGCCATCGACCATCGCGGAGGAGGACGACGGCGACCAACCGAGCTGACGCCGCTGGAAACCGGCTGGTGACGGACCAGCCGGCGATGGCGCTCGGCGGCTACCAGGGGTGGCACCGGATTCTGACCGGCTCTACGACTGTGGCATCAGACGGTGACTTTGCTGCCGTCAAACCTGCTGAGCGTGAAACCGGCGAAGGCCTCGTTGTACGTCAATTTCAGCTCGGTGAGGAGAGCAATCGCAACTGCTTCGCCCAGCTTCAGACCCAGCAGAGCATCAGAGCGATAGTGGATACCTGCGAAGTCACGACCCATTGCAATATTGGACGCGAGCTTGTTGAGCTCGCCACCCACGGTGAGCCTCGCTTCACGGTACGGCGTCCGGGAGCGACCGTCGTCGCTGGCGACGACCGGATCGGGGATGACAAACGATTCGTCAAAAAACGCCTTGAGCACGGTGCAAGAGGCGCCAACGAACGTTGCGTGACCCGCCGGGTAAGCCGGGTGGATCGGGCATCCTTCGGGGTAGGCCTGTGGCAAGAGGTACGTGCCGTTCTTGCCGAAGACGCGATCGAGGGCCGACGACTTCAGGATATCTTCGTGGATCGGGTAGTCTGCCCGACCCGTCACGGAATTGTGGATTCGTCCCGCGATCTCCTCTGGCCGGAGGCATCGATGCACCGACCATTTCTGACACCAGGCGGCCTTGATTGCACGGTTTGCCACGCTGGCGACCAGATCCAGCACATATGGAGCGCCGAACGTGCCAAAACCTTCCTGGGTTCGCGAACGCCGGTAGGGATGGCCAGCGTCAAACGGCGCGTTCATCCCAAGCAGAATCAGACAGGCGGTCAAGAATGCCTGATACGGGAAATCCCGATGCACGTACTCGCCCAGATCGCGGCCATTACGGATAGAGCGAGGGATCGGATCGAATCCAATGGTGGTAGTTGGGGAGGCACCGTTCTGAATGGCAAGCCAGTCGTCGTACCCGGTCAGAAAGTCAACGTTGGAGACGGCGGTGCGGATCTGCTGTGTGACTGGTAGAGCGCCGAACGGAATATCCTGCAACAGGAATTGTGAGACGTACGGGCCGACCAGGTCGCCGGGAAGACCGCCGCGGAACAAGGTTCCCGTCGTGACCCGATGGCCAACTTTGGGGCCGCGAAAATCGGAGAACCCTGAGAGATCGGCGGCCGCCTGCTGAGTGAGATCGTTCGCGTCGTAGTGGGCAAAAGGCACATCGCGGGTAACCGCCTGCCAGTACAGCTCGCCCATCTCCGCCGCCCTTTCGGCGCTCCGAAATGCCGGTGCCGCCGGAACCGTTAAGTGGTGGGAATCAGGCCCTAACAGCTCGAAAGCCAGTGCTGCCTGGGGATTTCGAAGCAGGACAACACCGCCCAGCGGGATCGCTTCAAAATCCGCCGGCTTACCCGTCGTCAACGCTTGAATTAGGGCGGCATAGGCATCGAGGCGCACTTCGCCGAGGTGATTGTGGGGCAGCGCTTTGGAAAAGCTGGCGATTCTGTTTGGATACAAGTCTTCGTCGCCGTTGCTAGGGTGACTCGGCAGATGTTGCCCACGTTCAAGCTCCGCGGCGTCGATCCGAACGCGCAGCGCTTGATCCGCCCGCGCCGCACCGGTCGTCGGCCCGATTTCCGCCGCGTTGGCGGTTTTCGGCTCGAGAAGCCACGGTAGCCCGACAACACTCGCTGCCACTCCGAGCGCAGCAGCTCCGCCGACGAAGCTGCGTCTGGTAATGGGCGAACGGTGCTGGCCCCGTGCGTTGTCATCAGGCCACTGACACGTCAGGTCCGTCTGCTCGTCTGCTGACACCGTCTGTCTCCGTCAAGGCATATTCGCTGGGACACATGCCAACTCCATCATGCCCCGCCCTGCCCTCGCTGCCAAGTGCAGAAGTACTCATTCCTTGTCCAGAGTCATACTCATTCCTTGTCCAGAGTCATGCTCATTCGACAGCCAGCCTCATAACTCTTACTGTTGATGCAGTCAGTAGCGCCGCGGAGAGCCTGTCGAACGCCGCCGGCCGGTTGGCTGCTGGCATACTTCTTGCCCGGTTCGGGGCGTCCCGTGCTCGCCTGGTTCGCCGGATTGAGCCCGACCGGCAGGGCCGGCGCCTGGCGGGGTCGGCCCAAGAAGCGGAGGTCCACCATGTCTTTTGTTCGACTCATCATCATCGCAACGATCGCGACGCTCCTGGCTGCCGTTGGCGCATGCGCGCCGGGCGGCGCGGTAACCCCTACGCCAAAACCGCCAACGGGCGCGCCGGCGGGCAACCCCGAACGCGGGAAGGAGATCTACGAGACCAGAGCCAGCCCGGCCTGTTCGACCTGCCACGTGGTCGCCGGTAGGGGCACCCAGATCGGGCCGGAACTGACGAAGATCGCGACGACCGCCGCCACGCGGAAGCCCGGCATGTCCGCCGAGGCGTACATCCGCGAGTCGATTACCGATCCCAGCGCCTTTGTCGTCTCCGGGTTCCCTGACGGCGTGATGCCCAAGACCTACGGCCAGACGCTGTCGGCCGAGCAGCTCAGCGATCTGGTCGCCTACTACATGACGCTGAAATAGGATCACCAACACGGGTTTCTGGTTTCTGGTTCGTGGGGAGATGTCCCGAAACCAGAAACCACAAACCATCAAACCAGAAACTTCGTTGGCAGACCGGCAGCGGCGCGATAGCGCGCCCAGGTGGCGGCGATCCGGGAGTAGTCTTCCCATCGAAACGGCTCGTCGACGAGACCGCCGTGGATGTCCTGCCAGCAGACGCCCGACGCATAGTAGAGCGAAGGGACGCCGATGTCCGGCTGGCTCTCCAGGTATTCGAGACAGGTGGCGCGATTGGGCGACGGCCAGTTGTCGCAGTCGACGAGCGCATCGGGACAGGCCGCGACCGCAACCCGGGCCCGGTCGACCATCGACGCGACGTAGGAGCAGGGCTGGTCGGAGCTGGCGACGTCGTTCAGCCGGATGGCGTCGAGGGTATCGGCAAAGGCGGGGTTGGCCGCCTGGGAGATGATCAGCGCGTCGGGTCGGCCGGCCTTCGCCGCCTCGTAGACTACCCGGCAGAGGCGGTGCAGTAGCGCAGCCCCCCAGATCGGCTCCGCCGGCCGGAGCTCGGCGCCGAGCGGCGTCAGATGATGAAAGTCGAGCTTGAAGCCGTCGACGCCGGCGCCGAGGAGCGCCTGGATGCGCCGGGTCAGGAGCTCGACGTAGGCCGGGCTGGTCGGATCGACGGCGACGGCGCGGCCCGCCGGATCGAGAATGCAGGCGCCGGGCGGGACCCCGGCGGGATCCCAGAGCTTCAGCCAGAGCAGCACCCGCTGGCCGGCGGCGTGGCGCCGGCCGACGAAGGCGCGCAGGTTCGGCCAGCGGCTCGGCTCCGGCGCCGGGTCGCCGTACGCGCGCTGCCAGCGGTCGTCGACGACGACCGTCCCGGGGAAGACGCCGCCCCCGGCGAGGATCTCCAGGTAGTCCTCGTACTGCGCCTCAGTGCAATAGTCGGCGGCACCTTTCGGCGGCAGGCCGCCGTGCCAGCGGGGGGAGCGATGGCGGTTCACCTGCTCGCCCCAGCCGCAGAAGGCGGGCTCGCGCCACCAGTCCGGTGACCCTCGGCGAACGACGGGGACGTGGCCGAGGCGGCGCAATGCCTCCGCGTAGGCGTCGACGGCCTCGTGGGGGGAGCTGGCGGCGACGCCGATGAGGGTGGGCGATCGCCACCGGCCGCGGACCGGCTGGTGGCCGTCATAGCGCACCCGGAATGCCGGCGCCGGTTTGCCGGTGTACTCGAAGGCGACGAAGTTGCTGCGGGCAATTGGCTCGGCGAGCCCGATGGCCAGCCAACTGCCGCCCTCGGCCTGGAAGGCGAAGCAGAACGGCGCCGGGCAGAAGAACCAGTCGCCGCCGGCCCGCCGCCTGTCCGACGTTACGTCGACGGTCGCCGGCTCGGCAGCGCTGCCGAACGGCCGGCGATCGCTGTTGGGCTCGGGGTTGTACCGCAGGCCAAAGACGGGCCAGAGCGGCCGTTCGGGCTCGCCCCAGAGCCAGAGATCGGTCAGGACGCCCTCGCCGGCGAGCTCGACCCAGGCCATGAAGGAGTCTGCCGTTGCTCTCAGGACATGGCGCCGCCGAAAACGGGCGCCCACCGACTCCCAGACGAGCCCGCCATCGGCCGCCGTGGGAGCGCGGTCAACCGACAGCGTGGTGTCCGCCCCGTCGGCGCAATCGCCCCGGCCGAGCGGCCAGAACGCCAGGACCGGCCGCCGGCCCTGCTCGAGGAGGACCCGACCGTCGGCCAGCGGCGTCAGCCGGAGCGCGCCGGTCGATACCGGCAGGACGCCTGCGTCATACGTCATACGTCATGCCTCATGGGCAGTATAGGGCCCGCCCCTCATTGCGTCAACCTATCAAGCGACTAAACGCACTCATGGCCTGTTGACCACGATCTGCTGGTTCGTAGTTGGCGCTTGAGCGCCCGGTTCCCTGGTCTGGGTTGTACTGGATCTGTTCAACAACCTTCATCAGTGCGTCGTTCCCTGGAGCGGTTTGCACAGGGATTGACCAGATGACCAATCGGCATTCTTGGCGTCTTCCTTGGCGATCTTGGCGTCTTGGCGGTTCTCTCGGCACCGCTCTGGTGTCGTGCGGTGCGTAGGCTGGCACGCTGCTTGCC
>JACQGW010000266.1 GCA_016199325.1 Chloroflexota bacterium
CCGTCATGCTGAGCCGCAGCGAGCCCGTTGGAGGTTGGCTGGCCTCTCCTCCGTCATGCTGAGCCGCAGTGAGACCGTTGGAGATTGGCCGGCCTCTCCTCCGTCATGCTGAGCCGCAGCGAAGCATCTCCCGGACGCTGGTGGTTCGAAACGGGCAGATGCTTCGCTGCGGCTCAGCATGACGGATAGGGAGGCGCCCAGCGCCGCGAGGGCCTTGCCGGATGCACCACGACGTGAGCGACAAGCAAGGAGATCGCGAGGATGGCCCGCCTGGAGGAGCTCACGCCCGGCGCTGCCGTGAGGGGGATCCTCCACGGCAGCGCCGTCACCGTCGTTCAGGTCGAGTGGTACGGGTCGGCTGCCGTCAACCTGACCTATCGGGATGCCGCCGGCCGGCCCGGCAACGAGCTGATCTTTCGCGATCGTGAGCCGGCGATCGAGATCGTCGGCCGCGGCCGGCCGTGGAGCTTCGACGGCGACGGCGCGCTCTTCCGGCTCGTCTCCGAGGCCACACGGATTCAGCTCGCCTACCTCTTCGACCCGCTCCTGGCCGTCCACACGAGCCTGGTCGAGCCGCTGCCCCACCAGATCACCGCCGTCTACGGCGAGATGCTGACGCGCCAGCCGCTTCGATTCCTCCTGGCCGACGACCCCGGCGCCGGCAAGACCATCATGGCCGGCCTCCTGATCAAAGAGCTGCTCGTCCGCGGCGACGTCCGCCGCTGCCTCATCGTCTGCCCCGGCATGCTCGTCGAGCAGTGGCAGGATGAGCTCGACCAGCGATTCCACCTGCCGTTCGAGATCCTGACCAACGACAAGCTGGAGTCGGCCCGCACCGGCAACTGGTTCCTGGAGAACTCCCTGGCCATCGCCCGGCTGGACAAGCTGAGCCGGGATGATGACCTCCAGGCCAGGCTGGAGCAGACCGACTGGGACCTCGTGGTCTGCGACGAAGCGCACAAGATGTCGGCGAGCTTCTTCGGCGGCGAGATCAAGTACACCAGGCGGTACCGCCTGGGCCAGCTCCTCGGGCGGCTCACCCGCCACCTCCTGCTGCTGACGGCGACGCCGCACAACGGCAAGGAGCCGGACTTCCACCTGTTCATGGCGCTCCTGGACGCCGACCGCTTCGAGGGGCGGTACCGGGATGGCGTCCACGTGACCGACGTCGCGGACCTGATGCGCCGGCTCGTCAAGGAGCAGCTCCTGACGTTCGACGGGACGCCGCTCTTCCCCGAACGGTTCGCCTCCACGGTCAAGTACCGGCTTTCGGACCTGGAAGCCGCGCTCTACCGTGACGTCACCGAGTACGTCCGGCAGGAGTTCAATCGGGCCGACGCCCTGGACAACGAGCGCGGCAAGGGGACCGTCGGCTTCGCGCTGACGATCCTCCAGCGGCGGCTGGCGTCCTCGCCGGAGGCCATCTACCAGTCGCTCCGCCGCCGGCGGGAGCGGCTGGAGCGACGGCTTCGGGAGGAACGGCTGCTCAAGCGCGGCGCCGAGGTCCGCGTCGACTTCCTCCAGAACGTGCCGGCCGTCACCGACGAGACCGTCGAGGAGCTGGACGATGCCCCCGATGCCGAGGTCGAGGTCGTCGAGGAGGAGATCGTCGACCAGGCGACGGCGGCGCGGACGATTGCCGAGCTGGAGATCGAGATCGGCATGCTCCGACGGCTGGAGGAGCTGGCGCTCCGGGTGCGCCGGAGCGGGCGGGACCGGAAGTGGGAGGAGCTCTCCAACCTGCTCCAGCACACCGCCGAGATGTTCGACGCCCGAGGGCTGCGCCGGAAGCTCGTCATCTTCAGCGAACACCGGGATACCCTCAACTACCTGGCCGAGCGCATCCGGACGCTCCTGGGCCGGCCCGAGGCCGTCGCCGTCATCCACGGCGGCATGGGGCGCGAGGAGCGCCGCAAGGCTCAGGAGGCGTTCACCCAGGACAAGGAGGTCCTGGTCCTCGTCGCGACCGACGCCGCAGGCGAAGGCATCAACCTCCAGCGCGCCCACCTCATGGTGAACTACGACCTGCCCTGGAACCCGAATCGACTGGAGCAGCGGTTCGGCCGGATCCACCGGATCGGCCAGACCGAGGTCTGCCACAACTGGAACCTGGTGGCCGACGAGACCCGCGAGGGCGAGGTCTACGACACCCTGCTGCGGAAGCTGGAGGAAGAGCGCGCTGCCCTTGGCGGCGGCGTCTTCGACGTGGTCGGGCGCGCGCTCCAGGGCGCCGAGCTGCGGCGGCTGATGATCGAGGCCATCCGATACGGCGACAGCCCCGAGGTTCGGGCGCGGCTCACCCGCGCCGTCGGCGCCGCGCTCGATAGGGAGCGGCTGCGCCAGCTCCTGGCGGAGCGCGCGCTCGTCCACGACGCGCTGGACGTCTCGCGCGTGCAGCAGATTCGGGAGGAGATGGAGCGGGCCGACGCCCACCGCCTCCAGCCTCACTTCATCGCGACGTTCTTCCTGGAGGCGTTCAGGCTGCTGGGCGGATCCGCGAGGGAGCGGGAGCCGAAGCGGTACGAAGTGACGCACGTCCCCGCCCTCATCCGCCGGCGGGACCGGCAGATCGGCCGGGGCGATGCGATTCTCCCCCGCTACGAGCGGATCACCTTCGAGAAAGGGCTGATCGCCGTCCCCGGCAAGCCACTGGCGGAGCTCGTCTGCCCCGGCCACCCGCTCCTCCACGCGACCATCGACCTCATCCTGGAGCGGCACGGGGACCTGCTCAAGCGCGGCGCCGTGCTCGTCGACCCGGCCGACGCCGGCGAGGAGGTCCACGTCCTCTACTGCCTCCAGCATGCGATTCAGGATGCGCGGGTGAATCGCGACGGCAGCCGCCGGATCGTCTCACGGCAGATGCAGTTCGTCCAGATCGACGCGACCGGCGCCGTCCGGACCGCGGGGATGGCGCCCTACCTCGACTATCGCCCCCTCGCCGACGGCGAGCACGACCTCATCGCCCCGCTCCTCGACGCCGACTGGCTCAACGCCGAGGCCGAGCGGCAGGTCGTCGAGCACGCCGTCCAGACCCTCGTCCCCCGCCACTTCGACGAGGTGAAGCACCGCAAGGAGGAGCTGGTGGCGAAGACGCTGGCGGCGGTGAAGGACCGACTGACGAAGGAGATCACCTACTGGGACCACCGCGCCGAGGAGATCCGCGCCCAGGAGCTGGCGGGGCGAACGCCGCGGCTGAACTCGGCCCGGGCGCGCCAGCGGGCCGACGAGCTGGAGGCGCGCCTTCAGGCCCGGCTGGCCGACCTGGAACAGGAGCGGCGGCTCTCGCCGCTGCCGCCGGTGGTCCTCGTCGGCGCCCTCGTCGTCCCGGCCGGCCTGCTGGCCCGCCTGAAAGGGGAACGGCCGACCCGGTCGGAGGAGCACGCGCGGGAGACGGCGCGCGTCGAGGCGCTGGCGATGGCGGCGGTCATGGAGCGAGAGCGCCGGCTCGGCTACGAGCCGCGCGACGTGAGCGCCGAGTCGCGGGGCTACGACGTGGAGTCGCGGGTGCCGGGGACGGGCCGCCTCCGGTTCGTCGAGGTGAAGGGACGGGCCGCCGGGGCCGAGACGGTGACGGTGACGAAGAACGAGATCCTGACGGCGCTGAACAAGCCCGACGACTTCATCCTGGCCGTCGTCGAGGTGGACGGCGGCGGCGCCCGCGAGCCGCTCTACCTGCGCCGGCCGTTCCACCGGGAACCCGACTTCGGCGTGACGAGTGTGACGTATAATATCGGCGAGCTCGGACGACTTGCTGAGGTAGCGCGATGAATCGTATTGCGCGATTAAGGACTGGGTGCTGACATGACTTCGTCGACCGTTCCACCGTTGCTGGCTGCTCTCTTGGAGCGTCTCCAGGGACAGGAGTCCCTCGAAGTTGAGTACAAGTCGGCACACGGCGGGTTCCCAAAGTCAATCTGGCCTACCATCAGTGCCTTCGCCAATACCAACGGCGGCTGGATTCTCCTCGGGTTCACCGAACAGGAAGACATACCGGTGATCGAAGGGGTGCGGAACGCCTCTAAGCTCCTGACGATTCTCCACGACTCGATTCGGAACCCACAGAAACTCAGTTCTGCGATTTGTGGTGTCGATGACATCTTGGTCGAGTCACTCGATGGCAAGGAGATCGTCATCCTGCGAGTACCCGCGGCGTCACGAAAGGAACGTCCTGTCTACATCAATGGGAATCCCTATGCCGGGACCTACGTTCGACGCCATGCGGGTGACTACCGCTGCACGAAGCCAGAAGTAGACCGGATGATGCGCGAGGCATCGGATACCGCGGCCGACTCAACGATTCTCAAGCACTTCGGATGGGAGGATCTGGATCGGGAGACGTTCCGACGGTATCGGCGGCGATATCAAACCCAGAACCCGGACTCGCCCTGGAATAGCCATGACGACGAGCGTTTCCTGGAAGCTATCGGAGGTTATCGCCGCGATCGGGAGAGCGGGGCAAAGGGTATAACCGTCGCTGGGCTGCTCCTGGCTGGCGAACCCGAGGCGATACGCAATTGGCGAACCCGGCACCTGATCGACTACCGGCTCGTCCTGGACAACGACGATCCTGATTCCCGCTGGGAGGATCGAGTCGTCTGGGAGAGCAACCTTTTCGAAGCTTTCGAAACTATCTACCCGCGTCTCGTCGCCGGGTTACCGACGCCATTCCGTCTGAGCGCCGGGGTTCGCGTCGATCAGAGCTCGCTTCACATCGCCCTTCGCGAGGCGCTGGTCAACCTCCTCGTCCATACGGACTATGCCGAGATGCAAGCATCTCTGATCAAGCGATCGCCGGAAGGATACCTCTTTCGGAATCCGGGGAACTCTCGTATTTCCGAGTACGATCTTTTCACCAGCGACCGATCCGATCCCCGCAACCCGGAGCTGATTCGGATGTTCGATACGTCGGGTTGGCAGAGGAAGCTGGAACCGGCGTCCCGAGAATCATTCAGGCGTGGCGTGAGTCAGGCTTCCAGTTGCCAGAGATCAACATCGGCACCGAGCGCTACGAGTTCATGCTAAACCTGCGACACGTGCACCTGCTCTCAGAGGAGGATCGGAGATGGCTAAGCTCGATGGGCGAGGGATGGAGCGTGCCGGAACAACTTGCACTCACAGTCGCCCGACATGATGGCGAGGTCGACAATCTGAGACTCCGCACTGTGACTGGCCAGCATCCCACGGACACGACGAGAGTGCTTGGTAGCCTGCGCGATCGTGGATTTCTCCAGATGATCGGCGGCAAGCGAGGTGCCCGGTACCAGCTGGGACCGATGGCGGTGGCCAGAACTGCGTCACTTTCCAGTTCAGCCCTGCCGGCGGGGGAGGAAGCTCCCCGGGCTCAGACACCGGTCGAAGCCATCGATCAAGTGGCGAAGGAAAGAGCAGCAAGCTCTGTAGATATCGAGCCGAGCCCCATAGGTATCGAGCCGAGCTCTATAGGTGTCGAATCGAGCTCCATAGATATCGGCTCAAGTCGCATACATCCCGACCTAGATTCCGATGATTTGCGTCGGAGCCTAGCGAACACGGCCAAGCCGGCCCGCGACCAGCACCACCTTAGCCCGGCCGTTCTCGATCGAATCATTGTGACGCTCTGTGCGTCCACTCCCCTGTCCGTTCGAGAGCTTGCTGCTCTCTTGGGACGGAATGAGGAGTACACACGGCAGGTGGTACGCCGGCTGACCAGGTCCGGCAGCCTCGGTCCGTTGGATCCCGCACGTCCCACGCATCCGCGCCAGAAATACGTCGCCGGCAAGTCTGCGCCGTGAAGCTCCAGCAGAGGGACGCAGCTACCTCGGCGGTTGAAACCCCCGGCTGCGCTTGCGAAGTCGACCTTCGCCGACTACCGATTCCCCGACCAGCCCACGAAGGTGGGGTTCGCAACGGTAGCTCGCCATTTCAATGGCCGGGGAATGGTCTTCGACGCAATCTTGACGCAATCGATCGCGTGCAAATCGCCGTTCGCCCTGTAACTGCGCCAAGCATTTGCCGCGCGAAAACGGTGGATTGGTGCAATCTTTGACGCAATCCGAGGTGCCGCTCATGACCAAGAAGCTCATCGAAGTCGCCCTCCCGCTCGAAGCCATCAACAAGGCGTCGGCACGGGAGAAGTCCATCCGCCACGGCCATCCGTCCACCCTCCACCTCTGGTGGGCGCGCCGGCCGCTCGCCGCCTGCCGCGCCGTCCTCTTCGCCTCGCTCATCGACGACCCGGACCAGCCGGGCGTGCCGCAGGCGCTCCTCGACCGGATCGATCGGCTGCCACTTCCCGGCCTGATCGGCGACGACTGGTCGCGCCTCTCCCTCGGCGAACGGCGGCGGCAGCGGCTCTTTGCCTTCATCGAGAAGCTCGTCAAGTGGGGGAACAGCAACGACGAGCGCATCCTGACGACGGCTCGCGAGCTGATCAACGCCGCGACCGGCGGCAACCCGCCCCCGGTCCTCGACCCGTTCTGCGGCGGCGGCTCGATCCCCCTCGAAGCCCAGCGGCTCGGCCTGGTCGCCCATGCCAGCGACCTGAACCCGGTCGCCGTCCTGATCACGAAAGCCCTCATCGAGATCCCGCCGAAGTTCGCCGGCCGGCCGCCGGTGAATCCCGTCGATCGCCGGTCGGGCCTGAACGTCGCCTGGAAGGGCGCCGCCGGCCTCGCCGCCGACGTCCGCTATTACGGCAAATGGATGCGCGACGAGGCCGAGAAGCGGATCGGCCACCTCTACCCGAAGGTGAAGCTGCCGAAAGAGCAGGGCGGCGGTGAGGCGACGGTCATCGCCTGGCTCTGGGCGCGGACGGTACGGTGCCCGAATCCGGCCTGCGGCGCGCAGATGCCGCTCGTTCGGTCGTTCTGGCTCTCGACGAAGCCAGGGAAGAAGGCGTGGATTGACCCGATTGTCGAAAAACAATCGGGGAAGGTTCGCTTTGAAGTGCGAACAGGACAGGGCGTACCGCGCGACGGAACTGTGAACCGTCGTGGGGCAGCTTGTATCACCTGCGGCGAGGCCGTTGAGTTCAATCACATTCGGTCCGAGGGCAGGGCCGGCGGCATGAACGCGCAGCTCATGGCGATCGTTGCGGAAGGGAAAGGCGGGCGTGTGTATGTTCCGCCGACGGACCTCCACGAATCAGTCGCAGATGTGCCGATCCCCGTTGATGCCCCGGACACGGACTTGCCGCAGCGTGCGCTGGGCTTTCGCGTTCAGCTCTACGGCATGAGGAAGCATCGCGATCTCTTCACCCCTCGTCAACTCGTCGCCCTGACCACACTTTGCGACCTCGTCTCTGAGGCACGAGAACGTGTTCGGTGTGACGCTGTTTCCGCTGGGTTATCAGGAGGGGATGTTCCTCTGGAACAGGATGGTGAAGGGGTGGAGGCCTACTCAGATGCCCTTGCCACGTATCTGGCGTTCGGGGTCGACAAGAACACTGTCACCAACTGCACGCTTGCTACCTGGCAAACGGCTCCGGATCGGCTCACGCAGGCATTCTCTCGACAGGCGATGCCAATGACCTGGGACTACGCCGAAGCGAATGCGCTATCCACAGCAGGTGGTGGATTTGTTCTGACGCTCGATAGCCTGGCTGAAGTACTGCTTAAGCTGGCCGCCAACCCGCAGCGATGCAGGGTGCTGCAACGCGATGCCACCTCGCCCTGCGGCGGTAAGGATATACTTGTTTGCACCGATCCGCCCTATTACGACAATATCGGCTACGCGGACCTCTCTGACTTCTTCTACGTTTGGCTTCGCCGCTCCATTGGAAAGCTTTATCCGGATGTATTGGCCACCTTGCTCACGCCGAAGACCGAGGAACTCGTGGCGACGCCGCACCGGTTTGACGGCGACCGTGAGCGGGCTAACTCGTTCTTTGAGGACGGGTTGGCAAAAGCATTCGATCGCATGCACTCCGTCCAGCACCCTGATCAGCCGCTCACGCTGTTCTATGCCTTCAAGCAGGCAGAAGCGAGCGAGAACGGACGCGCAGACGAGGAGGAAGGCCCTTCAGTAGTATCGACTGGCTGGGAGACGATGCTCGCTGGCTTGGTCGCGGCGGGATTCGGGATCACCGGCACATGGCCGATGCGAACGGAGTTGATCACCAGCCTCAAGAAGGAGGTCGGCGCCCTCGCTTCCTCGATCGTCCTCGTATGCCGAATACGGCCCGAGAACGCGCCGCTCGCATCGCGCCGGGAGTTCCTCGGCGCGCTCAAGCGCGAGCTGCCCGAGGCCCTTCGCAAGCTCCAGCTCGGCAACATCGCCCCGGTCGACCTCGCCCAGGCGGCCATCGGCCCCGGCATGGCCGTCTTCTCCCGCTACAGGAAGGTGCTCGAAGCCGGCGGGGCGCCGATGTCCGTCCGCACCGCCCTGGCCCTGATCAACCAGGCGCTCGACGAGGTGCTCTCCGAGCAGGAGGCCGAGTACGACGCCGACACCCGCTGGGCCGTCGCCTGGTTCCAGCAGTTCGGGACGGGCGAGGGTCCCTACGGCGCCGCCGAGACGCTCTCGAAGGCGAAGGACTCCTCCGTCGACGGCCTGGTCGAGGCGGGGATCGCCACGGCCCGCGCCGGCAAGGTCCGCCTCCTCCGCCGGGACGAGCTGCCGGACGACTGGGACCCCCTGGCCGACCGCCGGCTGACTGTCTGGGAGGTCACCCATCACCTGACAAGGGCGCTGGAGCAGCACGGCGAGGACGGCGCCGCCGGGATTCTGGCGAAGGTCGGCGCGCTCGCCGACGTCGCGCGGGACCTCGCCTATCGCCTCTATACGACGTGCGAGCGGAAGGGCTGGGCGCAGGATGGCTTCGCCTACAACAGCCTCGTCGTCGCCTGGCCCGAGATCGAGCGGGTGGCCGCGCAGCAGCAGGGACGGTTGGTGTAGGGAGCACCTCACCCCCCGGCCCCCTCTCCGCTCCGGCGGAGAGGGGGGGACGCGGGGGAACCTCA
>JACQGW010000253.1 GCA_016199325.1 Chloroflexota bacterium
CCCCTCCATCGACCCATCCCACCGCCCCATGCCCTCAGCCCTTCTTCCTTTCCCGCTCTCAACCGCTGCGCAAGCCCACCCCAGCGGCACCTTGACGTCGCACAGCACCGGCCGATATGATCGGTTCATGATCAGACAGCACCGCCGGCCCGCCTGGGACCGGTCGAGCGTGCGGGCACTTCGCCAGCATCTCGGCCTCACCCAGCAGGCGCTCTCCGACGAGCTCGGCATCCGCCAGCAGACGGTCAGCGAGTGGGAGTGCGGCCGCTACGCGCCGCGGGGCGCCTCGGCGCGGCTCCTCACTCTTCTGGCCGAGCGCGCCGGGTTCGCCTACGCCGCAGACGCCGACCCAGGAGACCAGCATGAATGAGCACGCTCGCCGGCCGGAGATCCAGTTCTCCTGGTCGGCCATCGGCCTCGGGTTTGTGGCTGCCTACGCCGTCTCGACGGCGCTCGCACTGGCGGCCGGCGCTGGCGGCCTGGCCTCCAGCCTGCTCGCCCTCCAGGTCGGCGGGATCCTCGCCAGCTTTGTCGGCGGCCTGGTCGCCGGCCGTCGGGCGCCATCCTCGGGCATTTTCAATGGTGCCGCCGTTGCGGGCGTCTACATCTTCTTTCTCTCGATCCTGAAGGGCGTCGACGAGATCGCCATCGTCCAGTCGGCGGGCTGGTTCGCCCTGCCGAAGATGGACATGACGGGGCTGCTCGTCTGGGACCTGCTCTATCTCTCGGCCGGCGCCGCCGGCGGCTGGATCGCACGGCGGCGGTAATGGCCGTCATGCGTCATACGTCATTCCGTCAGATCTTGGCGGCGCTATCTGTCAACATCACGGTGGCGTTTCAGTGGTCCGTCAATGTGTCCTGGAGCGCCTCAGTAGTGTATGATTGGGCCAGTAGAGCCGCCAACCGGGCGAAGCGCAGACGCTGGATTCAGGCCGCCAACCTGAGCGCGATACCAGACCTGTCTACACCGTATGACGTTGACGCATGACGCATGACGTATGACATCTCTCACCGGGAGGACCGATGCCACGACACCGGTATGAGTTCCGCCAGGCGGCTACGCTGACGGCCGGTGCTCTCGGCAAGCCCGGGAGCCGAACCTTCTACCTGCTCGTCTCCGATGGGAAGCAGATGGTTCGGGTCTGGGTCGAAAAAGAGTACCTCCAGGCCCTCTCCCTCGCGATCACCCAGCTCGTCGCGGCGCTGCCGGAACGCAGCACCGACCCCGACGCGGTTCGGCTCGCCGAGGCGACGGTGGTCGAGCCGAGCGGCGAGGCCGGCGACGAGCTCCGCGCCGGCAAGATGGCGCTGGCCTACGATCGGGCCACCGATCGCATCGGCGTCCTGGTCTACGTCGCCGACAACGAGAAGGACGACGAGCCCGACCTCAGCGCCTGGGCCAGCCGTGAGCAGGCGGGGCGCTTTGCCGCCCGCATCGACGAGGTCATCGCCGCCGGACGGCCGATCTGCCCGCTCTGCGGCGGCCCGATAGACCCGACGGGTCACGTGTGTCCGAAGCGGAACGGGCATCTGACGATGACGGCGTGATGTGACGGTGTGATGGTTCGGCTTCCATCGCTCTCGCCTTCCGCCGTTCCGCCCAATGGCCGGCAGCCGGCTGGGACGAGCTGGTCGCCCGACCGCGCCGACATCCTCGACCTCCTCCGCCAGGCCGACTTCGTCGCCTGCGAGCACCTGTTGGAAGGGTCCAACTACACCTTTCTGGCCCGGCTGCGCGCCCCCGACGGCTCGGAGAGCTACGCCGTGTACAAGCCCGGCCGCGGCGAGGCGCCGCTCTTCGATTTCCCGGCCGGCACGCTCTATCGGCGCGAGTGTGCCGCCTACGTCGTATCGCGGGCGCTGGGCTGGCAGCTCGTTCCGCCGACCATTCTCCGGGACGGGCCATACGGCGATGGCTCGGTCCAGCTCTTCATCGAATCGAACGTGCGAGCGCACTACTTCACCTTTGGCGCCGATCGCGCCGAGGAAGCTCGCCGCCTGGCCGCCTTCGACTGCGCGGTGAACAACGCCGACCGCAAAGCCGGCCACTGCCTGCTCGGCCTGGATGGCCGCGTCTGGGGCGTCGATCACGGCCTCACCTTCCACCATCAGCCCAAGCTGCGCACGGTGATCTGGGACTATGCCGGCGAGCCGATCCCCGCCCCCATCGTCGCCGACTTCCGGGCGCTCCACCAGCAGTTGGCGACCGGTGGCGACGCGGCAGCCGCCGAGCTGCGCACGCTGGTCAGCCGGATCGAGCTCGACGCCTTCCTGCGCCGTCTCGACCGGATCGTCTCCCGGCCCGTCTTCCCGAGCCAGTCGGGCTATCGGAGCGTGCCCTGGCCGCTTGTGTGAAAGGCGCCCGACTCTGCGCTATAATGAAAACGACGATACGCTGCACGTTTCCAACCGGATATCGCGCCTGTCTTGAGGACTTTGAGAGGAGAGCGCTTTCGCATGCAATTCGACGATCAACCGCACGTAGCCCTTTTTATCGATTTCGAGAACATCCGGTACTCGCTGCTGAACCGCTACAACCAGGAGCCCGACCCCCAGGTGATGATCGCCAAAGCGCGGAAGTACGGCCTCGTTCCCGTCGCCTCGGCCTACGCCGACTTCAGTCGCCAGCCCGAGTTCTTTCCGCGCAAGCTCCAGGCCGCCAACATTCGTCGGGTCGACGCGCCGACGAAAATCCGCGCCGATGGCCGTGAGCAGAGCACTGCCGATCTCTACATGCTCATGGACGTCGTCGAAACCCTGCTCGACCGACCCCAGATCAGGACCTTCGTCCTGATGACCGGCGATAGCGACTTCGTCCGGATCTCCGCGCGCCTAAAGCATGGGCACGACAAGACGGTCGTCATCAGCGGCGTGCCGGGCACGACCAGCCGGGACCTGGTCGCCAGCGCCAGCATCGACGATCCGATCGAGGTGACGCCGGCCTCGGAGGACCTGACGCCCGCCGACGTTCAGCTCATCCGCTTTCTCGATTGGGCGGAGGGGCATTGGGACGGCGTCAACATGCGCGGCGTCATCAACTATCTGACGGGGCCCAAGCAACCGCTCGGCCCTCTGGACCCCGACTACACCAAGAGCATCCTGACCGCCTATGGCAAGCGAGGGATCGTCCTATTCGAAGACGTCCCCGTCGAGGGCGGTTTCCCGCGCCGGAACATTCGCCTAAACCGCGAGCACACCTGGGTGCAGCACGTCGTCCAGGAAAGCCCCCAGGCGCGAGCCGAAGCGTAGACGGGTTTCTGGTTGGGGAGGCCGGGTTTCTGGTTGTTGATTGAGGAAACGTTGGCCTCACTCTCGTGCCACCAGCCGTGGAATTGACCACTGGATATGGGCTGGTGTTGACCGACGACAGACCAGTCCTGGCCAAAGGTCGAGCGGCAGCGGCATGGCCCGAACCGAGCCGCGACCGTGAGGGAG
>JACQGW010000254.1 GCA_016199325.1 Chloroflexota bacterium
AACGGCGTGCCGTCGTGGAACTTGACGCCCTTGCGAAGCTGGAAGGTGTAGACGAGGCCGTCGGCGGAGGCGGTAGAGCCGACCGCCAGGGCCGGCGTGATGGTTTTCATGTCGCGGGAGATGAACAGGTTGTCGAAGATGTTGTTGATGACCCAGCCGTGGGCCCAGCCCTGGAACCCGGAGGCGGGCACGAAGTTGTCGCCCACGCCATCGCCGGCGACGACAAGCGTGCCGCCCTGAGCAGCCGGCCTGGTGGTCGCCGCCGGCACGGCCGTCGCCTGAGCGGCCGGCGCGATTGTTGGCCGAGTGACAGGCGCGATTGTCGGCTGGGCGACGGCGGCCTTCGTCGGTTGCGCCGCGGGGGCGCTGGTCGGCTGCGGAGCGGCTGCCGGAGGCGTTGTCGGCTGGACGGCCGGGGGTGGCGCACCTGGCGCGCAGCCCGCCAGCACCGCCAGGCCGCCGCTCATGCCGAAGACGCCGGCTGCGGCAAGCATCTGGCGCCTGGATAGCCGCTTTGGCGTGAGCGTGGAAGTAGGTCGAGACGCGGTCATGATGTTCCTCCTCCTTTTACTGGATTACCACTCAGCCATCGCCATGGTGAGCCGCTGCCGCACGCACCTCGCACCGTAGCCTGTCCGTCGCCGCCTGGTCGACGATGCCCGTCTCTGGATCGACGACGACGCCGTGCTCCCGGGCGGCGTAGGCGATACTGATCTTCTCGTCGCGGACGTCGCGCTGCACCAGCGCCGGGTCGCGATCGAGCGGGTCGCCCCAGCCACCGGCGCCGGGCAACTGGCACCGGTAGACGTCGCCGGCATTCAGCCAGATCATGAACTTGGACGGCAGCTCGCGCCGGCTCGGCCCGGGGTTGACGACGTTGACCGTCGTCGTACCCGCTTTGCCGCCGAAGAGGCCGTAGGGCGGGTACTTGGCCCGGTCGGAGCGCACCTGCACCATCGTGTTGTCGACCAAGAACTGGCGATCGCGCACGAGGCCGAGGCCGCCCCGAAACTTGCCGGCGCCACAGGAGTCCTGGACGTAGCCATAGCGCACCATCCGGAGCGGGAATTCCAGCTCAAGGGCTTCGCACGGCTGGTTGGCAATTGGGCTCGCCATGCCGGACATGGCGTCGACGCCATCGCGGTCCTGGCGGGCGCCCCAGGTTCCCCGCATGCTGTCTGTGAGCAGCCAGGGCCTGTCCTCGGAGTCCTTGCCCGCGAACGTGATCAGCGCATTGCCGCCCTCATCGCCGGCCATCATCCGGTCCGGGACGATCTGGGCAATCGCCCCAAGGAGCACGTTGAGCGTGCGGTGCGCCGGCAGGGCTCGTGAGGCCACGGCAGCGGGATGGCGCGGGTTCAGGATCGTCCCTTCAGGGGCGAACACCCGGACCGGGCGGGCGAAGCCCGAGTTGTGCGGGAGCGGCATCCCCATCGCCGCCCGCACGATCATGAAGCAGGCCGCTTTGGTGAACGTGAAGGGATTGTTGATGGCTGCACGTACCTGCCGCCCCGTGCCGGTGAAGTCCATCTCCACTTCGTCGCCCTTCACCCTCACCGTCGCCCGGATCGGGATCGGATCGGGATCCAGCCCGTCGTCGTCGATGAGATCCTCGAAGGACCATTCGCCGTCGGGCCAGCGGGAGATCTCCGCCCGGACCATCCGCTCGGTGTAGTCCATGATCTCGGCGATGTAGAAGTGAAGCTGCTCGTGGCCGTATTTCCTGACGTATTTCAGGAAGCCGCGCTCGCCGACGGCGATGGCGGCCAGGAGTGCCCGAATGTCACCGACGACGCGCTCCGGCTGCCGGACATTCTTCTCGATGATGTCCCAGAGCGTTCGATTGGGTTTGCCCCGAATGGAGAGGTGGCTTGGCGGGATCTGGAGCCCTTCCTGATAGATCTCGGTGGAGTCGGCGGCGTTCGACCCCGGCACCCGACCGCCGACGTCGCTCAGATGGGCTTCGGCGCCAACGTAGGCGGCGATCTTGCCGTCGACGAAGACCGGCTTGAGGATGAACAGGTCGGGGAGGTGGCTGCCCCCTTCGTAGGGGTCGTTGTTGGCGAACACGTCCCCGGGATGGATGTCCTCGCCGAACTTGTTCCGAATCCCTTCGAGCGCGTACATGATCGAGCCGAGGTGGAGCGGGGCGGTGTGGCCCTGAGCCATCACTTCGCCCTCCGGCGTCAGCAGCGCGGTGGTATAATCGTGCGATTCCCGGATGGTCGTGGAATAAGCGGCCCGCGCCATCGTGACCGCCATCTCGTCGCAGAGGAGCGACAGTCCATTCTTAATCAGCTCGAAGGTCACCGGGTCGACCCGAGTGTGTGTTGCCACGTTGCTCCCCAGCAGGGTGATGGCCGCATAGTATCACAGGGACACGGCGGCGGTCCATTGGGGCTTCCCCAGGCCGTGGCGGCTGCCGGAATGGTCATTCTTCGTGGCCGGCCGAGCGTGCGAAGCCGCCGCCGCGCTGCTCGGGACGCCGTCGCTGCTGACGCGCGACTTCATCACGATTGGAATGGCGTCGTACGCCGGCGACACCTCGCGGATGAAGCGCGAGCTGGTGCCGGAGCTGGCGTATCTATCGCTGCGGGAAGGGCTGGCCTTGCTGTAGCCCGGGCTTGCGTTGCTCAGTCACTCGCCGGGCTATCAGAAGCGAAGACTTAGCGGACGGTCAACTGCCCCTTCATCCCGGCGTCGCGGTGTCCTGGGAACGTGCATTCGAACCCGAACGTGCCGATGGTCTCTGCCGTGAACGTTGCGCTGTCTTGTCTGGCCGGTTGGGCGCTGAGATGGATCTCATCCGGGGCCACTTCATGACCGGCCTGTTTGGCATGGCTGTGGCCGGTCGCACCGTGCGCGTCGGGAGCGGCGATCCTGAGGCCACGCACGTGGATGTCGTGCTCGATTCCGCCCCGGTTCTCAAAGACGAGCTGAACCTGCGTGCCGCGCGGCACCGTGAGCGTGGCCGGCTCGAAACGGAACTCTGACCCAACGATCGTGAACCGATTGGCGGTTGCGCCGGGTGGCTTCGATGCTCCCGATGCGCTCGCGCAAGCTGGCAGCCCCAGGACGAGCGTACCGGCCAGCGCGCTGAAGACCAGAGCTGTCCGCCACCGCCGCAGTGTCCGCCTCACCTTTTCTCTCTCCGTGACTTGTCGTGCTGGTACACACCTCTCTTATTCTACCGGATTTCGCGGCGGGTTGCCCGACAGATTACGGAACGTCCTCCGGGCCGTGATCGACGTGCGCCTTGTAGAAGCGGAGGACCCGATCCTTGTCGAACCGGTCGAGCTTCTCGCGCCAGCCCCAGGCCACGAGCGTGACCGGATTGTCCATCCGCGTGTACGGGGTGATGACCATCTTGACCTTGCCGTGCTTGCCGGGCGGGAAGGTCGCGTAGACGTCCTTGAGCTGATTGACGAGATCGGGGCAGCCCGTCGGGCCTCCCTCGCACTTGTACAGCACGACGACCGCGCCGTGCTCGAGGTCGTGGATCCACTCGCCTTCCGGGATCTCCCGGTCGGAGAAGCCGTAGTTCGCCCAGTTCGGATAGTGCGTGCCGGACGTGGGCGGGTAGCTCTTGTACTGGACCGGCTGCCCCACCGGGACGTGCGTGTTCCCCTCCAGCGGCACGTTCTCTTCAGTCGAGACCGCCGCCGACGTCGCCCCGCTCTGCCCGCTCGACGACCCCCCACTCTGGTTGCCGAAACTCAAGACGAGGAAGGCGACGACGGCGGCGACGGCGATCAGGCCGCCGAGCTCCCACGGCCAGTACATACGGGCGCGCTCGGCCAGCGTCGGCGGCGGAGGCGGGGCCGCCCGGGGAACCCGCGGTGTGCTCGGCCGCTGGGGCTGTGGGGTGACTGCTGGTCGAGCGCGTGGTGCATCAGTGCGTGTCCGCGACCGCTTCGGCATCTTCCTTCTCCTGCTATTCGTCGGGCGCCCAGGCGACGCCGGCGCCTCCGAAGGGCTGCATGACCCGCGTCAGCCCGCTGCCGTCTGCCCGGAGGATGTACAGCCCGAACTCGCCGAGGAAGGCGAGGTGCTGCCCGTCCGGCGACCAGGCGACAATCGGATTGTCGTCGCCCAGATCCGTCAGCCGCCGCAACCCGCTCCCGTCGCCATTCATCAGCCAGATGTCCCACGGCGTGCCGTGGGCCTCGGCGATCGCCGGCCCGCCGAGCCACCGCCAGAGCTCGCCGCTGGAGCGGGACTTCTTCTTCGGCACCGGCGTCGGCCATCCGGTGGGCCAGCCGACCGCGCTCAAGGCGATCTGTCTGCCGTCCGGTGAGAAGCGCGGCGCAAGGAAGATCTTCAGTCCGTCGTCTTCGATGAGCCGCCTCGGGTTGGCGCCGTCGGAGCCCGAAGTCCAGAGCTGTCCGATGCCAAGCTCGGGGTTCATCTTCATCCAGATCAGCCGGCGGCCGTCCGGCGACAGGGTCGGGCTGGTGCCTCCCGCGACGACGACGGTCCGGCCGCTCCCGTCGAGATTCACCCGTTCGATTCGGACGGTATCGCCGGCGTAGAGCTTCTTCTCGTCATACCGGGGCTCGCGATACGTGAAGTAAAGGGCCCGGCCGTCCGGCGTCCAGACGGGCATCTCCAGACTGGTGTTGGCCGCGTCGTGCGCGAGCACCTGGCGCGGCGATTGACCGTCCCGCCCCACGACGTACAGGTCGGTGCCGGTCCCCGCATTCGGATCCGTCGACGGTCCGTAGAGCGAGAAGGCGATCGATCGACCGTCTGGCGACAGCGCCGGGCAGACGGCATAGGTGCCGGCCGAGAAGGCCGTGACCTGCTGCTCGCGCCCGGTGCGCAGCGTCAGCGCCCAGAGGTTCTGATCCCTCGAATAGATGAGCACGCCTGGCACCGCCACCGGCGTCGGCGGACCCGGCGTCCCCGGGACGGGATGCGTGGCCGAAGACGGCGCCTCCGACACTTGGCAGCCGGCGGCGAGCACCAGCGCCAGGACCAGCGCCAGGACCAGTCGAAGACTGAAGGCCAGCGCCATTCGACCAGCGAATGGACGAACTCGATGGGTCACGCGTCGTCCCCCTTGCCACCCCGGCCAAGGACGAGGACGACGACGCCGAGCACGACCGCCAGGCCGATGAGCAACAACTCATCCCCCAGGCCGCTCGCCCCGTGTAGCCACGCGGGCGATGCCGCTGTCTCGACCAGATCCCTTGCCACGAGTAACACTACAAGCATCCCCGAACCAGGTCATACGTCATGCGTCATACGTCATGCGTCATGTGCCCTTGCCACGAGCGACGTCACAGGGATTCTCGATCCACGATGTTCGGTGGCACGCAGCCGTCTGCCGCGACAAAGTATAGGCAAGACGGCAGCAGCCTGTCAATGTCACCAGACGGTCTGACGAGTAGGTGCTTGCTAGCTAGGAACTTAGAGGAACTCGTGGGAACTCGTGGGAACGTGGTCATGCTGAGCCGCAGCGAAGCATCTCCCGGTCTCGCACCGTCGGCCGGGGAGATGCTTCGCTGCGGCTCAGCATGACGGAGCACCAGCCGAGCTCCTACGAGTTCCCCCCGGCGAACCGTTCCAGGGAGAAGGGCTCGATCGGCAGGTCGGTCTTTCCTTTGGCGACCAGGTCGGCGGCGATGGATCCCATGACGGCGGAGAGGAGGATGCCCCGCCGGCCGGCACCCGTTGCCAGCACCAGTCCGCCGATGTCGGGCACGGGGCCGATGATGGGTAGGCCGTCGGCCGAGAGGGGGCGCAGGCAGGCGGTCTGCATCACGATCTCCGCATCGAGCAGAGCGGGGAAGACGGTCGCCAGCGTCGTCAGGATGGTGTCCCTCCCGTCGGACGTTGGCGTTTCGTCAAAACCCACCTCCTCCTCGGTGGTGCCGGCCCAGATCAGGCCGTCCGACTTGGATGCAAAGTAGTTGCCCCGCCAGGAGATCTCGTACTCGATGGGCGCTCCCGGCAGGCGCAGTCGTACGATCTGCCCCTTGAGCGGCCGCACCGGCACAGGTGCCCCGAGCCAGGCGCCGGCCAGGCCGGTCCAGGGGCCTGCGGCGATGACGGCGTTCTCACACGGGATGGTGTCCGAGCGGGTTTCCACGGCGGTGACCCGGCCGTTCTCGACCCGGACGGATTGCACTTCGCCGTGGCGAAACCGAGCGCCGCCCTGCTCGGCGGCCTGGGCCAGGGCGAGGCAGTAGCGGTAGCTCTCGACCAGGGCAGCGCCCTCCACCTGAACGACCCCAAGCAGGCTTGACGCCAGTCGGGGCTCGAGACGGCGGGCTGCCTCGCCGTCGAGCCAGCGGGCCGCGTACCCTTCCGAGAGGAGCCAGGCGAGCCGCGCTTGCTGCTGCTGGCGCTCCTCGTCGTTCACCGCGGGGGTCAGGATGGAGGTCGGGTGGAAGTGCGTGTCGATGCCCGTCTGCTCCCTCAGCTCCTTGGCCAACTGGACGTGCAGGCGCATCGCCTCCCGGGTCAGGGGATAGATAGCGCCGATGCTGCTGTAGCTGCCGAAGGCGCTGAGCCCGCCGAAGGCGAAGCCGGAGGCGTGGGCGCCGATGGCGTCCTTCTCGACGACCACCGGCCGGAAGCCCTGCCTGGTGAGGAAGTAGGCGGCCGCGCAGCCAACGGCGCCGCCTCCGACGATGACCACATCTGCCGAAGCCATGCTCCCCTCTCCGAGTTGATGCCGACATTGTGCCCTGCCCAGTGGCGTCTGTCAATCCGACATCGCCGCGCCGATGCACGCGTCGCCAGGGACATCATCATCGGAGACGGTGTGGCCGGTCGCCAGCGCCGGGACGAGCGCCTTGAAGTCGCGCGTGGTATACAGGCTATCGTAGATGTTGTTGATCACCCAGACCGTCGCCCAGCCCTGAAAGCCGACGATGGCCTTAATGGCGTAGTAGACACAGGCCTGGGCGGAGGGGAGTCGACAGTTGATCGGCCCCCGGACCTGCGGGCTCGTGCCGCTGAAGTCGACGGCAATGCGGCCGTCGCCGATCGTCACCGTGGCACGGATCCGGATCATCTCGTCCACCAGGCCCGTTCCTTCCAGGTAGTCCTCGAACGCATAGGTGCCGGCGGGCAGCGACCGGATACCCGCAACCATCCGCCGCTCGGCGCGGAACTCATCCCGCTCCTCGTCAAAGAGCACCAGGTCGGTAAAGGTGCCGCCGACATCCACGCCCAATCGGTACCCCATGCCACGCCATCCTTGTCAGTGATTGCCTGACAGCATTACGGAGCCGAGCCAACTGGTGCGCGTGCGCCAGCTCGGCGATCGGCGACGATCCGGCCTTCCTTCACGACGACGGGAATGCGCGCCAGGTCCTGGAGGATACGGATGTCTGCCAACGGGTCGCCGTCGACGACGACGACGTCGGCCAGCTTGCCGACTTCGAGCGTGCCGACGCGGTCGGCCGCCCCGAGCGCCTCGGCGGCAACGTGTGTCGAGGCGACAATGGCCTCCATGGGCGACATGCCATTGCGTACCATCAGCTCAAGCTCATACGCATTCTTCCCGAAGTACTCACGCAGCGAGCGGTACGTATCGGTGCCCATCGCGATCTTTACCCCTGCCGCATGGGCCTTCTGGAAGCTTTCCCGGCCGCCGTCGCTGGCCATCTGCGCCCGCCGGAGGACGGCCGGCCTGGTGTTGCCCGTCCGCTGGCGGCCCTCTGCGGCCCGATCCGATCCGATCGAGAGGGTGGGCACCATGTACGTGCCGTGCTTGACCATCAACTCGATCGCTTCGTCGTCCAGGAAAGTGCAATGCTCCAGCGTGTCGGCACCGGCGGCGATGGCCTTCTTGACGGCCGGCGCGGTATCGGCGTGGACGGCGAATCGCTTGCCGACAGCGTGCGCCTCGTCGGCGAGTGCGCTCAACTCCTCGACAGTGTAGTTTCGCCAGGTGAACTCCTCGAAGTAGCCGCTGAGGCCACCGGATGCGGAGGTCTTGATCAGATCGACGCCCTGTCGGAAGCATTCCCGCGCGAGCTTGCGAACTTCCCAGGGGCCGTCGGCGTTGATCCCAGGCTCCCGATACCAGGTTGGCGGCAGGTTCGCGTCGATGTGTCCGACGGTTTGGCCAACCCACTCGGCGACAAAGAGTCGTGGGCCAGCGATCAGATCGAGCTCAATCGCCCGTCGGAGGCACACGATCTCGACATTCAACCGATTCGGAACGCCTGCGACGTCCCGCACCGTCGTAAACCCGGCTTCCAGCATCAAACGGGCGTTCCTCGCCGCGTGAAGGGTTACCAGCGGGGGAGGTGTCGCCATCAAGGACCAGAGGCCATGAGGCTCCCCGGGGTCCGAGACGGTCGCGAGATGCACGTGAATGTCCATCAGCCCTGGTATGACCGTCTGATCGCTCGCGTCAATGATCCGCAAGCGCTCGCCGCGCGGCGCCTGAGCCCGGGGCATGATCTGGGTGATGCGGTTTCCCTCGACCAGGAGACCGACATCGCGTTGGGCTGCACCGCCGCAGCCGTCGATCAGCGTCCCGCAAAGGATGAGAGTTGCTTGCTCGTCCATTTCCCGCTCCCGACTCAGATTCCTGAAGCTGCCCGATGGTGGATTCGCTCGCCTCCGAGCCCAGTAGCCATTCTCGCACCGGGCGCGTAAACACGTCATAAAAAACCGCACGAGAACGATAACTGGTGTATCGGAGGCAGTCGGTTGGAAAGCCCTACGGCCGGAAGATGTAGCCGAGACCCGGCTCGGTCAGGAGGTGCCGGGGGCTGGCAGGATCCGGTTCGATCTTGTGGCGGAGTCGGCCGATGTATACACGGAGGTACTCGGTCTGGTTGCGGTACTCCGGTCCCCAGATATCACTCAAGAGGACGTTGTGTGGCACGACTTTCCCCGCCTGCCGCATGAGCTGATACAGGAGATCGAACTCGGTGCGCGTGAGCCTGACTTCTCGCCCCGCGACGGTCAGCAGCCGCGCTGCCGGATCCATCTCAAAGACCCCTCTCGACAGCAGGCGTGGTCCCGTATCGACCCATTCTCGCCGGGTTCGCCGGAGCACGGCGCGGACGCGAGCGAGCAGTTCGCCGACGCCGAACGGCTTGGTGAGGTAGTCGTCGGCGCCGAGGTTGAGCGCGTCGATCTTGTCGTACTCCTCGCCTCTGGCAGAGACCACAATGATCGGGACTTCGCTGTCAATTCGGAGACGACGGGCGTGCTCGATTGCAATCGCAGCCAGTGCGGCCAGACCACGGAGAAGCTCAACATCGCTGGCATCGAGACGCCGACCGTTGTGCGAGTGGACCTGGAGCGTCCCGATGGCCTTTCCCTGGATGACCAACGGAACGGCGATGAATGACTCCCACCCGAGGCGTTCGGATGCCGATCGCAGAGGCTCAAAGGTGACGTCCGAAATGCGCGGCACGAACAAGGGCTGCCCATGCCGAATAACCCAGCCGGCTGCGCATCCTTGACGCGGCATCCGTCGTGCGGTCTCAGTCGAATGCTCGCCGTAGGCAGCCGCGGTAACCAACGTATCGCTCAACTCATCCAACAGGACGATCCGGCTGCCGGCTGCTTTGACCACCTCAGTCGTGTGGCGCGCAATATCCTGGAGCACGGAATCACCCTGAGGTGATGCTCCAATTGCCTGGCCGATCTGGCTCAGAATGGACAGGGCGCGGCTAGATCTCCCCACCGCTGAAACCCGGCGTCGGGCTCGGGCTCCGGGTTCGGATGGAGGCTGAGCTGGGCCAGCCGAAAGGGGAGGTTTCGTCGCGCGGCGATGGGGCCGTCCGACCGAATCAGATTGAATCATTCGGCACCGTCACACAGCCAGCAATCCCTGCCGCAACCGCGTGGCCCGCGCCGGGCCTTCTGCGTGTGCCAGTATAGTCCCGGCCTACCGGAAGTCAATAGGGGAAGAACAACGGTCGGGTGGAGGTGAGCCTTCCAGCCACTCGTCGAGGATCGCCAGCGCCGCCTGCACCGCCGCCGCCCGGACCGCGCCGCGGTCGCCGGGAAGCTGAAACCGATGCACGGCCGTTCCGGCCGGCGTCGCCAGCGCGATGAACGTCAGGCCGACCGGCAGTCCGGTGCCGCCGTCGCCGGGGCCGGCCAGGCCGGTTGTCGCCAGGGCAAGGTCGGCCTGCAGGCGCCACCGGGCGCCGCTGGCCATCGCCGCGGCGACAGGCTCGCTGACGGCCGTCTCCCGTTGGATGGTCTCGGCCGGCACGCCGAGCAGGTCGACCTTGGCGCGATCGGCGTAGGCGACGACGCCGCCGAGGAAGAAGGTTGAGCTGCCGGCCAGCTCGGTCAGGCCGGCGGCGAGCAGTCCGCCCGTCAGGCTCTCGGCGACGGCGACCGTCAGCCTCCGCTCGACGAGCTGTGCCGCGATGCGCTCGACGAGCTCTCTCGTACGTCGAGGGGGGCCTGGGCTCCAATCCTGATTCAAGTTGGCCGGATAGTCGGATGTGGAACGCGGGGGCATGGTCCCTGGCCCCAATCAGCTCGGCTCGATGCGCCGGATGCCTGCTACCTTGTCAAGATCCCGGTCAAACGAGTAGATATCAGTCTCCCCGGCGGCGAGCATGGAGGCGCACAGCAATGCATCGGCAAAGTCGATTCGCTTCTCCTCGTAGAGCACCAGCGCCCGCTGCACGACACCGCCGTTGCGGCACTCAAAGCCGTCGATCGAAAGGAGTTGGAGCAGCGATTCCGCGATCTCTTTCCTCGCCATCCGATAGTAAGATGACAGCGTCCACACTACCTCCGCCACGACAATCTCATCGACGGTCACGGTGAGCTCTCCGGCAGCAAGCCGATCGAAGAGACGGGCTGCTCGCTCGGCCTGATCAGCAGGCTCATCGGTGAGATAGCGGATGATAATGTTGGCGTCGATGCGCGCCACAGCTACTCCTCATGCTCAAAACTGGAAACAACGTGTTCTGCCACGTGACGCTGGGCAGCCGTCCGTTCAGCCGCGCGTCCGGTGAAGGGCGCACGGCCCCGTGCGACTCCCCGAAGCTGCGCCAGCTCCACGTTGCGTATCGGTCTCATGATTGCACGATCGCCGTCCACGACGAACACTACTCTGTCGTGTTCTTTCAAGCCCAGCGCCTCCCGCACGCCCCGCGGAATCGTGACCTGCCCTTTTGCCGTGACGGTTGCTGCTCTCAAAGCCTGTCCTCCTGTCATGCCTTACTACTGTCCAGAAGTAAGCATAGCACAACCACCGGGGAGAATGCCCACCGGTGGGCAGGTATCGGTCTGATCACCAGGGACGCAGAGCGGCTTGCAGAGGGATTGACCAAGCGAACAACCGGTAATCCAGGCGCCTTCCCTGGCGATCTTGGCGTCCTGGCGGTTCGTTCTCTCGGCACCGCTCTAGCTTGGTCGCAAGCCGCCATGGGGAGGCAGCATCCCAGCATCGACGTACCACTGGATCGCCGCGGCGACGGCCTCCCTGACCGGCGTTTGGGGAAGGCCAAGCTCCCGGACCGCTTTCGACGGATCGGCCGCCTGCCCGGCGTGCAGCACGCGGACGATGGCCGGCGTCAGCAGGGGTGGCCGGACGGCGAGGCGCTCGGCGGCGAACTCGGCGACGTAGGCCGCGGCCATCATGGCCGGCACCGGCAGGCGCGGCACCCGGAGCGAGTGGCCGGTCAGAAAGCGCAGCAACCGCAAGATGTCGCGCAGCCACAGGTTCTCGCCGCCGAGGATGTACCGCTCGCCGGGGCGACCGCGTTCGAGGGCGAGGAGGTGGCCGCGCGCGACGTCGTCGACGGCGGTCCAGTTCAGACAGAAAGGGATCTGGCCGGGGAGCCGGCCGCGGAGGGGGTCGAGCAGGATCCGGCCGGTCGGCGTCGGCCGCCAATCATGGCTGCCCACCGGCGCGGTGGGATTCACGATCCGAACAGGGAAGCCGTCGGCGACAAAGCGCAGGACCTCCTGCTCGGCGAGCACCTTCGACTGGATGTAATGGTCGGCGCGAGCCAGGTCGGCCTCGCCGATCGGCTCGTCCTCGGTCGCCGGCCGGTCGGGCAGCGCCGGTCGTAGCGTTCCCCGTGTGCTGGTGTAGACGACGTCCCCGATGCCGAGCTGTCGGGCTGCTTTCAGGACGTTGACCGTCCCCATGACGTTGACCCGGTAGAAGCGCCGCGGGTCGGGCTCCCAGATGCTGTACAGCCCGGCGGCGTGAAACGCCGCAGAGCAGCCGGCCATCGCCCGCTCGACGGTGGCGGCGTCCGTCACGTCGCCAATCGCCAGCTCGACGCCGAGGGCAGTGAGGAACTCCGTCCGAGCCAGTGGCCGGACCAGCGCGCGAACCTCCCAGCCTGCCTCGACGAGCACCCGAGCGACGTGGTAGCCAACAAAGCCCGAAGCGCCGGTAACCAGCGCGCGCATCGATCGGTCACTCATCGTCAAGCGGCAAAGGCGGCGGCGTCGGAGGTGTGACGGGCGTCGATCAGCGCCTTGTGCCGGCCATAGTAGGCAAGCGCTGCTTCCATCGCCTCTCGCGGCACGTCGTAGTCGGTCGCAACCAGGTCGACGTCATGATCGAGGGCGTGCCAATAACCGAGGAGCGCCCACACGGAAACGCCGTAGCCGATGAGGCGGGCCTCCTCTGGCCCTGGGCGATGTAGGTTCATTTCGATGCATTTCGCGATGAGCTCCTGTCGCTGAGGCGTCATGGAAATGGCACATCCTCTCTCCCCGTTTCCCGCACGGTCGGTGCCGCGACTGCACGCACGTTCTCGTCGCCAGAGCCCTGCAATAGTCTATTGCAGGCGGACCACCTCGTCAATAGCAGATACCAGCGCCCATCGGAGCCCGGGTTTGCCGTGATACCGACGGTCGCAACACTCTGGGAGACCACGGTCCGGGGGCTGATGAAGGTTTCCGAAATGATCTGGTAGACGGCCTAACCAACCGTGCGGGCGTGATGGTGAAGCCTGTCGCGATCCTGTGGTAGACCGGGGTCCGGGCGCTGAAGCGCCAACTACGAACCAGCGCGCTCTCCCGGTTCGTAGTTGGCGCTTCAGCGCCCGGTTCCTTTATCCGCGCCGGAAGACGCGGAACCGTTCGCCGTAGGTGTAGCCCTTCTCCCGCCCGATCTGGGCGCCGCGCTCGCGCAGCATCTTCTCCGGGTCGAAGCCGGGAAAGGCCGCGACGTAGACCGCGTGCGCCTGGAGCGCGGCAACCGCCAGGTCGATGGTTTCCGTCGTGTCGACGATCTCGTCGGCGCCGGCCATCCCGCTGACGTAGACGCGTTTGACGCCGCCCCACGGCTCCAGCCCTTCGGCCAGCAGCTCGGGGAAGGAGAGCCGGATCGAGGCGTCGAGAATGGCGTCGATGGTGGCGAGCCCGACGGCGCGGTGGTCGGCCTGGTTCAGCCCGCCGCCGGCGCCCCAGGTGATCTCGGGGTTCTGCGTCAGGACGACCTCCGGCCGGTGCCGGCGGATGGCCCGCGCAATGTCCCGCCGCAGGTCCAGCGAGTAGGCGATATTCCCGTCGGGATGCTCCAGGAACTCGACGGCCTTGACGCCGACGGCGACGGCCGCGGCGCGCTCCTCGGCCTCGCGGAGCCTGGCGACGTCGGCGCGGGTGTACTGGGGATCGTTCAGCCCGGCTTCGCCGCGGCTGGCCAGCAGATAGGCAACGTCCTTGCCTTCCAGCACCCAGCGGGCGACGGTTCCCGCCGCGCCCCACTCGACGTCGTCCGGATGGGCGACGACCGCGAGGACGCGACTGAGGCCGGCGGTGTCCGGATGGGGCGCGAGGGTTGGCGCGCGCAACGTGTCCAAGACTATGCCTCCAAGCGAGTTCGCAGCTCGGCGTCCACCGGGTCTCGGAGCCCGGCGAAAACGTCGTCCTCCGGCGAGGGTGCGGCTACCAGACAGCGCGCCCGATAGAAATACTCGACCCCCCAGACGTCCGGCGCGAGGTCGTCGGGCAGCCGCCAGAACGGATCGTCCGGCTCGATCTGCGTGCGATGGCTGAGCAGCGCGGCGAGCTTCTGGGGATAATAGGGGCGGACATCCACCTGCGTCCAGATTCCCGGCAGAGGCTCCCGCCATTCGGGGTTCTGCGCCCATTCCTCTTCGAGAGGGGTTCGCAGGCCGCGCTCCTGCATTGTCAGCCACGCCTGGTAGAGCGTCTGGCGCGGAAAGCCGGTGTAGTAGAGCTTGCGCGGCTGCCACGGCAGACCGCCGACGCCGGGGAACCGGTCCGGGTCGCCGGCCGCGTCAAAAGCGGCGACCGTCGCCTCGTGGGCCCTGATGTGGTCCGGGTGCCCGTACCCGCCGTCCTCGTTATACGTGACGATCACCTGTGGCCGGTAGCGCCGGATCAGGCGGACCAGCCGACCGACCGCGCCTTTGAGATCGGCCATAGCAAAGCAGCGCGGGTGGGTGTTCCCGGCAGTGCCGGCCATGCCCGAGTCGCGGTAACCGAGGATCACCAGGTGGTCAATGCCGAGGATCGCGGCGGAGCGCCGCAGCTCGGCCGTGCGCACCTCGCCCAGCCGGGGCCGCACGGCCTTGGCCGGCACCGTCGGATCGAGGATCTCGCCCAGCTCGCCGCGGGTGGCCGTCACCAGCACCGTTTGGACACCGTCGGCGGCGCAGCGCGCCAGGAGGCCGCCCGTGACGATGGCCTCGTCGTCGGGATGCGCGTGGACGACCATGAGTGTCAGCGCGCCAGTGCTCCGGCGAGTCATGGGTGGTGCGTCATACGTCATACGTCATGGCACTTGTCCCGTCATACGTCATGCGGCGTACGTCGTGCGTCATGCATGGTGGGTGACGAGTGACGCATGACGCTCTCCGGTTCTTGCTCCGCGACATGCTTCATCCGTTCCGTACGAGGTCGCCGACGAGATCGTATTCGAGGGCCTGAGTGATGCGGGCGCGTGCCATCTCGCCGACCTTTCCGGCGCCACGGCAGAAGACGAGCCCGTCGACCTCCGGGGCGTCGCGGTAGGAGCGACCGACCAGCAGGCGCTGGGACATCTCCTCCGCGCGGCCAGTGGCCTGGGCGCGCTGCCGCCGGCCAGATCGACGGGCGCCTCGGCCCCGCCGCTCCGGCCGCTCCACCGGCTCCGCTTCAGCCTCGCCTTCGACCAGAACGTCGAGCGTCTGACCGACCAGGGCGCGGTTCCGCTCGAGCGAGATCCGCTGCTGGAGATCCATGAGGCGCGCGTACCGCTCCTGCTTCGTCTCCTCGTCGATCTGGTCGGGCAGCTCGGCGGCCGGCGTGCCCGGCTCCGGCGAAAACGTGAAGGCGCCGACGCGGTCGAACCGGTGCTCGGCGATGAACTCCAGCAACGCCTCGAACTCGGCATCCGTTTCCCCCGGATAGCCGACGATAAAGGTCGTCCGAATGGCGACGTCGGGCATCGCCGCGCGCAGGCGCTCGACGTTCCGGCGGGAGACGCGATCGCTCGGCCGGCGCATGCGGGCCAGCGTCGCCGGATGGCCGTGCTGAAGCGGCATGTCCAGGTAGTGGCAGATCTCCGTGTGGCGAGCCATCGTCTCGATCGTCCGGTCGGTCAGGTGGCCGGGGTAAGCGTACATGAGGCGCAGCCAGCGCAGGTCGGGGACACCCTCGACCAGGGCCGTGAGCAGATCCGGCAAGCGATCACGCTGTCCCCAGTCATAGCCATAGGCCGTGGTGTCCTGGGCGACCAGCACCAGCTCGTGCGCGCCGGCGCCGACCAGCGCCCGCGCCTCGGCCACGAGCCGATCGATCGATTTGCTGCGGTACGGGCCCTTGAACGATGGGATGGTGCAGAAGGCGCAGGGGGCGCTACAGCCGTCCTGGATCTTCAGGTAGGCCGATGGTCCGGCGGCAAGCGGGATCATCTGCCCCGGAATGTCCCGGGCGACTCTGGCGGCTGTGGCGCCTGGCAACGCCATCGGCAGGGCAATCGTGCAGTGTCCATTGCTGCCGGCCGGCGTCGACTGCAGCAGCGCCGGCAACCGCTGCCACTCCTCGACTCCGATCAGCTCGTCGAGCTCCGGCAGCGTCGCCGCCAGCTCGTCGCCGCAGCGCTGGACCAGACAGCCCGCCGCGACGACGCGCTGGCCCGCTCGGCGCCGCTCGACAAACGCGCGAAGCACGCCGATGGACTCGACTTTGGCGGCCTCCACAAACCCACAGGTATTGACGACGACGACGTCGGCTTCCTCCGGCCGGGCCACCAGCGAGCATCCGGCGTCAGCCAGGAGCTGCGCGGCGTGCCGCGAGTCGACCTCGTTCTTGGGACAACCGAGCGTCTTGAAGTAGATGCGCATGCTTCCCCATTGTACCGGGCCTGTTTCTGCCTGTGCAACCGCCTTGCGTACCTCCCCGCGCAACCGACTTGCGGAAACCGGCTGGGGGACCTAGAATCGGGGCGATGAGCGCCCTCACCCAGGCTCGCTGCGCTCGCCATCCCTCTCCCGTCCGGCGGGAGAGGGGACGAGGAAAGGTGACGACGCAGCGGTGCTGTGCAGGTGTCTCCCGCCGGACGGGAGAGGGGACGAGGAAAGGTGACGGCGCAGCGGTGCTGTGCAGGTGTCTCCCGCCGGACGGGAGAGGGGA
>JACQGW010000255.1 GCA_016199325.1 Chloroflexota bacterium
AGGCCCGCGCATCGTGCGCCAGCCACAGCCGGAGCAGCACCCCGAGCACGAGCGCGCCACCGGCCCCTAGGAAGACCTCCACGCCCCGGAGGATACGCCCGGGGCGCAACAGGACCGGTGAACGCTACACGCCGTCCGGGTCGTCGAGCGCCGCCATCTCGGCCGCTACCTGCGGCCAGAGCGCGACCGCGAGCGAGAGGATGGCAGCGGCCGCCGCATCCCGGTAGTCGGACCCACTCGGGTCGTGCCCCGTCAGCTCGTACCACTCGCGCCGCGCCCGACCGACCGCGAGCCCCCAGGACTCGGGCGGCCGAACCGAACGGATGTTCTCTTTCGCCCGAGCGCCGGACCTCGACCAGCTTCTACTTCCCACCGAACGCCCTCCTAGTGGTTGATGTTGCGCCGGCTTCTCCCGGCCGGAGATCAAACACCGGCACCGGCCGACCACGTAGTGGCAACCGGCACAACGCAGCGCCGACAGGCGCCCGTCGAACGACTCGCCGCGATACACTCCATCGCCGCAGTTCCGGCAGAACGTCGCGGTCGCCATGCCTAAATCGCCCTTCCTTTACCGCCGCCGAACTCGGCGCGAGCGCGCGCCATCGTCGCTTCGTCGGCCCTGAACGGGGCGTGCCGGCAGTCGTACGCCGGCTCGCCCTGGCGGTAGTCGAACGACGGTCGTGCGCCGCAGCTCACACAGTCCGGCGAGTCCTTTCGCTTCGTGCGCGGCTTGGCCTTGAACCGCTCCCACTCGACGGCTCGCTTCGCCTGGGCTCGGGTGATGGTCATTCGGTGCTCGTCGGCGGCAACGTGACGCGCGGACGCCGCTCGATGGTCACGGTCCCGGAGCACAGACCGTAGCGGAGCGGCACGCCGCAGATCGTCTCGAAGTCCCGGGCGCTCACATCGGCGATCCGCCCAGCGCGCTGCATCTCGAGATCCGGGCCCACGTCGGTCGACGTCCGAGTGACGCAGTCTGCTGGCCCACAGATCGTGGCGACCGTGCCGCGCGGCTCGGGCAGCGCAAGGTACAGCGGCCCGTACGAGGGATCGGCGTACGCGATGGTGCCCTGGTAGGTCGCGTTGGCCGCGCTGAATGTGGTCGAGCCGGCGAGGCCCGCGAGCAGGACGACGAGGACGAGGATGAGTGCCTTCATCTCGCAAGTACCTCCTGGATCGAGGCGATGTCCGACGGGCGCCAGACGTAGACCTCGAAGCCGGCCCGACGCAGGAACGCATGGACGCGCTCCTGGTCCGGCTCGACCTTGCCGAGCTCCTTCTTGACCTCGGCGAACACGATCCGGCGCTTGACCGGATGGACCAGCGTGTCGTCCGGCCAGCCCTTCCCGAGCGGCCCGAACGTGGGTGTTTTCCAGATGCCGCCGGCGGCGCGCAGCGGCTTGACGAACATCCAACTCCAGCCGAGGATCCCGGCGAGGTCGTGGATCTGCTGGCGGAACTCGTCCTCGGAGAGTTCGCGGTCGCGGCGCTGCTGGTCGGTGAGTCTCATGCGTCGCCGCCCATGAACGCCGGCAGGCCAGCCCGGAGACGGAACTCCGACTCGCTCTCGTCGTCGCGCTTGCGCGCGGGATCTACCTGACCTTGACGAACCGAAACGTTCCGTTCCTTGTTCCTAACCGTGGCGGGGAACCGCGGGGACCCGCGGGGACCCGCGGGGATGTCAGGATCCACGCTCGGATCGTCCTCACCCGCGGGGGGTTGCGGGGGCCCCGCGGGGACCCGCGGGCATTGCTTGTGCTCCTTGAGGACGGTGTAGACCCGCTTCGTCTCTCCGGCGAACCGCTGGTGGTCGACGAGCGTCGGGATCAGCGCGTGGCCGCACTCGTGCGGCTCGACGCGCTTCGCCGCGACGAGCACTTCGAGGGCCCCGACGATCATTCGCTCGCGCCGTGTCCTAGGCTCATACCCGAACAGCTCAAGCGCCATCGAGGGCACGTCGAAGCGGAACCAGCCGGAGTCATCAGCGAGCCCCCACAGGCCGATGTAGGCGAGCCGCGCCGTCAACGGGAGCTTGGCGAGATCCGGGTCCTTCCAGAACTCCGGCTTGACCTGGCGGATCCTCATGTCCGCGGCCGCCAAACGACGACACAGGACGGGAAGGGCGCGTTGTGCGCGGCCGGCGAGTGGTCCACCCCCTCGAAGTGCAGGCGACCCCGGATGAACCGGATCTCGTCGGCCGGCATGACATGGTCGTGCCACCACGCCGAGTCGGTCCGGCAGGGGAGCAGGCCGACGATGACCTCGCACGACTCACGAGAGGCGGTGATCTTGCGAAGCCAGTCGGCGATCACGCGACCGTACGGCGGATTGACGAACACCCGCCCTGACCAAGAGCGCGCGAGCCCGTTGTCGACCTCAGTGAAATATTCGATGCTCGGCTTGATCGGGGCGCTTGCGCAAGGGTCGAGCGTGAAGTCGAACTCGGCGTCGAGCGCCTCGAAGGTGCGCGACGGCGTCCGCCACGTCGGGTCGGCCGACACGCGCTGGACCCCGAGATTGAACGGGCTGCTCATGTCCGGTGGTACCCAGCTCGCAGCCGACGGGCGGCCGCGGCCTTGAGTTGGCCCGCGTGCCGCTCGCCCAGCCCGGCGCTCGACCCCGACGCGAACACGAGCGGCTGCCGCGACTTCCACGACTGGACCTTCGGCGGGTTGGGCAGCCGTTGGCCGCAGCCCGGGCACGGCTCGCCCCACTCGCCGTCGACGCACTCGCACTCAGTCA
>JACQGW010000259.1 GCA_016199325.1 Chloroflexota bacterium
GCAGAGGGATTGACCAAGCGAACAACCGATATTCCTGGCGTCTTCCTTGGCGATCTAGGAGACTTGGCGGTTAGTTCTCTCTCGGCAACTCTCTAGCGTCGCCCCGGACGGACCGGCGCCGTCGCCCGGAGCCGCTGGACGATGCCGGGGAGGACGCCGACCACACGATCGATCTCGGCATCGGTCGTCTGGTGGCCGAGCGTCAGCCGGAGCGTGCCGAGCGCCCGCTCGCCGGGCACGCCCATCGCCTGAAGGACGTGCGACGGGTCGAGCGAGCCGGTCGTGCAGGCGCTGCCGGTCGAGGCGGCGATGCCGGCCATGTCGAGGCCGAGGAGCAGCGCCTCGCCGTCGACCCCCTCGAAGCTGACGTTGACGTTGTTCGCCAATCGCTCCGTCGGATGGCCGTTGGGATGGGCGCCGGGGATCCGCTCGCCGATCTCGCGGAAGAGCCGGTCGCGCAGGCGCGCGCAGTGGCGCACGTACTCGTCCCGACGGCTCTCGGCGAGCGTGAGCGCTGCCGCCAGCCCGACGATGCCGGGGACGTTCTCAGTGCCGGCCCGGCGGTTGCGCTCCTGGCTGCCGCCGTGGATCAGCGCGGCGAAGGGCGTCGCCCGCCGGACGTAGAGGACGCCCGTCCCCTTGGGGCCGTGGAACTTGTGGGCGGAGAGGCTGAGCAGGTCGACCCCGAGCCGGTCGACGGTCAGATCCAGGTTGCCGGCCGCCTGGACGGCGTCCGTGTGGACGGCGGCGCGCGGGTTCTTCCGACGGACGAGGCGGGCGATCTCGGCGATGGGCTGGATGGTGCCGACCTCGTTGTTTGCCAGCATCACCGAGACGAGGATGGTCCGCGGCGTCACCACGGCGGCAGCCGCCTCCGGGTCGACGAGGCCGGAGCGGTCGACCGGCAGATAGGTGACCTCGAAGCCGGCGCGCTCGAGCGCGTGGCAGGCGTGGAGCACGGCGTGGTGCTCGACGCTCGACGTGACGACGTGGTTGCCGCTGCCCCTGGCGGCGCCGGCAACGCCCTTGATGGCGGCGTTGTCCGATTCCGTCCCGCCGCTGGTGAAGATCACCTCGCCGGCCCGACACCCGAGGGCGCGGGCGACGGCCTCGCGAGCGTCGTCGGCGGCGCGGCGCGACCGCCGCGCCAGCTCGTAGATCCCCGACGGGTTGCCGTAGGCCGCCGTGAAGTACGGCAGCATGGCTTCGAGCACCGCCGGGTCGACCGGCGTCGTCGCGGCGTGATCCAGGTAGAGGGTGGTCTGCATCGACGCGCCTCCTCGCTCCAGCCCGATACCGTTGAACGCTTAACTATACCGACCGGTCGCCCCCAACGTCAAGGGAGCGGATGATCGTTTACCTGCTGCATCGCCTGCCGGCGGAGCTGCTGGAGCGCCTCGCTGTAGTGAACCGGGTAGCTCGTCGTCGCCTTCAGGGCTCGGTAGACCGGCGGCAGGCCGCGGAGCGACTGCTGGGCGAGCTCCCAGATCTCCGAGAGGGGTGGCAGCGAACCGGGCAGAACCTCCCCCTGCCGCACCACAGGCTTGAGCAGCCGCGCGGCGCCGGCCGGCCGGGGCTCGTCGGCCAGTTGGATCAGGTCGCGCTCGAACTCGCCGAAGCGATAGACCTCCTTCCGCCCCGGCCAGGTCGTCTTGGCGGCCGCCAGCTTGATGACGGCCTGATCGCGGCCGTCGGCGTCCTGCCAGGCGACCAGCTTGTAGACGCCGCCGAGCGCGCCGCCCTCGACGTCGTGCTCGACCGACCCGGCGCCGACACCCAGGCTCGTGCCGACGCCGAAGCCGTCGACCTGGGCGCCCTGTTCGAGAATCTCGACGATCCGGAACTCGTCCATGTCGCCGCTGATCAGGATCTTGACGTCGGCCAGGCCGGCGCCGTCCAGCGCAGCGCGGACGTACCGGCTGTCCTCGACGATGTCGCCGCTGTCGAGCCGGACCGCCGCCAGCGTATGGCCCAGCCGCTCCTGATACTCGCGGGCGACGTCGACGGCCGTGTGGATGGCCCGCCGGGTGTCGTAGGTATCCAGGAGCAGGACGTACCGGTTATAGGTCTCGGCGACGGACTCGAACGCCTCGCGCTCGCTCTCGAAGAACTGGACGAGCGCGTGCGGGATCGAGCCCGAAGCCAGCAGGCGGAACTTGTAGGCGGCCGCCAGGAAGCTGGTGCTGTAGCAGCCGCCGACGAAGGACGAGCGGGTGACGACGAACGGCTCCTGGGCCCGGCGCAGGGCGAACTCGGCGATCCGGCGCTTCTGCGCAGCATGGACGACGCGCGACGCTTTCGTCGCGATGAGCGTTGCCAGGTTGACCGCCTGAAGGAGGCCGGACTCGATCAGGAGCGCCTCCATGAACGGCGCCGTCACCCGCATGATCGGCTCGCCGGGGAAGACGACCTGGCCCTCGGGGACGGCCAGGATCTCGCCGGTGAACCGCAGCCGCCCCAGCTCGTCGAGGAAGCGGGGATCGTAGTCCCGCACCTGCGCCAGGAACGCCAGGTCATCGGGCGTGTAGCGGAACTCGCGGACGAACTCGAGCGCCGTCTCGATGCCGGCGACGAGGATGTAGGCGCCGCCGAAGGGCGCCCGGCGCGCGTAGAGGTCGAACGTCGCCAGGTTGTTGCGCCCCTTCCGCCAGGCGACGAACGCCGAGTCCGGGTGATAGAGGTCGGTCATCAGCCCGGGGTGGTAGCCGACAAAGCTCCTCAGCATCGGGTCAATCGGAGATCTCGGGATTGACCAGATTGGCCGGCCGCTCGCCCTTCAGCACGGCGATGAGGTTCGCAGCCGCCATACAGGCCATCTTCGTCCGGGTTTCGAGGGAGGCGCTGGCGATGTGGGGCGCCAGGACGACGTTCTCCAACGCCAGCAGCGCGGGCTCGCAGGTCGGCTCCCGCTCGTAGACGTCCAGGCCGGCGCCGGCGATCGTCCCCGCCTTCAGCGCATCGGCCAGCGCCTTCTCGTCGACGACCGGTCCGCGCGAGGTGTTGATCAGGTAGGCCGTCCGCTTCATCATGCCGAGCGTCCGAGGGTTGATCAGGTGGCGGGTCTCCGGCAGGAGCGGCGTGTGCAGCGACACGAAGTCCGCCTCACGCAGGAGTGTCTCCAGGTCCACCCGCGTCGCCCGCAGATCGCGCTCGGTCGCCGGGTCGGCCGGGATGGCGTCGGCGTAGAGGACCCGCATGTCGAAGCCGAGCGCCCGCCGAGCGACCGACCGCCCGATCCGGCCGAAGCCGACGACGCCGAGCGTCTTGCCGTAGACGTCGCCGCCGAGGAGGAGCATCGGGCCCCAGGCATTGAACCTGCCGGCCCGCGTGAACCGATCGCCCTCAACGACGCGTCGGGCGACCGCCATCAGCAGAGTCCAGGCGAAGTCGGCCGTCGTCTCGGTCAGGACGCCGGGCGTGTTCGTGACCGGGATCTTACGCGCCGTTGCGGCCGGCACGTCGATGTTGTCGAAGCCGACGGCGAAATTGGCGATGACCTTCAGGTTCGGGTTGGCGTCCATGACGCCGGCGTCGATCTTGTTCGTCAGGAGTGACAGCAGGTAGTCGTGAGTCCGCACCGCCTGGATGAGCTCGTCGTGCGGCAGAACCCGGTCGGGATCCGGGTTCACGTCGACATCGCCGGCGGCCCGCAGCATGTCGAGCGCGGGCTCGGGGATGCGCTGGGCCACGAAGATCTTCGGTATCATTCTTCTGTCGATCCTCACTCGCCCGTCGTCGGGTTCAGTTTCTCGCGGCCGCGCCCGGCAGGCCGTCTGCCGTTGCCCCGGCCTTGGACCATCCTACCAGAGCCGGAATCGCGGCGTCAACCCGTGTGGACAGGCGCACAGAGGGAGGGGAGATCGTCCCGTCGGCGCCCGGTGTTTGATGGACGTTGTCCTGCCCCGATCGGGTCGGGACAACGTGCGGGTGAGCGGATCGAGTTGAGGACGACTGCTGGTTGCCTCAATCCCCTCGGCTACTGGCCCCCCGGCTACTGGGTGAGCCAGAGCTCGTAGAAGATGGAGTAGCCGGCCTCGGCAAGCAACGCCTTCGCCCGGGCGATGTCCTGCCTGGGCACCGGGATCGGAGAGAAGTCGGGCTGGCTCTCGTTCGAGTGGGTGTCGTAGCCGATGGTGCCCCAGCCACGATAGGCGGCCTTGAGGAGCTGCTCGCGATTCTGGACCAGCTTCACGGCATTCCGGACTCGTTCGTCGTTGAACGGCTTCTTGTCCACCCGCATCCGGAAGA
>JACQGW010000277.1 GCA_016199325.1 Chloroflexota bacterium
CAATCATGTCCCACGGTTGGTTAGGCCTTCTACCAGATCATTTCGGCAATCTTCATCAACCGCCAGGCGACTCAGACCGCATAAGCCCTGTATCCGACTGGCGGAAACACTCGTGAAATCGGTGCTCAAATCGCGCCAGAGGGTCTTTTCTCAGGGGACTCCCATCATGCTGAACCGCGGGGCCATCGTCGTGCTGAGCCGCAGCGAGCGATACTGCCGGACCCGGCTACTGGACCCGGCCACCCCGCCACCGTCATGCTGAGCCGCAGCGAAGCATCTCCCCAACGCTGCCCGTTGGGCTCGGGGAGATGCTTCGCTGCGGCTCAGCATGACGGTGGCGCGCGGCTTGGTATGTGGCGGTGGCATTGCAGCTCGCTGCGGCTCAGCGTGACGGTGGCGCGCTGCCTGGTATGTGGCGGTGGCACTGCAGCTCGCTGCGGCTCAGCATGGCGGTGGCGCGCGGCTTGGCATGTGGCGGTGGCACTGCGGGTCAGCGTGCCAGCGTTCCCCGAGTTCCCACGAGTTCCTACGAGTTCCTACGAGCTCTTGGAACGATCGTCGAGGGCCAGACGCGCGACCTTCCGACCGGCGGTTCGTTAATCTCCTCTAAGGATGCTTGGTGCTGACGCCGGCGGCGAGCGGGTTTTTCGCGCGTTTGTCGCCATTGAGCTGCCAGACGCGGTGCGGGAGTATCTCGGGCACCTTCAGGAACGGCTGGCGGCAGCCGGCGGCGTCGCCTGGGTTCGGCCGGAAGGGCTGCATGTGACGCTCAAGTTCCTCGGGAACGTACCGGAGTCGCGTATCAGCGCGCTTTCGGGATCGCTCGCCGATCTGGCTCAGGCCCACCACCCCTGCCGGCTCCATCTGGCGCCGCCGGGGATGTTCCCGTCGGCTCGGCGGCCACGCGTCGTCTGGGTGGGCCTGGGCGGCGAGCTGGAGCCGTTGAGAGAGCTGTACGAGGCGGTGGAGCGAGGTCTGGCCGCGCTCGGGTATCCAGCCGAGACGCGGCCGTTTCGGGGACATATCACCCTGGGCCGAGTGCGTGAAGGCGCTGGTCCGGCCCAGGTGCAGCAGCTCGCCGCGCTGGTCCAGGAGGCGCGCGTTCCGCCGCTGCCGATTCCGGCGACGGCGATCACGCTGTTCGAGAGTCGGCTCGAACGCTCGGGCGCCCGGTACTCCCGGCGAGGAATCTTCGTGCTTCGCCCAGGGTAGGTGGGGCCAGCCGCCGCCAGTCGGTATGGCTTGCGACCGGTTGGCTGGTGTGTTATAGTTCCGGCGGCCTGGCTGCTGGGACGATCTGTTCGCAGCCCCGGCGCCGGCCAGTGCGGTGGCAGGTCGTCTTCTCGCACGGCGGAAGCGAGTCGGAGGGCATTCTGGCCACAGCGTGGTCGCCAGAGCAGGCAACGTACCAGAGCCATCACGAGTACTTCGTAGGCGACGAGATGCGCATGTCGATTGCCGTTCAGGGCGCCCCGAGCACAGGCACGACGACCGATCAGAAGCCGGTCGGCACCTGGATTCCCTCACCATCAGGCTCGCTCCGCATCCTGAAGATCGCGCCGACATCATTCTTCGCCGACTATGGCTGCCACGTTCGCATCTTCGAGGAATCGCTGGCGCTTCAGGATCGCGGCCACCAGGTCGCGATCTGCACGTACCACACCGGGCGGGACCTCGCCGAGCTCGACATCCATCGCGCGCTGAACACGCCGTGGCGGAAGACCGTGGCCGTCGGGTCGTCGCTCCACAAGCTCTACTACGATGCCTTGTTGAGTCTCACGTCGGCCAGCGTTGCGGTGCGCCGTCGTCCGGACGTGGTCCACGCGCACCTGCACGAAGGGGCGTTGATTGGCGGGGGCGTCAGTCGGGCGCTGCGGGTTCCGCTCGTCTTCGACTTCCAGGGAAGTTTGACGAGCGAGATGCTGGACCACGGCTTTCTCCGTCGGGGCAGCGTCTGGTATGGACCGCTGCGGCGCCTGGAGGCCTGGATCAACCGGTTGCCCGACGCCCTGATCACGAGCTCGCGGAACGCCGCCGACATCCTGATCCGGGAGTTCGACTATCCGGCCGGTCGGATCTATACGATCTCGGACCGCGTGAATACCGACCGATTCCTCCCGCGCACCCAGGTCGGGCACGAGAGCGTCGGGCGATTGCGGCGGCGGCTGGGGCTGCCGAACGATCGCAAGATCGTCGTGTACCTGGGATTGCTGGCCGAGTACCAGGGCACCCGGCTGCTGCTCGATGCGGCATCTGAGCTCGTCCGCGGCGGTGTCCCGGTCCACTTCCTCTTGATGGGCTATCCCGGCGAGGAGATGTATCGGGCCCTTGCCGCCGGCATGGGCCTCGGCGAGCACGTGACGTTTACCGGGCGGATCCCGTACGAGCAGGCGCCGCGCTATCTGCTGCTCGGCGATGTGGCCGTTTCTCCGAAGATGTCGGAAACCGAGGGCAACGGCAAGCTCCTGAACTACATGGCGTGTGGCCTGCCCACAGTGGCGTTCGATACGCCGGTCGCCCGGGAGATCCTGGACGACCTGGGCGTGTACGCACGCCCGGGCGATGCCCGCGCCTTGGCGGCGGCCCTGGAGTACGTGCTCGGCGACGACGACGCGGCCCGCGAGATCGGCTGGCGGCTCCGACAGCGGGCGATCACCCAGTTCTCCTGGAGCGACGCTGCCGATCGGTTCGAGGAGATCTATCGGCTGGTCTGCCGATGACCAGGAGAGCGAAGTCCGCGGAGATGGGGGACCATGAGCGAGATTGAAATCGACCTTCGGCGCTATTGGCGGGCGCTGGCCCGGAATTGGCAGATCCTGATCCCTGTCGCGTTGCTTGGCGCGCTCGTTGGCCTCTATCTCGCCTGGATGCGCCCCACGGTCTATGAAGCCCGCACCGGCGTGATCATTATCCGCTCCCGCATCGCGTTGACCCTCGATCAGAATGTGCGCATGGCGTTCGCCCCGGATGTCGGCGGACAGTCCGGCATCGACGTGAGGCGGACCACGCTGGTATCGCTTATCCGGAACCCCTCGCTCGCCCAATTGGTTGCTCAGCGCACCAAGGGGGTCCTGCCGCCGAGATACTCCGATCCGGTCGAACTGATCGGCATGGTCGACGCGCAGGCACCACGAGGCAGCGAGATCATCGAGATCATCGCTCGCGGCGAGGAGAGGGAGGTGCTCGTTCCCATCGCCGACCTCTGGGCGGAGGAGTTCGTCAAGTACGTCAACCAGATCTACGCTGCGACGCCACCCATCGACCTGCTCAGGCGGGAGGTGGGCGCCGCGCAGGGCCGCTACACAGCGGCGCAGGCTGCGGTGGAACAATCTATCGGTGAGAGCCGGATCAACCGCCTGACCCAGGAGATCGACGTCCGAAGGAAGGTGATCGCGGCGCTTCAGGAAGGCCGACAGCTCGCGGCCACAGCCGTTCTCCGCAAGGAGATCGAGACCCGAGGCGAGATCGTCGGCACCCAGCTTCGCTCGGCGCTGACGGCCGCGTCGCTGCCGCTGACGAAACAGGCCGAGAAGCAGGTGGAGATGCTCTCCCGCTCGTACGACGCGTGGGTGAAGACCCAGTTGCTGCTGGAGGACGCCCGCGGGCTGCAGCGGCAGCTCCGTCAGAGCGGTGACGCAACGGCGAGCAACGCGACGGCTCTCCTCATGCTGAAGCTCCAGTCGTTTGCGTCGTCGACCGCGGTCCCCGCCAGCCTCAATCTGCAAGTCGGCGAGGGCAGCCAGTCGACGATTCCGGCGGCCGCCATCGCGAGCGACCTGGATTCCTTGATTCGGGCGCTGGAGCGCCGGCTGCAAGACCTCGACGCCGCCATCGACAGGCAATCGAACGATCTGATGTCGACCGGCGGCCTCTCCGGTATGGTGGGCCTGGGTACGAGAACGAATCCGCTGCTGGTTGAGGCGCAGCGCCTTGGCCGCGAGCTGCTGGAGTTCAAGGGCCTCGATCACGTCCTGGACCAGTTGGGAAACGATACGGCGCTCGACGTGACGAGGGACCGGCTCACCGTCGAACTCCAGCGGCTGGAGCGGGAGCTCGTCGAGGAGCAAACCAAGCAGGCCGCGCTGACCCGCGAGCGCGATCTCACGCTGGAGGCATATTTGACGCTGCGACGGAAGGCCGAAGAGACCCAGATCAACTCCCAGTTTCCTGGCGCGGAGATTGCCGTGGCGCGACCCGCCGCCTGGTCCGCGCTGCCACAAGTCCGCTCGAATCCCATCGTCCAGTTCTCGGGCCCTATCGTCGTCGCCGTCGGCATCGGCGTCGTCTTGATCGTCGCCGCCGAGGTCGTGGCGCCCGGCTTCAGTTTCCCACCGCTGCCCGTGATGCCCGGACGCCGTGGTCTGCGAATCCCGCGCCGATTCGTGCAAGCCGAGCCCGCCGAATCCGTAGAATCAGCGGCTGCCGGAGGCTCGACATGACGAGCCTCCGGCGTTCCTTGGCGATCAGTCAAGCCTAGCCTGACGACGATGATTGTGCTCGAATGCAACAAGTACTTCCACGTCCGCGGCGGCGCCGACCGGGCGTTCTTCCAGACGATGGAGCTGCTCCGGGCGCGTGGCCACACGGTGGTGCCGTTCTCGACCGCGCATGAGCGCAACGGCCCGAGCCCGTACGCCGCCTATTTCGTCGATGCCCCCGAGTGGGACGATCTCAAGCAGGCCGCGCCCGGCGTGAGGCTCCGGGCGCTCCGCGACGTCCTGTTCAACGCCCAGGCCTATCAGAACCTCCAGCGCCTCATTCGTGATTGCCGGCCGGACGTCCTGCACGTCCACAACCTCCACCACCAGCTTTCGCCCTCTATCCTGTACGCCGCGAGGGCGGCGGGGGTGCCGGTGGTGATGACCGTCCACGACTACCGGCTGATCTGCGCCAATGGGTATCTCTACCATGATGGCCTGTGCGAGCGCTGTGTGCCGAACCGCTTCCATCACCCCATTCTCCAGCGCTGCATCCGGGGCAGCCGGCAGGCCGGGGTCCTGGGTGCGCTGGCCAATGCGTACCACTGGGCGAGCGGCGTCTGGCGGCGAACGGTTGATCTCTTCCTCTCGCCAAGCCGGTTCTTGCGAGCGAGGCTGGTCGCCGCGGGCATCCCGGCCGATCGAATCGCCGTGCTGCCCAATGGCGTAGCGGCCGCCGATCGGCCGGCGCCGCCGCGGATCGGTGGCGAAGTGCTGTACGCCGGCGCGATCACCCGGCAGAAAGGGGTCCCGACCCTGCTCCGCGCTGCGGCAGCCACCCCGGACCTGCGGTTCGTCCTGTACGGCGAGGGCTCCGAGCGGCCGGCCCTGGAGGACTGGTGCCGACGGCACTCCGTGACCAACGTCGCCTTCGCCGGTTTCGTGGAGACGGTCCGGCTTCGCCGGGCGCTCCACGAGAGCGGCTGGGTGGTGGTGCCGTCGGAATGGTACGAGAACTGTCCGTTCGCCATCCTCGAGAGCTTTGCCGAAGGGCGCGCAGTGGTAGCGACTGCCCTCGGCGGCATCCCCGAGCTGGTCGACGACGGCGCCGAGGGACTGCTCGTGCCGCCGGGCGATCCGGCGGGCCTGGCCGCGGCGCTGCGCACGCTGGCGGCCAGACCTGAGATGGCAGTGGAGATGGGGGTGCGCGGCTGGCGCCGTGTGCGCGCGCAGCACGATCCCGCCGACCACGCGCGCACGCTCGAGCGGGTCTTGGAGCGCGTCGTCGGCGGGCGGCCGGCGACGGCCGTCGACCCCGTGGGGACGCCGGCATGAACATCCTCATGCTCAATCACAACGTCGTTTGGCGGAGCACGTTCTACCGCTGCTACCACTTTGCGAAAGAGCTGGTGCGGCGTGGACACGACGTGACCGTCGTCAGCATCTCGCCGAGTCGGCGGTTCGGCTCGACGGTTTCGACGCTGGCCGGGGTTACCATCGTGGAGATGCCCGATCTGCTCTGGGGAATGGGCCGCACCGGCTGGGATCCCTGGAACACGGCGAACCGGCTGCGCTACGTGTATCGCCATCGCTTCGATCTCGTCCACGGCTTCGATTGCCGCCCGGTGGTGATCTTTCCGTCGCTGGCGGCCGCCGCCTGGTCGCGAGCGCCTTTTGTTTCGGACTGGGCCGACTGGTGGGGCCGCGGCGGCGCCATTTCCGAGCGGAGGAACTGGTTCCTTCGGGGCCCCTTCGGCCACGTCGAGACGATGTTCGAGGAGCGCTTCCGACCCTGGGCCCGGGGCCTGACGGTGATCTCGACCGCGCTGGCCGAACGGGCGCGCGGGCTTGGGATACCAGCCGAGCGGATTCTCCACCTGCCCGGCGGCGCCGACGTCGACACCTGGCGCCCGATCCCCATCGCCGACGCCCGTCGCCGGGTCGGGATCCCGGTCGAGTGCCCGGTCGTCGGCTTCTTCGGCTTTGTGCATTACGACCTGGGTCTCGTCCTCCGAACCTTTGCGGAGGTTCGGAGTCGGCTGCCGGCGGCCCGACTCCTGCTGACCGGCCCGAAATCTCCGCTCACCCGCCGGTTCGGCGGGGAGCTGGGCATCCTGGACGCGATCGACGAGCGGGGGATCGTGCCCTATGAGGATGTCCCTCTGTACATCGCCGCCGCCGACGTCTGTCTGCTGCCGTTCGCCAACAAGACGGCGAATCGGGGGCGGTGGCCGAACAAGCTCGGCGACTATCTGGCGATGGGACGGCCGATCGTCAGCAATCCCGTAGGCGACATCCGGCCCCTGTTCGAGGACCATCAGGTGGGGCAGTTGGCGCCCGAGGAGCCCGGCGCGATGGCTGCCGCCGCCGTTCGGTTGCTCGAAGACCCCTCGCAAGCAGCCGCGATGGGCGTCCGGGCCCGGGCTGTGGCCGAAGATCATTTGTCGTACCGCACATTGGCCCAGCGGCTCGAGGCGTTCTACGTTGCCCTCTGTCAGTCGGATGTCGTAGCGGGCCCGTTGCCGGGCGGCGGAGCGGAGTGGCGCCGGCCCTCTCTTGGCCAGACACGTCCGAAATGATCCGAGGGCGCGCCGGAGGGACGCGAGAGATCTACTGCCGGTGGGCGGGCGGTCGATTTGCACGCTCGGTTTCGGCGCTCTATACTTGGCTGCTGGGGGTTCCGGGATACGCAGCCCAGCAGTCGTCGTGTGCGGTGACCCCTTCTGAGGTTTGATTGTGCGACGGACTGTCGGTTCGCTGAGCTCCTCCCTCTATCTGGTCGACCTGCTGCTGACGTTGGCGTCGCTCGCCGCCGCCGAGCAGATTCGCCGCTGGCTCGACGTCGGCGCGGAGATCGCTCCGGAGATGTCGCTGCTCCACCCGATCCTGTTCCTGATGGTCGGCTTCATCTGGACGGCCATCTTCTTTGCCTTCCCCATCTACGGCCGGCGCCAGTTGACGCGCTTTCGGTATGAGATCCGCACGCTGCTTGCCGCTACCGGGACGGCCACGCTCGTTTTTGCCGGCGCTCTCTACCTGAGCTTTCGCGATCTGCCTCGGTTGCTGTTCATCTACTTCTTCATCGTCGACGCATCCGCGCTCGTGCTAGCCCGGGTGGTCCGGCGGGATCTGATCCCCTGGCTGTTCCATCGCCCGGTCCAGGTTCGCCGGGTGCTCATCGTCGGCGCCGGCAAAGTCGGCACCGATCTGGCCGAGCGCATCGACGGCCATCGCTGGAGCGGTCTCGAGCTGGTCGGCTTCCTGGACGACGATCCGGCCAAGCGCGGGCAGGAGATCGCCGGCCACCCCGTCTTCGCCTCTCTGCCCGACGCCGTCTGGGTCGTGCCGAAGTTCCGCATCGACGAGGTCATCATCGCCCTGCCGCTCCGGGCGCACCAACGGATGGTCGACCTGGCGGTCGAGCTCCAGCGGCTGCCGGTCCAGGTCTGGATCGTGCCGGACCTGTTCGATCTGGCCTTTCCACGGACGAGCATCCAGGACTTCGGGGGCATCCCGCTGGTCGGCCTGCGCGAGCCGCCGATCGATGGCGCTGCCCGGGCGGTCAAGCGGGCCTTCGATCTGGTCATTGCCGGCGCGCTCCTCGTGCTTCTGGTTCCTGCCATCCTCGCCATCGCCCTCGCCATTCGCCTCGATTCCAGAGGCCCCATCCTCTATCGGCAGCAGCGCGTCGGCGAGAACGCCCGGCTCTTCCGGATGCTGAAGTTCCGATCGATGGTGGACGGGGCCGACCAGGAACTGGGGGCGGTGCTGAAGACGACCAACGACGGCAAGCTGTTGCACAAGACGCCGGACGACCACCGGGTGACGCGCGTTGGCCGTTTTCTCCGCCGGACCAGTCTGGATGAGCTGCCACAGCTCTGGAATGTGCTCGTCGGCGACATGACGCTGGTCGGCCCTCGCCCGGAGATGCCGTTCCTCGTCGAGCGGTACGACCCCTGGCAATGGAAACGCTTCTGCGTCCCCCAGGGCATCACCGGGTGGTGGCAGATCAACGGCCGCAGCGACAAGCCGATGCACCTCAACACCGAGTATGACCTCTACTACATCCAGAACTACTCCTTGCTGCTCGACCTGCGGATTCTCGCCAAGACGGTCGTGGTGGTGCTCAAGGGAAACGGTGCCTACTGACGACGTCCGCCGCGACGCCGGCTGGGTGCTGTGCTTCATCCTGCTGTTCCTGGTGCGCGGCGTGCTGTATGCAGCCGTCACCCCACCCTGGCAGGCGCCCGACGAGCCGCGGCATCTGGAGTACGTGCTCACGACGCTCGATCGCCCGTCGGGGAGCACCGACCCATCTCCCCCATCACCGACTGAAGCGGCGCTGATTCGGTCACTCCTGGACTTCCGCTGGTGGCAGCTCGCCCACGGCGCTCCGCCGCCGGCCGTCCGTCCCCGGTCGCTGGACGAGGTTGGGGGGAAGGCAGGCGACCAGTCCATCAGACAGCCACCGGCATACTACCAGGCAGCCGCCGGCTTCCTGCGCCTGTGGCGATCGGATGATCTCCTCCACCGGCTCCTGGCCGTTCGGCTGTTCTCGCTGGTGCTGGCCGGAGTCGCCGTCGGCGCGACCTACGCCACCGCGCGCCTCCTCTTTCCAGAGCGGCGGGCGGTCGCCATCCTCGCCACGGCGTTCGTGGCCCTGGGGCCAATGCCGGCATTCATCGGCGCGTCGGCGAACAACGACGTGCTCGCCATTGCGGTCGGGAATGGGCTTCTGCTGCTCATCGCGCGCGTGATCACCCGGCCGAGGACCGCGGCGCTGGCGGGCATTCCGCCACTGCTCGCCCTGGGGCTCCTGGCTAAGGCGACGGCACTCCCCGTCGTCCTCGCCGGCGGACTGACGGGCGCGGTGGCGCTGCTCCGGCGGGGGCTGCCATTTCGGGTATCGGGCCGGCTCGCCATCGGGCTCGTGCCGATAGCTCTCCTGACGGCGGCACTCATCTGGGAGCCCTCGGCGCCGGCCGCCTGGGACGGTTGGGCGCTGACCGGTCCGCGGCGCGCCGACCTGCCCGGTCCGACCGGCGGGAGCGCGCTGCGCGTCGAGGATGCGAGTCGCAACGACTACGCATTTGCCACGCAGAACGTCCCCCTGAATCGCTTCTCTCCCCTTCGCGGTCAGGAGGTGATGCTGACGGCCCGGCTTCGCTGCGAAGGCGCCAATCGTCGCGGCTTCATCCAGCTGCGCGCGATCGAGCCGTTCGGCAACGCGACCACGGCTGCCGGCGCCGAGTGGACGACGCTCTCCCTTCGTGCCACGATCCCATCCGGGGCCTCCCTGCTGCTGGTGGACCTTGGATCGGCGGCCAGCGGACCCGGCGATACGGGAGTGTGCGAGTTCCGGGAGGTGCAGCTCGCTCCGGTGCGCCGGCCGGCTCCGGAACAGCCGCGCGCCGCCGGCGCCGTCGGCCAGCCGAAAGACGCCTCGCCTGACAATCTCGTGGAGAACGGGTCGGGCTCCTCCCGGCGGCTGGTTCCCCGAGGCTGGGTGCAGAAGACGCCTGTGGCTCCGCTGCTCACCTCGGCGAGCCTTGCGCACGCGCTCGATCCCTCGAGCTACGCGCCAATCTGGTGGCCCGAGTATGAACGGCTGGCAACGCTCACCTTCGAGAGCTATTGGGGTCGGTTCGGCTGGATGACCGTACGCGCCGACGAGACGTGGTACGCGATCTGGCTCTGGGCGAGCGTCGCCGCCACCATCGGACTCTGCCTCGGCCCGCTGCTCTCCCTCCGAAGCGGGGCGCAGGCTCTCTGGACGGAGCATCGGGCGATGCTCGCCGTTTGCCTCGGCGTAGGGCTGGTGGCCGTCGGGCTGACGTGGCTCCGGTTCGTGCCGATCACCCCGTATGCGCAGGTTCCCCAGGGACGCTACCTGTTCCCCGAGATCGCCGCGTTCTCGCTGCTCCTTGCCACCGGCCTGCTGCAACTGGTGCCGCGATCGCTGGATCGGCCGTTGGCGGCGCTGGCGGTCATGGCACTGATGGTGTTTGACGCGTCGTCGCTGCTCAAGTGGATCGTACCGACATTCTATACCTGACGTACTCGATCGGCTTGACGTACCCTCGAAGCACGACGAACGCGGCCGCCAGCGCCAGGAGCGTGTGGAGTGATGCCAGTCCGTGCCAGATGGCGATGCGGCCGGACTCGGGCAGGCCGATTACGCGGTACGTATCGAGCCAGACGCCGGTCAGGGGTGCCAGGAAATACGCCAGACCCGCCGCGCCCAGCATGCCGTTGAACAGGAGGTGCCACACGAACCCCGGCAGCCAGACCAGGCGCACCAGTCGGGCGGACGCGAGCAGACTGAGCGGGTAGAGGCCCAGAATATAGAGCGCGTGCATTTTCGGGAAGAGCGCGTAGAAGATGAGCAGCGTTGCCAGGCTCCCGTTGAGCAGCGCGCAGCGCTGCCGGATGAGGGCAGCGTAGAGGACGGCAAGCGCCGCCGCCGTGGCGGCGGTGAGGCTGAAGAAGGCGACGTCGGTCGGCACGTAGCCAAGGCCGAGGTGTGGGCGGAGGGCGGCCAGCGCCGCGGCGAGCGGCATGGCAACGCTGAACGGGCCGATGTAGCGCTGGCTCCAAAGGGTCGCCAGGAACGCAGCCGGATCGGCGAGCACGGGGACAAAGGTGGCCCCGACGACGGCCAGCGTCACCAGGGCGTAGTGGACGGCCTGTCGCCGACCTTGCCGCTGCCAGACCCAGATCAAGACCGTCGGCAACAGGACTGCGGGGTAGAACCGCAGCGCGATGCCCAGCCCCAGACAGACCGCGCTTACCCATGGTCGCGGTCTTGCCGTCTGATAGTAGTAGGCGGCGATCAGCAGCACCATCGTGATCGCGTCGAAGCCGCCGGAGACGACTGCCAGCAGGAGGACCGCCGGATTGAAAAGGAGTCGGCTGACGGCGGACTCCCGGATGCCGGAGCCGGCGCGGAGGCGTGCCACAAAGAATGCCGAGCCCACGACGCCGGCGAAGAGCGGCAGCTTGAACACGAGCTGGTAGAGCGGCTCAAGGCCGGTCAACCGATAGATGAGCCAGGCGGGAAGCACCAGGAGGACGGTGAGCGGCGGATACGGCCAGTCGATGAGCCAGCTTCGGTCGCGGAAGGTGATGACGGTGGTCGGTGCAAGCGCGTACGGGTTGCCGAAGGGCAGCAGGTCGAGGAACCGGCGGTTCGTGACTGTGTTGTAGCTGTCCACAATCAGGGGAGCCAGTATGAGGAAGACAGCGATCGCCGCGAGCAGCGGGCCACGATACGGTCGGGTCTCGAGAAGGGCCGCGCGTACCGGCGGCCACGCAGTCGATAGCTTCACAGGCCGGAATTATCACGGTCGGGGGGCCGCCTGTCAAGGCGCGAGCGGTCAGCCATCAGCGGTCAGTAGCCTGGCCTACCTAGGCTTATCATCCTACTTGCTCTACCGGTGAGGACTCCGTATACTGGCACCGTTCCTCGCCGCCGGGTGAGATAATCGACTGCCTGGGTGTTTCGGCTTTCATGCCGAGAGGAGCCGCTCAGGCATCGAGCGAACACAGACGCCTCGCAGAACGCGCGGGGGAAGGACTCAGAAGGGGTTGATGGCTCATACGGTCTCCAGACTGGTCGCAATCCTCATCAGTTCGCTGGTGCTCGTTGGCCTCCTCATGCCGGACGGCCCTGCGGGGTGGGCGTTCATCCCGCAGGCCGTGGCCCAGACTCCCGCCACAGGCGTTGCGCAAGCCGAACCGGGAAAGTGGCGCGTGTGGCTCCCCCGGGTGATCCGCTCCTCCCAGGACTACCGGGATCCACAGGCCCACCCGCTGGGAATCGAGATCCCTGGCGGACTGGCCGCCGGCGACGCCACGCGGCGTCGTCTCGTGCAGAGCCTTGGGGCGAGCTGGTTTCGATGGAACCGGGTGAGCTGGGCACGGATCGAAAAGCCGCGGAGCGGGCCGCAGGAGCCGGCACAGTACGATTTCTCCGGGCTCGACTCGTCCATGGCCGCGGTCGGCGCAAGCGGCCTGACGCCGATCGTCATAGTCGGCGACAATCCCGACTGGACCGGCGGGAACGGCCAGCCGCTCGACGCCGAGGTCCCGGTCGGCGTCGTCGGCCCCGAAGTGGCCGCCCTGCGCGACTTCATGGTTGCGCTCGTGAGCCGCTACAAGGACCCGCCGTACAACGTCAAGTACTGGGAGATGTACAACGAGCCCGACAACGTCAACGTGCAGAACTCGGGGGCCCAGGGGGGGCTCTGGGGGGGGCACGGAGAGAAGTACGCCCGAATGTTGCAGGTGGTGTACCCGGCGGTGAAAGCGGCCGACCCGAACGCCAAAGTGGTGCTCGGCGGTCTGACGATGGACGACTTCACGACGGAGGGCGGCAACAACGACCCGAACTTCCTGGACGATGTGCTGCGGACCTTGAGCAGTGGTGGTGGCCCCGGATTCGACGTGATGAACTTCCACTACTACCCCGAGTACGCCTGGCGATGGAACCAGATCGGCAAAGATAGCGGCCATGGACCGGGCATCGCCGGCAAGGCCGGACGGATCCGGGACCGCCTGGCTGCCTTCGGCTTCCACTCGCTTCCGCTGATCTGCACCGAGTTCGGCCTCTCGTCCGCCAGCGACCGCTGGGCGGAGCCTCCCGCGGACGTCTATTCTTCGCAAGACCCGCGGCTGCGCCTGCCCACCTCGCCGGAGGAGCAGGGCCGATTCGTGGTCCGCAACCTCGCCCGCGGGCTGTCGAAAGGGATCGCGGTCATGATCTGGTATCCACTGGACGACTCCGGCCCGCCCGGGATTCCGCCGAACGTCAACTACTTCGCCTATCACGGCCTCGTCGACCACCAGATGAGCCAGAAGTCGGCATTCGGCGTCTATCAGCTCGCCGCTCAGCAGCTCGCGGGCGCTCAGTTCGTTCGAGCGGGCACCGGCCTCGAGCTGGGAACGGGCGACGCCGAGGGGTACCTTTTCCGGATGCCCGACGGCCATCTCCAGTGGGTGATCTGGTCGGCGACCGGTTTGTCCATCCAGGTATCGCTGTCGACCCTCAGTGCGACGATCGTCGAGAAGACCGGGGACAGTCGAACGGTCACCAGCCTCAACCCGTTGGTCTCGTACATCACCTTCGAGGTGAGCCCGAGCCCGGTCTACGTCGTGCTCCCGCTGGGCCAGGGAGGCTAAGCTCGTCAGGCAATCGACTGGCATTGTCGGCCGGATGGGGCTCGTCCCTGTCCTGCTCTATTTCGGGCTGTTCTGCGTGCTGACGTACCCGCTGATCTTTCGCTTCTCGACGCACTTCTTCGCCGACCAGGGCGATGGGCTCCAGAACATCTGGAACCTCTGGTGGGTGAGCAAGGCCATCGCCGAGCTGCATCAATCGCCCTGGCAGACGTCCTACCTGCACTATCCTCGGGGTATCTCGCTGCTCGGCCACACGCTGAACCCCTTGAACGGCCTCATGGCCGCGCCGCTGCTGAGGCTCCTGTCGCTCACGCAGGCGCACAACGCCATCGTCGTCTTCTCCTTCGTCGCCGGCGGGTTGACCGCGTTCCTCCTATCGTTCCACGTCTCCCGATCCTACTGGGGCAGCATCGTCGCCGGCTTCGTCTACACGTTCTCCAACTACCACTTCGCCCATGCCGAGGGGCACCTGAACCTGGTGGCCCTGGAGTGGATTCCGCTCTTCGTGCTCTTCTGGCGCGCCCTCCTGACCCGACCCCGCCCGCTCACCGGGGCCGCGGCCGGATGCGCGCTGTTTGCCGTCGTCCTCACGGACTACTATTACTTCGTGTACTGCCTCCTGATCGCGGCGCTGATGGCGCTCTGGGCCGCCATTGGGAAGAGGGCCACCCTGTTCGTCTATCTGCGGGAGCAGCTTGCCCCGCTCCTGGCCTTTGGCGCCGTCTCGGCCCTGACGGTCGGACCGCTGGTGGGCTCGCTGATCCTGCTGAACGCGCAGGATCCGCTCGTCGGGGGACATCCGCCCAGGCTCTACTCACTCGACGCGCTGGCGCCGTTCATTCCCGGCGGCCACTGGCGGTTCGCGACGCTGACAGAAGCCTACTGGTCGAAGCTCCCCGGCAACATCCACGAGAGCAGCGTTCACCTGGGGCTATCGGCGACCGGCCTGCTGGCCTACGTCTGGCTCAGGCGCCGCGATCTCCCGGCGCGGGGCATCGAGCTCTGGTACGTCATCCTGGCGAGCTTCACGGTGCTCAGTCTGGGCCCGGCGCTTCACGTGTGGGGGCGCGAGGTCTCCGGCATCGCGCTGCCGTACGCGCTCCTGGAGAAAGCCGTCCCCCCGCTCGCGGTCTCCGGCGTTCCCGTCCGCATGGCGGTTGTCATGACGCTGAGCACGGCGGTGATCGTCGGCGCGGGGCTGCCGCTCGTGGCCCGCCGGCCGGCCGGCAAGCTGGTGGTGTCGGCGCTGCTGCTGGTGCTCTTCGCCGAGTATCTCCCGCGAGCAATCCCGACGACCCGCATTCCGACGCCGGGCTATGTCGAGGCCCTGCGGGCGCTGCCCGAGGCCCCGGTGATCGACGCCGTCAACCCGCAGACGTTCGCGGTGTACTATCAGACCATCCATGAGAAACCGATGGCGTTCGGCTACGTGGCGCGAAGACCAACCAGCGCGGAACGGCGGTCGTACGAGCTGAGACACCTGGTCCAGAACCGGGAGTACGGCCGGCTGTGCCGTGACTACGGCTTCCGGTATCTCATCGCGCCCGCCGGGCCAGACGCTGCGGGTGACGACGCCGGGATGCGGCTCCTGTACGCCGACGCCGCGGCCCGGCTGTACGGCCTGGAGTGTGTGGGGTGAGGCGTCATGTGTCATATCTCAGCGCAGCGATCAATAGCTCGTCGCTGCCGCGTGCAGGAGGGTCTTGTGACGACGCGACTTGACCAGGAGAACGGGGCGAGCGGGACCATCACGCTTCGAGTGCGGCGCAGCGACGGCGGGAAAGGGTCGTGGTCAGTCTGGCAGGTGCCGGCCGAGGACCGGATGACTGTGCTGGACGCCCTTTTCTGGGTGCTCCGGTACCGCGACCGGAGCCTGGCGTTCCGCTGCGCCTGCCGCGCGGCGATGTGCGGCTCCTGCGCGGTGGTCGTGAACGGCAGCGAGCGGCTGGCCTGCAAAACGCCGCTGGCGAGCCTGGGCGACACCGTCGCCGTCGAGCCGCTCCGCCACCTGCCCGTCGTCAAGGACCTCGTGGTCGACCCGGCACCCTTCTTCGCCGCCTACGAGCGGATCGCGCCGGCCTTCGACCCCGATCCGGGCGCGACCGAGCCCGCGCTCGTCCCGGCCGGCGCTCCCCGCCGTCGAGCGATCGACGATCACCTGAGCTGCATCACCTGCGGCGCCTGCTTCTCGGCCTGTCCGATGATCGGCGCCGACGGCCAGTTCGCCGGCCCGGCCGCCCTCCAGCGGGCGTTCACGCTCCTGGCCGATGAGCGGGCGACCGCCCAGGCCGGCGAGGCCCGCTGGGTCGCCGTCGCCGGCGACCGCCACGGCATCTGGCGCTGCCACGGCCTGGCCGAATGCAGCCGCGTCTGCCCGAAGCAGCTCGACCCGAGCGGTGCGATCCGTGCGCTCAAGCGGCTGGCGCTCCTTGGGAGCACGTGAGATCCTTGAACGCAGACAGCGGTCAGCAGGGGGCGGGCCGAGGAGTCATCGGTGGTGACACCACCCGGTCTTTGAGCGGCAGCCGCCCCAGCAACAGCAGCGGAATCAGCGGGTACGGCGGCTGATGCGCCTTGAACCCCCGGGGCCGCCGGTGCTCGGGCACCGCTTCCAACGCCTTCGCCAGCGAGGGCAGACTCCCCGGCGCCACGGCCACCTCGCCCATCTGGGGAAAGGCCGGCTGCAGCGCCACCGCCCCTCCCCACACCAGCACCTGCCCCAGCGCAAACCTCGCCGGCAGTTCCCCAACGACCCGGTTGCTCGCCATCCGCACCTCCTCTTGCACCCCATCGGCGCCTGCTCGTCTCGATCAGGAGTCCACTCCTTCTGGGGAAATAAGTGAAATCGCCGCCGTGGCGTTCTACAGGCAAATCCGCCCCGGCGTGCTGCAGGCGAGCTAGTTCCCCCAGACCCTTACAGACGCGCGTGGCACCATCATCAAGCCTGCAGGCTGGTGACACCCATCATGCTCATTCCGTTCGACGTGTCCGGTTCGATGTGGCATAATGGAGCGGCACAACGAGCTGAGCGGGCACGTTCCCTGAAATCCATGCTCTCAGAGATGGAGAGGTTGCTTTGAGCTACGCTATCACCCTCGTGCTGCAGCGGGCCAAGATCGTCTCGGAGGACTTCGAGCAGTTCGTCCAGGGCATCACGACCTGGCTGGAGGACTCGTCCGAGCTGCCGCCCGAGAGCGAGCATACCGCCGTCTACCTCATGATCCAGACGCAGTTCGGCAAGCCGATCCTCTTCACCGGCATCACGAGCTACCCGTTTCGCGCCCAGGCCGACCGCGGCTGGATCGACTGGGAGCAGGCGTCAGTGCGCCAGTTCCGCGCCGGCCAGGGCGACTCCTGGATCGATCTGACGCCCGACCAGATCCGGACCGTGGCCGAGTACCTCAAGCGCCTGAGCCCGGAAGCCTGGCGGCGCTCCCCCGAGGTTCGCATCCCCCTCACCGGCACTCAGTACCGAGCGAGCTGACGATCGTGCGGCGACGGACCCGCGGATTCCGAGCGCCTGACGAAACCGCAGAGGCGCAGAGAACGCAGAG
>JACQGW010000273.1 GCA_016199325.1 Chloroflexota bacterium
ACGTCACCTTTCGACAGGCGCTACCCATCAAAACCACTGAGGAGACATGAACTTCCCACCATCCGAGTACGATCAGCGCTCCGCACGCCTCCAGGCGGCTCTGGAGCAGCATGGGCTGGACGCGCTTCTGGTGACCCATGAGGCCAACTTCAATTACTTCACCGGCTTTGTCGTCCAGCACAGTTGGGTCAGCTTTACCCGAAACCTCATCGCCGTCCTGCCGCGCGGCCGATCGCCGGTCCTGGTCGTTCCCCAGAGCCTGGCGAGCGAGGCCCGGCGCGAGTCCTGGATCGAGGACGTCGCTCCGCACACGAGCATCGGCTCGGCGCCGGTCGACGTCGTCGCCGAGGTCTGTCGCCGGCTGGGCCTCGCGCAGGCGCGGATCGGCGCCGAGCTCGGCTACGAGCAGCGGCTGAACCTGAGCCACGTCGACTATGAGCGCCTGCGGGCTGCGCTGCCGGCGGCGTCGTTCGCCGACGCGTCGGACGCGATCTGGCAGGTGCGCATGACCAAGTCGGAGGCCGAGATCGACCGCCTGCGCCGCGCCTGCGCTATCACAGACGACGCCTTCGAGCGCATCTTTGCGGAGGCGCGCCCCGGAATGACCGAGCGCCAGATCGCGCGGCGCGTCGGCGAGCTGATGATGGCGGCCGGCGCCGACCGCCCCGGCTGGGTGATGATCACCTCCGGCCGGGGCGAGTACCACCGCACCTTCGGCACGCCGCGTGATCGCGCCGTCCAGCCCGGCGAGATGCTCTGGATGGACCTGGCGGCGATCGTCGACGGCTACTGGTCGGACTTCTGCCGGGCCGGCGTCTTTGGGGGACCGACCGAGGAGCAGCAGGGCCTCCAGGAGGTGGTGTGCCAGGCGACGAGCGCGGGCGTGCAGGCCATCCGGCCTGGGATTCCAGTCTCGGCGGTCGCCGAAGCCGTGAACGGCGAGCTCACCCGCCACGGTCTGACGCCCCACCAGGCCGGGCGCCTCGGCCATGGGCTGGGCCTCCTGAGCACGGAGCCGCCGAACGTCACCCTGACGGATCAGACGATCCTGGCGCCGGGCATGGTGATCACCGTCGAGCCCGTCGTCATCCGCGAGGACGGCATCTACCAGGCAGAAGAAGACGTCGTGGTCCGCGCCGACGGGCGTGAGGTCCTTTCGAAGGCGCCGGGCCATCTCCGGCGCCTGTAGCAACGATCGCCCTCCCGCGCCGCAATGCCTCATGAAAACCCGCACGCGGAGGCGCGGAGTTCGCGGAGCGCGGCCTATCTGGTCTCTCGTTTCTGGTTTCTGGTCTGGAGCTGCGCTGACACTCTCGAACCAGAAACCACAAACCAGAAACCCTGGACGTTCAGCACAGACACTTGCCGACGACTACGGTCCGACCATCCTGGAACACTCGGCGGACGTGGCGGAGGGTGCCGACGGCGGCGAGGGGATCGCCGTCGACGAGGATCAGGTCGGCGCGCTTGCCCGGCTGGATGGTGCCGATCTCGTGGTCGAGGCGCATGCTTTCGGCGGCCAGGCCGGTGGCGGCCCGGATCGCCGCCACCGGCGCCATCCCCAGATGCTCGACCATGACTTGCAGGTTCTGGATGAGACAGTCGAAGGGTGCCCGCGCTACTCCGGCGTCGGTGCCGGCGGTCATCTTCGTGCCCAGCTCGACCTGGCGGCGGTGAGCGGCCGTGCGGCTCTCGCGCCGGGCGAGCAGTTGCTTCTGCGCCGGCGTCAGCGAGTCGGACCGGGCGTCGAGCGTGAAGCTGATGCCCGCCGTCGGGTTGACGTAGATGCCCTTGCGGACGATCTCCTCGGCGACGGCTTCGTCGAACGCGGTGCCGCCGTCGCCAAGCCAGCTACAGTGCTCCAGCGTCGTCACGCCGGCAGCGACGGCGTTGCGAATGCCGGCCGTGCCGTGGACGTGCGCGGCGACGGTCCTGCCGAGTCGCCGGGCCTCCTCGACGAGCGCGGCCAGTTGGTCAACCGTGTACTGCGGATGCAGTGGCATGCTGCCCGGCGTCATGCCGCCGCCCGTCGCCATCACCTTGAAGTAGTCGGCGCCCAGGCGGTGCAGCGTGCGGGCGGCCTTGCGAACCTCGTCGGCGGAATCGGCCTCCAGCCCCAGCCAGTAACAGTGACCCGCCGTCGTCGTGATCGGCATGCCGGAGGCGACGACGCGCGGGCCCGGCAGCAGGCCGTCACGGATGGCATCGCGCAGGGCCAGGACGACGCTGCGGCGTCCGCCGGCATCGCGAACCGTCGTAATGCCCGCCCGCAGCGCGACCTGCGCGTTGCCGGCGGCGCGCAGGATCATGCGATCGTCGCCCTCGCTCAGCAGGTCCGTCAGGGGATGCTCGCCGGCGCTGAACGCCAGGTGGACGTGGGTGTCGATGAGTCCAGGGAGCAGCGTCAGCCCGGACGCGTCGATCAGCTCGGCATTCGGCGCAACGCCGGGGATCGGGTCGGCGGCGGCGCGCACGACCTGGATCGTGCCGTCGCGTACCCAGACCGAGACGTCGTGTTGCGGCGATGCGCCGGTGCCGTCGATCACCGTGCCGGCGCGGATAAGGACCTCGCTTGCCATGCCTTCCCCTCCTCGATAAGTCGGCACGACTATAGGGGGACGCCGGCGGGACGTCAAGCGCGAGACCGCGCACTTGCCACCAGGGCGTCTTGCGGGTAGAATCGCCCAGGGAACGTTTTGCCTCTGGAGACCTGTGAGGATCCTTCGTCTGGTTGCCACTTCGGTCGGGCGCTCCGTTGGGGCGCGCGCCGGTCCCGCAGGCGGGTGGGCGGGCCGATACGGGCAGGCGCTCGTGCTGGTCGCCCTGTCGATGAGCGCGCTCGTGGCGCTGGCCGCGCTCGCCGTCGACGTCGGCGCCCACTTCGCCAATCGTTCGTATCTGGAGACGATGGCCGACGCCGCGGCGCTCGCCGGGGCACAGGTCCTTGCCGAAACCAGCAATGCCAGCACCGCGGAGCAGACGGCGCTGAACTACGTCATCACCAACACGACGAAGGCGGTCGTTCCTCAGCCGCCGCTGGCGACGGCCGGTACGCCGGTCTACGACGGCGGGGGGACGACGCCGGATCATCTCGTCTGGGGCATCCAGGCCGATGCGACGACCGGCGCCGTCTGGGTGGCGGTTACGAACACCATTCGGTTCTCGTTCGCCCGCATCCTCGGCTTCGAGATCACGCCGGCGATGGCGCGGGGCATGGCCTACACGACCGGCGGCGCGACGCGACTGACGAGCTGGAAGCCGCTGGCGACGGTGACGGCGACGCCGTGTCTCGTCTCGGTCTCGGTGTCGGTGCTCATTTCGAACGAGGGCTACTGGTACACGTTCGACACGTCGGCGGCGGGCACCATTGCCGCCCAGTGGACCATCCCGGAGCGGAACAACATCAACCTCAGCATCTACGCCGGCAATCCGTTCGCCGGCCAGCCGAACCCGGTTGCCATGAATCCGCCGGGCGGCGACGTGGCGAGCGACAACGGCAGCGTGACGTCGCTCTCGGTGACGGCTGCCGGACAGCCCGCCGGCCAGTATACCGTCTATTTCTATGACCGTGGCAAGGCGTTCTCGGCCACGAGCGACGGCGCCCTGACGTTCATGAAGCTGACCTGCCCGTAGCGGTGGGTCCATTCGACACTTGGAGGTGATATGGCCATTCTGACGCGCGTCGCCGGCTCCCCGGTCGGGGCGCTGCTCCCGCTCTTCATCTTCGTCCACTTCAGCCACCATCTCAACACCGGCATCCTGGCGCCCCTCCTCCCCCTGATCCGGGATGCCTTCCAGCTCAGCTACTTCCAGGCAGGCTTGCTCGTCTCGGCGTTCACCCTCACCTACGGCGCCAGCCAGGTTCCGCTCGGCCCCGTCGCCGACCGATTCGGCGGGCGGATCGTCGTCACTATCGGTCTGCTGGGGGTCGGCCTGGCGACGTTCTTGATCGGCCTCACGGGCGAGTTCGGCCAGTTTCTGATCCTGCTCATCCTCATGGGCCTCTTCGGCGGCAGCTACCACGCGCCCATGGCGGCGCTGATCGCCGGCTACTGCCCGCCCGCGGTGCGCGGCCGCGTGCTCGGGATGCACACGATCGGCGGCAGCGCCGGCTTTCTCGTCACGCCAGTGCTGGCCGGCCTGATCGCATCGGCCGCCGGCTGGCGCGGCGCCTACATTACTCTGGCCATTCCGACCATTCTGAGCGGGCTGGCGTTCTGGCAGTTGACGCGCCAGCGTTCCGCTACGGTCTCAGCGGCCGACAAGAAGCAGGTCGAAAAGGTCGAGGTTCGCTTGCTGCTGCGCGCCCTCGGCGGCGTCGTCCTGCTCGTCTCGGCGTTCACGATCATCGGCTCCAGCGTCAGCGCGTTCCTCTCCCTCTATCTGGTCGACCGGTTCCGGCTCGACGTGCCGGTGGCGGCGACGACTGTCGGCCTGATGTTCGGGGCCGGGATCGTCGGCGCACCGCTCGGCGGCACGCTGTCCGACCGGTTTGGCCGCAAACCGGTGATCGTCGCCTCCCTCGCCGCGACGGGCCCGCTCCTCTTCCTGATGACGCGCCTCGACTGGGGCATCCCCCTCGTCGTGATCGTCGTCCTCGTGGGTGGCATCATGACGATGCGGATGCCGGTCATGGAGTCGTTCGTGATGGACACCGTGCCCGCGCACCGGCGATCCAGCCTGATGGGCATCTACTACTTCTTCAACCAGGAGATCGGCGGCATCGCGGCGCCGATGCTGGGGCTCATGATCGACCGGTTCGGCATGCATCCGGCGTTCACCGGGCTGGGCATCGCGGCGTGCCTGGTGTCGGCCATGGCGCTGCTCGTCCGCAAGCGACTGTAGCGGCGTCGGGGGCCAGCGCCGGCCGGACCCTGAGCTTGCCGAAGGCACCACCTATTGATGCACCGGCCAAGCCACCCGCGGGTCCGGACGCCCCCGTCCGTCATGCTGAGCCGCAGCGGAGCATCCCCCTCGGCTTGAAACAGGAATGCCGGAGAGATGCTTCGCTGCGGCTCAGCATGACAAGAGTCCCCTGAAAAAAGGCTCTCTGGCGCGATTTGAGCACCGAACTCATCACCCATCACTCATCACTCGTTCTTGACAACCGGATTCCGCCCGTGGTAGAGTCCTGTTTGTCCTATGAGGTATAGGACAAACAGGATCTGTCTATGACAACATGGGTATGAGTGCGGAGTCGAGCTGGGGATCCCGACAAACCTCTATGACGCACGACGCGTGTGCAGCCGAGCCGGAGAGCCCGATGAACGTGCAGTTGGACCCGACCAGCGTGGCGCCCATCTACGTGCAGATCGGCGAGCAGATCCGCCGGCAGGTCGCTGCCGGCGACCTTCGTCCCGGCGATCGCCTGCCGCCGGTCCGTGATCTGGCCGAGCGATTGGGCGTCAACGTCAACACCGTGGCGCGTGCCTATGCCGAGCTGGCCCATGACGGCGTGGTGCTGCCCCGCCGTGGCGGCGGCACCGTCATCTCGGCCGGGGCCGGCGAGCGATTGCGCGCCGAGCGAGCCGCCCGGCTCGTGGATCTGGCCGAAGGCGCCTTTGTGCGGGCTCTGGCCCTTGGCTACACCGCCGACGAGGTCGAGGGAGCGGTCGCTCTCCAGGCGGCGCGCTGGCGGGCCCGTCCGGCGGCCGCGCTGCCGGTCCTCACCCAGCGCCCGGCCGGGACTCTGGCGTTCGTCGGCAGCCACGACCTGAGCCTGGAGGCGCTGATCCGCCGCCTGGCCCGTGACCGGCCTCCGATCCGCGTCGAGGCGCGCTACGCCGGCAGTCTCGAAGGGCTCGTCGCGCTGGTGCGCGGCGAGGCGGAGATCGCCGCCTGCCATCTGCTCGACGAGGAGAGCGGCGAATACAACGCCCCGTTCGTCCGCCGCCTGCTGCCCGGCCAGCCGATGCTCCTGGTGACGCTGGCACGCCGGCGTCAGGGCCTACTCGTCGCCGGAGGGAATCCCAGGGGCATCGAACGGCTGGCCGACCTGACCCGGCCGGACGTCGTGCTGGCCAACCGTCCGCGGGGGTCGGGGACACGGGTTCTCCTGGATTTCCTCCTGCGCCGAGCCGGGATCGATCCCGCCGCCGTGGCCGGCTATGTCCAGGAATACCCGACCCATCTGGCCGTCGCCGCGGCGGTGGCCCAGCGAGCCGCCGACGCGGGCCTCGGCATTGAGGCGGCGGCCGCGGCCTACGGCCTCGGCTTCGTGCCGCTCGCCGAGGAGCCCTACGAGCTGGTCATCCCCGCCGCCGCCGGCCGGCGTCCCGACGTGCAGGCGCTTCTGGCGGCCATCCGCAGCGCCGGCTTCCGCCGTCTGATCGGCGCCATGGCCGGCTACGACGTTTCGACGACCGGAGAGGAGCGGATCGTTGGCTAGATTGGCTGGAGCCGAAGAGCGCCGGACCTTCTCCCCTCTTATCACACTCGCTCTGACGCTGGTCTCTTTGCTGGTCGTCGCCTGTGCCACGCCGGCGCCGGATTCGGCCGGTCTCGGTCGGGATCCTGCGGCCACGACGACGGGGACGGCGGGGTTGCGGAGCCTCACGGAGATCGCGCGTGCGCCTGCCGGCAAGGAGGAGGTCGTCCTGGCGACGACGACGAGCACCCAGGATTCGGGGCTGCTGGAGGTGCTCGTGCCGATGTTCGAGCGGCAGACGGGCTATCGCGTCAAGCCCATCGCTGTCGGCACCGGGCAGGCGCTGGCGCTCGCCGGGCGCGGCGAGGCCGACGTCGTGCTCGTCCACGCGCCGGAGGCCGAGCGGAAGTGGATGGCAGACGGCAACGGCACCGAGCGGCTGCTCGTCATGCACAACGACTTCGTGCTCGTCGGCCCGCCGGACGACCCGGCCGGGATCCGGAGCGCCGCCATCGCCGAGGACGCCCTTGCGAAGGTCGCCCGCGCCGGCGCGCCGTTCATCTCGCGCGGCGACGATTCGGGCACCCACAAGCAGGAGCTGGCGATCTGGCAGGCGGCCGGGCTGAGCCCGTCGGGCCAGCCGTGGTATCAGGAGGCCGGCCAGGGCATGGGTGCCACGCTCAACATCGCCAGCGAGAAGGGGGCCTACACCCTCGCCGACCGCGGCACCTACCTGGCCCGCAAGGCGACGATCCGGCTCGCGATCCTGGTGGAAGGGTCCAGGGCGCTCCTGAACGTGTACCATGTCATGCCGGTGAGCCTGCAGAAGTTCCCGAAGGTGAACGCCGCCGGCGGCGCGGCCTTCGCCGCCTTCCTCGTCACGCGCGAAGCGCAGGAAGTCATCGCCACCTTCGGCAAAGAAAAGTTCGGCCAGCCGCTCTTCTTTCCCGATGCGGGCAAGGTCGATGAGTGGTAGAGGGCGCCCCGGTCGGCGGCCGTCCGGGAGCGCAGCCTTCCTGGCTGCCGGAGGCTGCAAGATGCGTGCGCGCTCGGCGCGAATCGGTCATCTGGGAGCGCAGCCGTCCTGGCCGCCCCGGTTCGTCGACAACCCGGGCAACCGCAGGTGGGACGCCTGCGCTCCCAGCAAGGGTCTCGGCGGCCTGCCAACGGCGCTGAGACCACCATTGTCCGGCGCTCATCATCTTCGGAGATAAGACCTTGGATCTGCTCGTAAGCGCCACCGGCCAGGCGGCGCGGCTGTTGCTGAGCGGCGATCCGGGGGTGTTCCAGATCGTGGCGCTCTCGCTGCGGCTGTCGCTCACCGCCACACTGTTGAGCCTGGCGGTCGGCGTGCCGCTGGGGACGTGGCTGGCGCTGGCGCGGTTCCCGGGGCGCCGCCTGCTGCTCGGGCTCGTCAACACCGGCATGGGCATGCCCCCGGTGGTGGCCGGGCTGCTCATCACCGTGCTGCTCTGGCGAAGCGGACCGCTCGGCGAGCTGCGGCTGCTGTACACGCCGGCGGCTATCGTCATCGCGCAGTTCGTCCTGGCGGCGCCCATGGTCACCGGCCTGACGGCGGCGGCCATGCAGCAGCTCAATCCGAAGCTCCGCCTCCAGATCCTGTCGCTCGGGGCCACCCGCCGGCAGCTCCTCTGGCTGCTGATGCGCGAGGCGCGGCTGCCGCTGCTGGCGGCGGTGATGGCCGGCTTCGGGGCGGTCATCTCGGAGGTGGGCGCGTCGATGATGGTGGGCGGCAACATCGCCGGCCAGACGCGGGTGCTGACGACCGCGACCGTCCTGGAGACGAGCCGGGGCAACTTCGACCTGGCGCTGGCGCTCGGCCTCCTGTTGCTGGGGCTGATGTACGCCGTCAACCTTGGCCTTACCTGGGTCCAGCAGCGGGAGCGACCATCATGACCGCCCATGGCCCGCCGTTCACGGCGGCAGCGTCCAGCCGGCCGGGCGTGAAGGGCCGATTGACCAACTTCATGACCGCCCGTGGCCCGCCGTTCACGGCGGCAGCCGAGCCGATCCCCCTGGCAGCCGAGCCGCTCCTGGCGGTAGCGGGCCTGCGGGTGGATCGGGCCGGGCGGACGATCCTCGACGTCCCGAGCCTGGCGGTCGCCGAGGGCGAGGTGCTGGCGGTGCTCGGGCCGAACGGGGCGGGCAAGAGCACGCTGCTCCGCTGTCTGGCGCTCCTGGAACGGCCGACGGCCGGCGCTGTCGGGTTCCGCGGCCGGGCGCTGAGCTGGCGGGAGGCGGTCGACTACCGGCGGCGAACGGCGATGCTCTTTCAGGAGCCGCTGCTGCTGGATACGACGGTCTTCGAGAATGTCGCCACCGGTCTCCGCCTGCGCGGGATCCCGGGTCGGGAGATCGACCGGCGGGTCGCGGCCTGGCTGGATCGGCTGGGCATCGCCGGCCTTGCCCGGCGCTCGGCACGGACGCTCTCGGGTGGGGAGGCGCGGCGGGTGAGCCTGGCGCGGGCGCTGGTCGTCGAGCCCGAGGTGCTCTTCCTCGACGAGCCGTTCTCGGCGCTGGACGCCCCCACCCGCGCCGCCTTCGCCCACGATCTCGTCGGGCTCCTCGACGAGCAGCGGACGACGACGGTCCTGGTCACCCACGACCAGGCCGAGGCGCGCGCGCTGGCCGATCGCGTCGCCGTGCTCCTCGACGGCCGGGTGGCGGCGCTGGGCAGCACGGCGGACGTCTTCGAGCGTCCCGCCGACCCGCGGGTGCTAGCGTTCCTGCGCTCGGAGGAGCTGCCGCGGCGAGCTCCATCGCCTTCGGGGGAAGTCGTGGGGACTCGTGGGGACTCGTAGGAACTCGTAGGAGCTCGGGAGGATCGGGGACTCGTAGGAACTCGTGGGAACTCCGGGGGATCGGGGGGACTCGGGGGAACTCGACTCCGAAAGGGTGGGCGTCGCCAATTTGCGCCAGGC
>JACQGW010000272.1 GCA_016199325.1 Chloroflexota bacterium
GTTGTTCCACGGGTACTGCCTACACACGTTCTGTTCCATCACCATCCGTCGGGGCAAGCTCGCTCCCCATTATAGACGCTTCCCAGACGGCTGAATAGTTACAACCAAAAACCAGAAACCAAAAACCATCGAACCAGCAACTGGCACGCTTCGTGCGCTCCTGTCCAGGAACGGGAGGCAGTGTGCGCATCCTGATCGTTGCCGACCAGTACTATCCCCCGACGCTGGGCGGGAGCGCGATCGCCGCTCGCCGGCTCGCGCATGGGCTGGCCGGGCGCGACCACGAGGTCCTCGTGCTGGCGCCCTCGACGGATTTCAGCCATCGGGTCGAACGGGAAGGTCGGACGACGGTGGTCCGCTGCCGGTCGATTCCGGCGCTCCACCTCCGGCAGTACACGAATCGCGACCAGATTCGGGTCGCGTTCCTCCCCCATGCGCTGGTCGCGCGGACGTTCCGCACCTTTCGGCCGGAGGTGGTCCACATCCAGATCCCCGCCTACATCGGCGCGGCGGCGGCCCATCTGGCGCGCAAGAGCGCGATCCCCATCGTGGCGACGCAACACGCCATGCCCGAGAACCTGCTGCCCACCCAGCAGAAGGATTCGCTCGTCTTTCGCGCGTTCGGGGCGAAGTTCTGGGAGAACGTCGTCCACTTCGGCGGGCGGTGCGACGTCGTGACGGCGCCGTCGCAGACCGCCTGCCGGCTGCTCCGCGAGCACGGGCTGACCAGCGAGCCGATAGCGGTCTCGAACGGCGTCGACCTGGCGCAGTTCCGTCCCGCCGCGACGGAGGCCGAGCGCGCCGCCGCCCGGGCTGCCCTCGGCGTGCCGCCCGACCCGCCGATCGTCCTCTATGCCGGCCGGCTGGCCTTCGAGAAACGGCTCGACGTCCTGATCGCCGCGGCCGCCCGCGTGCTCGACGCGGCGCCGGCACACTTCGTCCTGACCGGCGCCGGCGCGACCGAGATCACCGCGCTGGTGGAGGCCGCCGGTATTCGGGAGCACGTGTCGTTCACGGGTGTGATCGCCGACGAGCTGTTCCCCCTGGTCTATCGGGCGGCCGACGTCTTCGTGCTGCCCTCGGAGGCCGAGCTCCAGGGCATCGTGCTGCTGGAGGCGGCGGCGAGCGGCCTTCCCCTGGTCGGCGCCGATGCCTACGCGATCCCCGAGCTGATCGACGACGGCGAGAACGGCTACCTCCACCGCCCCGGCGACACGGCCGACCTGGCGGAGAAGCTGCTCCGGCTCCTGCGCGACCCCGACCGCCGCCGCCGGATGGGCGAGCGCAGCCGCGAGCTGGTGCAGGCCCACAGCCTGGCCGCCGTCATCACCCGCTACGAGACGGTCTACTGGCTGGCCACCCGGCGCTGCCGCGATCTGGCCGGGCGGGGGAGATACCAGCCGAGCGCGTGACGCACGCGGTCAGCTATCAGCGGTCAGCCTTCGGCAGAATGAGGCGACAGGGGAGACGCTCCCGGAATCGTGTCAGGCTGATCGCTGACCGCTGAAAGCTGAATGCTTCCCATTGACGCCGGGCGGACTCGGGAGGTAGACTACCATGCATGAGGGGCGGGCTCTTGGCGTGCCGACGGCCCCGAACGTGCAGGGGGTAGAACGAGGATGTCGCCAACAATGGATACGGATGAGCTGATCAGGAGACACGTCGAGGAAAACCCTCGCAAGCCGGGAATCGACGAAGTGTGGCTGGTCGGCTCCAGCGTTCCCGTCTGGGCGATCGTCGGCCATTACAAGGCCATCGGTCGCAATGCGCGCCAGGTCGCAGCGGACTACGACGTGCCGGTGGAAGCCGTCGAGGCGGCGCTCGCATACTATCGTCGGCACCGAGCAGTCATAGACGCCCGGATCAAGGCGAATGAACCAGCCCGCGCAGCCTCGTAGCCGATGGCCGACTTCTACTGCGACCACCCGGGCATCCTGATCACCCCTCACAGGCCAGCGGCCGAGACTGCCCAAAGAATCCAACAGCTTGTCGACCGCAAGATCCCCACGGGGAACCAGCTCTTCGAGTGGTCAGTCAGGGCGGGCTGGGTGCAGCATCCCTAGCGGTCCGTCAAGCATGATGTGATGGTTCGTAGTTGGCGCTTCAGCGCCCGGTCCTCGCCTCAATCGCCAGGCGCGCCACCGTTTGGCAGTCGACCCAACCCAAGCAGGCGAGACGCCTGCGCTCCCGGATACGCCGCCGGCCTCTTCTTCGTCACGTCGGATGCTGGCTGCCCGACAGCCAGGCTGGACGATTCAGTGATCTATTACCATCAATCGGGCTGGACCTGGGCACGGACGCCTGGTACAATAGGCCCAGGACGTTTGGTGGTGCATCCGGCAGATCCCTTGGCGATCTTGGCGTCCTGGCGGTTCGTTCTCTCTCGGCGCCGGTCTAGCGTCTGAGTCCGACGCTGTCCTGCGGCCACGAACCTCTCGGCGGTGGAGGCCGACGGCTGATGGGCACCCGTATGACTGCGCTCCACGAGCGCGGGATGCTTCCGAGCGACTCACCCTCGGATGGGGAATCGCACCCCGCCGACGACGAGCGCTCGATCTATCGGCCGGACCTCGACAGCTTCCTGGACCGGCTCCTGGCCGCCACCGGCGCCGACGCGGCCGAGCTCTTCCTCACGGCGCCGTGTGGCCGCTCGCTGGTGCCGGCTGCGCAGCGTGAACGCGTGGGGCAAGCGTTCTCCGCACGGCCCTGGCTCGACGAGGACGGGGGCCTCCCCGGCCTGGTCGCCCGCACCGGCGAGCCGGTGTTCAGCTTCGATCTGGCTCCCCACGAGCGCATGCACCGGACGTCGGTCCGGCGCGCCGGGTTTCACTCGGGTGTTTGTGTTCCCGTCTGCGGCGACTCCGGCTCACTCGGCAGTCTCCAGGTCGTGTTTTCCCAGGGCGGCGCCTCGATCGCTCGATGTCTTCCGCGGCTGCTGAGCGAGGCGCGCAACCTCGGGCAGTCCATCGAGATCGCCCGTCTGCGGGCCGCCCAGTTGGCCACGCTCTCCACGGTCGCCCCCGACGTCGACGCCGCCACGAACCTCCGCAACCTGGCGGCGCAGTTCATCCGGTTGCTGGTAGAAGTCGCCAACCTCGACGGCGGCGCGCTCCTGCTGGTCGACGAGCCTTCTCGAGCCCTCGAGGTCGTCGGCGAGTGGAGAATACCGTTGGATGCGCACCGTTCGCCGGCGCGCGCCTACCCAGGATCCCAGTGTCCGGCGATGGCTCAGGGCCAGTGCCTCGTCCACACCGACGCTGTGCCGGGTGGCTCATCGGTCGGAAGTCGGCGGTCCGGAGTCGGGAGCCGGGAGTCGGCGGTCGGCGGTCGGCAGTCGGGAGTCCGGAGCCGGCAGTCGGAAGTCCGGAGTCGGCAGTCGGCGGTCGGCGGTCCGACTGTGGCGCGCCGGGTGGCGCATCGGTCTGCCGGGCGATTCTCAGCGCGCTGCCGGGCGCCCTGTGCCTCCCGCTCGCGGTCGGCGGGAAACCGTTTGGCGCCGCCTTGCTGGCGTGCGCGCGCCGGGAGCCGTTGCCAACACGCCACCTGAGCTTCCTCCACGATCTGCTCGACGCCGTGGCGGTGAAGCTCCACAACGCCCGCGTCGTGGTGCAGTGGGGGCGCGCGGTTCCCCCGAGCCCCGGAGGCATCAACGGAAGAGCTGCCGCACCGGCCGGGGACGAGCTGTCAACGGATTCGGCTCCAATCCGTTCAATCCGCTCCCAGAATCCGTTGGCAGCTCGTCCCCCGAGCATGAGAGGAGCCGGGAGTGAGGGCGCGTCCCGTCCCTCGATTCCTGACCCCCGACCCCCACGTTCCTCGACCTCCGCTGTCTCGGCCCATTCGCCGTGTCGCGTGATGGGCAGGCGATCCCACCGGGGCAGTTCGTCCGGCGGCGGTCGCTCACCCTCTTGAAGATCCTGCTGACCCGATACGGCAAACCGGTCCATCGAGAGGAGCTGATGGATCTCCTCTGGCCCGAGACCGACCCGCACACGGCCGCCACAGCCCTGAAAGTCGCCGTTCACTACCTGCGCCGCGCTCTGGAGCCCAGCGCGCCGGCGGATCAGCCGTCGTCGTTCGTCCGCCGCGAGGGCGACTTCCTGGTCTTCGACCCGGGCTCGCCGCACCGTCTGGATAGCCGGCTCTTCCTCGACGCGGCCGACCGGGGCACCCGGCTCGCAGCCCACGGTGGCCGGCAACAGGCGATCGACGCCTACGAGGAGGCCGTCGCCCTGTACGCCGGCGACTTTTTGGAGGACGAACGGTACAGCGATTGGTGCGCCGCCGAGCGCGAGCGCTTCCGTGATCGCTTCCTCGACGTGCTGCGACAGGCCGCCGGGCTCCACCGAGAGGGAGGGAACTTCGACGCCGCCGTTGCCTGCTACCGCCGGGCGCTCCAGGTCGAGGGGACGATCGAGGACGTCCATCGAGCGCTGATGGAGACGCTCTGGCGCGCCGGCCGGCGCGATGAGGCGCTCCGCCAGTATCTGGAGTGTCGCACCGTGCTCGCCCAGGAGCTCGGCGTCGCGCCCATGCCCGAGACCGAAGCCCTCCGCCGGCGCATCGCGAATGGGAACGGCGCCGGGCAGTGACGAGCGGTCAACGGACGGCTGTCAACGGATTCGGGGGAACGAGCTGTCAACGGATTTTGGGGAACGGATGGCTGTCAACGGATTCTGGGAACGGATTGAACGGATGGTTGCCTCGTTGGTCGGTTTCGATGTGGTTGGCTGCGCGCTGGATGGGTGCCGAGGGACAACGAACCGCCA
>JACQGW010000265.1 GCA_016199325.1 Chloroflexota bacterium
CGACGATGGCGACTCCCCGCCCGTCATGCTGAGCCGCAGCGAAGCATCTCCCCGGCTTGGACGAGCAGCGCCGGGGAGATGTTTCGCTGCGGCTCAACATGACGGACGGGCGGCTGAGCATGCCAGCATTTCCCCCGAGTTCCCCCGAGTTCCCGTCACCTGAACGCCGCGATGCCGGTGATCTCCTGCCCCAGGATAAGGGTATGGATCTCGTGGGTGCCCTCGTAGGTAAGGACGGTCTCCAGGTTCGCCATGTGCCGGAAGATGGGATACTCCAGACTGATCCCGTTGGCGCCGAGGATCGACCTGGCCGTTCGGGCGATCTCCAGCGCCGCCGCGACGTTCTCCCGCTTCAAGAGGGAGACGTGGACGACGCTCGCTTTCCCTTGCTCGCGCAGGCGTCCGACTCGCAACGCCAGGAGCTGCATCTTCGTGATCGCCGCCAGCAGGTCCACCAGCTTCGCCTGGGTCAGTTGGAAGCCGGCGATCGGGCGGTCGAACTGTCTTCGCGTGCGAGCGTACTCCAGCGCCGTCTCGTAGCAGCAGCTTGCCGCCCCGATGACGCCCCAGCCGATGCCGTAGCGTGCCTCGTTCAGACAGGCCAGCGCCGAGCCAAGCCCCTTCGTCCCCGGCAGCAGCGCGTCGGCTGGCAGCCGGCAGTCGTCGATGTGGAGCATGCCGGTGATCGAGGCCCGCATCGAGCCTTTGTGGTGGATCTCACTCGTCGCGAAGCCGGGCGTCCCCCGTTCGACGAGGAAGCCGCGGATGCCGTCGGGCGTGCGCGCCCAGACGACTGCCACGTCGGCGATGGGCGCGTTGGTAATCCAGGTCTTCGAGCCGTTGAGCACCCAGCGACTGCCGTCGCGCTCGGCGTGGGTCACCATGCCGCCGGGGTCGGAGCCGTGGTCGGGCTCGGTCAGGCCGAAACAGCCGATGGCCTCGCCCCTGGCCATGCGAGGCAGCCAGCGCTGCCGTTGTTCGTCCGAGCCGAAGCGCCAGATCGGGTACATGCAGAGCGCGCTCTGGACCGAGACGAAGCTGCGCAGACCGGAATCGGCCCACTCCAGCTCCTGGCAGACCAGGCCATAGGCCACGTCGCCCAGACCGGCGCCAACTTCGGGAAGCTTGGCGCCGAGCAGGCCCAGCTCGGCAAGCCGGGGGATGAGCTCCATCGGGAACTTGCCGTCCTCGAAGGCCGCGCCCATCAGCGGCGCCGCCTCTTCGACGGCGAAGCGCCGGACCGTCTCTCGGACCAGCCGCTCAGAATCGGTCAGCTCGTCGTTCAGGTGCAGGAAATCGACAGCCATCGCCCTCTACTGCCTTTCGCCGGATCCGCCGCCGGCACGGTGCGGAGGGATAGCGAACCGCCAAGACGCCAAGATCGCCAAGGAAGATGCCCGGAATACCGTTTGTTCGCTCGGTTAGTCCCTCTGCAAGCCGCTCTATTGTGCCAGGGTTCCCTGGCGCGCTGCAAGTCGGCGGCGCCGGGCGAGTTTCTGGTTTGCGGTTTCCGGTTTCTGGTTCGAGGGAGTCAGCGCAGCCCCGAACCAGAAATGAGAAACTACAAACCACAGACCTCGTCTGTGCTACAATCGGATGGTGAACAGGCGTGATTCGCCGTCGGAGCCGGGTGGGGCGGAGGAAGGACTGATCGCTCGCTACCGGGCGAACCTCCAGGACGAGACCGACAGCGCGGCGCTCTACCGGGGCCTGGCCGCTGACGAGCTGGATCGGGAGCGGGCAGAGATCTTCGCCGAGTTGGCGCGGGCGGAAGAGCGGCACAGCGCGGTCTGGCAGGCGAAACTGGAGCTGGCCGGCGATCGCCGGCCGGCGCCCCGGCCGAGCTGTCGGATTGCCATTCTTCTCTGGCTGGCGGGCCGGTTCGGCACCCGCTCGGTGCTGGGCATAGCCGGCGGGATGGAGCGTCTGGGAACGCGGTCGTACGGTCAGCAGGCCGGCGCCGCCGAGCTGGCCGACGAGGAGCGGGCGCACGAGCGGACGCTGGCGCAGCTCGAGCGGCCGGCCGCGCCGGGCGTTCACCGACTGGAGAGCTGGCACCGGAGCGGGGGCGGCGGCAGCCTGCGCGCCGCCATCTTCGGCGTGAACGACGGCCTGCTCTCGAACACCAGCCTGATCCTCGGCGTGGCCGGTGCCGGCGGCGAGCCGCGGTTCGTCCTGCTGGCCGGCGTCGCCGGTCTGCTTGCCGGCGCCTTCTCGATGGCGGCCGGCGAGTACGTCTCGATGGGGGCGCAGCGCGATCTGCTGGAGCGGCAGGTCGGCCTGGAGCGCGCCGAGCTGGAGGCGAATCCGGAGGAGGAGCGCGCCGAGCTCATCCAGATCTATCAGGCCAAGGGCGTGCCGGCGGCCTCGGCCGAGCAGCTCGTGGAGGTCCTGATGCGGGATCCCCGGGTCGCGCTGGATACGCTGGCGCGGGAGGAGCTCGGACTGGACCCCGGCGAGCTCGGCTCACCCTGGGGCGCCGCCATCTTCTCGTTCCTCGCCTTTGCCGGCGGCGCGATCGTCCCGCTGGTGCCGTTCGCGCTGATCCCCGGCCCCGCCGCACTGGTCGTGACGGCGGCCATCAGCGCCGTCACGCTGTTCCTGATCGGCGCGTCGCTCTCGCTCTTTACCGGCACGCACCCGCTCTTGAGCGGCGGACGGATGCTCGTGATCGGCACAGCGGCGGCGACCGTCACCTATCTCGCCGGCTCGCTCTTTGGCGTGGCGGTGGGCTAGTGACCCACCACAGCGATGTTGACGGGGAGCGCCGTCATACGTCATACGTCATACGTCATGCGTCATACGTCATCCCGTCACCCGTCAGGACGAGCGACGCGCGACGCGCGACGCATGACGCATGACGGAATGACGCATGACGCATGACGGAATGACGCATGACGCATGACGGAATGACGCATGACGCATGACGGAATGACGCATGACGC
>JACQGW010000262.1 GCA_016199325.1 Chloroflexota bacterium
GGGGCCAGGGGTCGGGGGTCTTGAGGCAGAAGCAAGGGGGCGGGAATCGCGCTGCGCCCGCCAACTAGGGACCAGGGACCGCAGACCAGAGACCCGTCGGAGGCCGAGATAGGCAAGGCCGGGGTAGAGGAGGAGCAGCGGGCCGATGGCCAGCTCCAAGGCGGCACGGATCAAGAATCGAGAGATGGAGACCGGGCCGACGGAGACGGCGTAGGCGGTGTTCTTGGCGTAGTAGGTTGCCGGCAGCGGTACGCCGGAGACGGCGACGTTGTAGGCGATGATGGGGGCCACGACCGCCCCCCAGGCTGCCGCGGCCAGCGCCACGAAGCCGGCGTCCGGCAGGCGCTGGCCTTTCGCTCTCAAGGCGCTCGCCGAGCGCCAGACGATCGCCAGGCCGAAGATCACCACGCCCTCGGGACGGGTCAGGGTCAGCAGTCCGCCGAACAGCCCGAGCGCAAGCGGTCCGGCGCCGCCGAACGCCCGCAGGACGAGCAGGAGCGACAGCCAGATGAAGAGCGTCGTTTCCATTCCGGAGAGCGCCGCCCAGGCGAGGTGCCACTCGAACATCGTGCCCAGCGCAGCAGCCAGGTGCAGACCCGGTCGGTCGGGCAGGAGCGAGCGTGCCAGTTGATAGACAGCCGCCGCCGAGAGCGCCAGGAAGAGCAGGCCGAGCCCGTAGGCCCAGATTCGAGGATCGATGGGCAGCAGGTAGCCGACCGCCAGCAGCGCCGTCCAGATGGGCGACGTCGAACCGGTCGACGGCTCGCCGGGGTTGAAGGCCAGGGCGGCTTCTCGGGCCAGGTTGCGGGCGAAGGTCTGGTGAATCCAGCTATCGTCCAGCGGAAAGCCGAGCGGCACCCCGGTGGCGGCGCCGTACCCAAGGTAGAGCGCCCAGGTCAGGCAGGCGGCGATGGCGAGCATGGGCGAGAGGTACACCGGCAGCGACCGCAGGGGGATGACGTGCCGTCTGGCCTGGGCTCTCGCCCGGATCTGCATGGTGGTTCGCGCTCGCTTCGTCGGTCGATTCTCGGCGCCCTCGCGCGCCCACGGGCGGCACGATGATAGCACGCCAACTTAGGGTGCAACAAGTGCCGCACGCGATCCGAAAGGCAGGGGTAAACGGCCTTCCCCCATCCCCCTCTCGGTGGGAGAGGGCCGGGGTGAGGGCGCTCCCCCATCCCCCTCTCGGTGGGAGAGGGCCGGGGTGAGGGCGCTCTCGCGTCGGTCGGTGCTCACATGGCCCGGGTGCCGACCCTCACCCCCGGCCCCGCTCCCACTGAGCGGGGAGACGAGGCCCTCACCCCCGGCCCCGCTCCCACTGAGCGGGGAGACGAGGCCCTCACCCCCGGCCCCGCTCCCACTGAGCGGGGAGACGATTCTCAGTTGCGCCCCTTGCCGCTCCGTTCGCCGTGGCCGTCGCCGCGTCGAACGGCCTGGCCCTTGCCGTGGTCGCCGGAGCCAGCGCCGCGGCTATCGGGACCCTCGACTGCCGACTGCCGACCGCCGGCTGCCGGCTGCTTGCCGTGGTCGTCGGAGCCCTTGTCGCGATCCTCTGGGCGCCCGCCGTGACGGTCCTCGTCCTGGCTGCGACCACGGTCGTCGCGATCGCTTCGCGGCCCTGGTGTGGCGCCGGCAACCGGCGGTGCCACACTGGTGCCGGGGGGCGGCGTTGGAGTCGCCGTGGGTTTGCCGTGTCCGCGGCGCGCGTGCTCGCCTTCCGCGGGATCGCCGTGCCCATCGCGTGCGTCGTCGTCCGGTGAAGCCCCCTGGCGATCCTTGCCCGCGCCCGGCTCGGTCTTCGGCGTTGCTTCCGCTCGGGGTGTCTTGCCCAGTGCCGTGATCAGGGCCTCGTACCGGACATACAGATCCCGGTAGCCTGCCGGGTCCAGACGGCCCGCCCGCTGAAAGGCGTTGAGCTCGTGGAGGAAGGCGTCCAGCGCGTGCTGGGCCGCCCTGTCGTTCCCGCGAGCGAGTGATGCCTGGACGGCGGCCAGCTTGGCGAGCAGGCCCTTCCAGCTCTCTCCACGAACGTCGGGATCGTCGGCGAGCTGCCTGACGTCCGAGACGATTGCCGTCAGACTGATTTGAATGGTTCCGGTGATGGGGTCGCCCCGGTGGCCCGGCCCATCGTCGGGCCTGCCGGTCGTGCCGGTGATGGTGATCGAGGGCGTTACCGGGACGGTCGCCGTCGGCGTGGCCGTCGCAGGGGGAAGCGTGCCGGTGATCGGGTTGGTGGTTGGCAGTGTGGTGCTGAGAGGCTGCGTCCCGCTCACAGGCACCGTCCCGGTGACCGGCTCGTCGGCGCCGAGACGGGGGGAGGACGGGGCTTCGCCGGCCGCCGATCCGCCAGGACCACCGCCGGACTGGAGGGCGGTGTGGTGGACACCTGAAGGGACTCCTGGCTGGAAGCTGTCGACCAACTGTGCGACGATCTCGGCGCGGGTTTCGGGCGGCATGACCGTGTGAGCGACCACCCCTCCGCCGAGGGCGGCTACGGCGATGAGAAATGCGACGACGACAGGCATTTGGACCTCCGTTTGCGAATCTCCAGCCGGCCGGCTGATGTCACTGTGGGAAACGCTGCGGCCACCCGGGCGATAGGGGGCGATCATAGGACGATCGGGTTAGGACGCTCGGCCGCCTGCGATCGGCGACGTGGGGAAGCGTGGCACGCGATGTGCTGCATGCGTCGGTCACATGAGAGGGTGAAGGTGGAGGCACCATGATCGGATCGAACATCAATCTGGTGAGCCTGTGCGACCGATTGAGCGAGTTCATCGAGGTCGAGCGGTTGCTGGTGGACCACTACGGCCGGCTGGATCGGCAGGCCCTGTCCGATGAGCTCCGCGCCGGCCTGCGGGCCTGTCGTGCTGAGGCCGACGAGCACCGACGGATGCTTGCCGGCATCCTTGCCGAGCTCGGGGGGGAGCCCGCCGTCCGGAGCACGGCGGCCCACGCCGTTGCCAGCCGACTGCAATCGCTGGACGAGGTCCATCTGCGGGGCATCGCCGCGACCGGCGAGATGCTGGAGAGCCTGCTCCTGCTGGAGTCGAAGAGCCAGATCGATTGGCAACTGCTTCAACAGATCGGCCAGGCAGTGGGCCTGACGAACGTCCTGGATCGATGCGCTCTGGTCCGGCCGGCGAAAGACGAGCGGATCCGGTGGCTGAGCCACCAGATCAGGCGGGTCGCGGCCCAGCAGCTCACCAGTCCGGCGATTGTGTCCGCTGGGAGCTTCATCCCCCGCGAGATCCCTCCGACGACCAGCGCGTGATGCGCGTTCGCCTGCTCGCGCCCGCTTGACATCTGCGGCGTTCTGCTCTACGCTGTAGGAAGGCTTCTTCTTAGGGCCTGGCGGCGAGTTCGTGTTGAGCACCAAACCGATTTCGATCTTGCTGGTCGAGGACAACCCCGGTGATGCCCGCCTGTTGCGTGAGACGCTGGCGGACGTCGGCACGGCCCAGTTCGATCTGGTCCATGTCGAGTGCCTGGCGGAGGCATGGGCAGCCCTGGACGCGTCCCGATTCGACGTGGTTCTGCTTGATCTCCTACTGCCCGACGGTCAGGGCCTCGACGCCATCGACCGTCTGCGAGTGCGCGCGCGGGATGTGCCAATCGTCGTGCTGACCGGCATCGACGACGAAACGCTCGCCGTCGGGGCGGTCCAGGAGGGCGCCCAGGACTACCTCGTCAAGGGGCACGTCGACAGCGGCCTGCTCGTGCGGGCCATCCGCTATGCCATCGAGCGCAAGCGATCCGAGGAGGCACGAGCCCAGCTCATCCGCGAGCAGGCGGCTCGCGCCGAGGCCGAGGCAGCCGTGCGAGCGCGTGACGAGTTCCTCTCGGTTGCCGCCCACGAGCTGAAAACACCGGTGACCAGCTTGCGCGGGTTCGCTCAGCTCACGGTTCGCCAGATCCAACGGGGCGAGACCCTGGACCCTGTTCGGATCAGCCGCGCGCTCCGGGTCATCGACCAGCAGTCGGCCAAGCTCGCACTCTTGCTCTCCCAGCTTCTCGACGTCTCTCGAATTCAGGCTGGAAAGCTAGTGCTCGATCGGTCACTGGTGGACGTCACGCGCCTGGTCGAGGGCGTGGCCGCGACCGCACAGGCCGGCACGAACCAGCACACGATCGCCGTTCGTTCGCCGACGCCGGCACCGGCGCTGGTCGACCCGCTCCGGATCGAGCAAGTCGTCACCAATCTGATCGACAACGCGATCAAGTACAGCCCCGTGGGCGGGCCCATCGACGTCGAAGTGTCGGCGCCGAGCCACATGACGGTTCGTCTCTCGGTGACCGATCGCGGCATCGGCATCCCCCCGGAGCATCGAGAGCGGGTGTTTGACCGCTTCTATCAGGCCCATTCGGACCCCCGCTTCGGCGGCATGGGGCTGGGCCTGTACATCAGCCGCCACATCGTCGAGCTCCATGGCGGCCGGCTCGACGCCGAGTTCCCGCCCGACGGCGGGACGCGCTTCGTCGTGTGGCTGCCGACTGACGGCGACGACCTGTCCAACTGCCACGAGAGGGAAGATCGGGCATGAGCACAGCCGGGCGCGTCCTGGTCGTGGACGACGACGAGAGCATTCGCGAGTTCATCACGCTGGCGCTCGCCTCCGAAGGCTACGAGGTCGTGGCGGCGCCGCACGGCGCCGCCGCGCTCAGGCTGGTCGACAAGTGCCAGCCGAGCCTGATCCTCCTCGACTTGCTCATGCCGGTCATGGACGGCTGGGAGTTCTCGCGGGCATACCACCAGACCCCGGGCCCGCACACCCCGATCATCCTGCTGACGGCCTCGCGCGGCGCCGTCGAGAGCGCGACAGAAATGAACGCTGCGGCGTTTCTGGCGAAGCCGTTCGACCTGAACGATCTGCTCGACCTCGTCAATCACTTCGCCAACGGCGGGTGACCCGCGCCGTGGCGGACGTGCTCCTGGGACAGTCGTACTTCCTGCGGTTCGACCCCAAGCTCTGGGCGGCAATGGAACCCTACCCTCCGCTCGGCACCCTCTATGCGGCGAGCTCCCTTCGCAGTCGCGGGCACGACGTCGCGGTCTTCGACAGCATGCTCGCCGACGGCGAAGACGAGTGGGCCGCCGCGGTCGCTCGGCACCGGCCCCGATTTGCCGTGCTGTACGAGGACGGCTTCAACTACCTGAGCAAGATGTGCCTGCTCCGGATGCGGGAGGCCGCCTTCACGATGGCGGCGGCGGCGCGCCGGGCCGGCTCGACGGTCGTCGCGGCCGGCCCCGATGCCACGGACCACGCCGCCGAGTTCCTCGCGCACGGGGCCAGCTACGTCCTGATCGGCGAAGGTGAGGCGACCCTGGCCGAACTGCTCGATTCGTCGGGCCGTCTGGCGGCGCCGCCGGAGGCCGTTCCGGGGCTGGCGTTCCCCGGTCCCTCCGGCGAGATCGTCCGCACGCCGCCACGGGAGCCAGTTCGGCGGCTCGATCTCCTGCCGTTTCCGGCCTGGGACCTGATCGACGTTCCCCGCTATCGCGCCATCTGGCGGCGGCGGCACGGCCGTTTCTCGATGAACCTCGTGGCGTCGCGTGGCTGTCCATACGGCTGTACCTGGTGCGCCAAGCCGATCTACGGCCGGCGCTACAACACGCGCAGCCCTGAGAACGTCGTCGCCGAACTGGCCCTGCTGAAGGCGTCCTACGGCCCGGATCACCTCTGGTTTGCCGACGACGTCTTCGGCCTGAAGCCGGGCTGGATTGCCCGCTTCGCCGACCTGGTGGTGCGCGAGAACCTCGTCACGCCGTTCAAGTGCCTGCTGCGGGCCGACCTGGTCGACCCGGCGGTCGTCGCCGCGCTCCGACGGGCCGGCTGCGAGACCGTCTGGTTGGGCGCCGAGTCGGGCTCGCAGAAGATCCTGGACGCGATGGAGAAGGGCATTCGCCTGGAGCAGATCGCCACCGCCGCCCGACTGCTCCGCCAGGCCGGGATTCGAGTCGGGTTCTTCCTTCAGTTTGGCTATCCGGGTGAGGGCTGGCAGGAGATCCAGGAGACCCTCGCCATGGTCTCTCGCTGCCGGCCGGACGACATCGGCGTCTCGGTCTCCTACCCGTTGCCCGGCACCACGTTCTACGAGGATGTCAAGGCGCAGCTCGGGCCCCGACAGAACTGGATCGACAGCGACGATCTCGCCATGCTCTACCAGGGACCGTATCCGCCGGACTTCTACCGGGCGTTGCACCGGCTCGTTCACCAGGAGTTCCGGCTCCGCCGGATCGTCGACGACCTCAGCGGCGCGATCCGGCACCCGCTCCGGGTTCGGCCACGCCACGTCCGGCTGGCCGCCGCCGGCCTCTACCACGCGCTGGCGTTGCCGCTCCAGCGCCGGCGCGTGGCTCACGCGGCGGGGATCGGGGATCGAGGGCTGGAGGTCAGCGGCCGAGGGCTAGGCTAGCTTCCGTGCAATCAGCAGGAGGATCGACCTTTGGCTGCAAGACGATGCGTCGACCACCACCGGGGTCGACGCAGGCACTGATCGAGGGGCGTGGCGAGCGCAGCCTCGTCCGGGAGCGCAGGCCTCCCGCCTGCCCCGGTTCGGCAGCACGACCGATCGGTCCTGGACAGGCCATAATCGTCCTGACGGCAGTTCGGCAGCACGGCCGCATCCTGGCAGGCGTCCCGCCTGCGCTCCCAGACGCGTGCTCCCCCGCTGGGTGGCCGACGGCGAGGCGCACCCTCCCCCGGCCGGCGGGACGCCAGCGCTTCCCAACGGGGGGCCGCCGCCGCCTGCCGGGTCAGAACCAGGGCTGGTTGCGCGAAAAACAGGCAGGTCGGGGGCCAGGGGTCGGGGGCCTGGGACCGGGCGCCGAAGCGCCGACTACGAACCAGGGCGCTCGGGCGTTTGCGGCTGGCGCTTCGGTGCCCGACCCCCGATCCCCCGCACGGAGGGCGTAGTGGACCTGCTGCTGGCACACGGCTACTTCCTGGATGAGGATCCGCGGGAGCGGCAGGTGATGAGACCCTATCCGCCCCTCGGGATGCTTTACATAACCTCATGCTTGAAGGCAAGGGGGTTCGAGGTCGGCGTCTTTGATGCGACGTTCCAGACTCGCCGGGCGTTTGCTGAGGTGCTCGCGCGCGAGCGACCGCCGGTCGTCGGCCTCTACGCCACACTTCTGACGAGGCTGCCGGTGCTCGAGCTGATCCGGGAGTGCCGGCAGGCGGGCGTTCGCGTCGTCGTCGGAGGGCCGGAGCCGGCCCAGTACGCCGAGGAGTACCTCGCTGCCGGCGCCGACGTGGTCGCCGTCGGCGAGGGCGAGCAAACGATGGAGGAGCTCCTTCCGCCGCTCCTGGCGGGCCGGACGGATCTCGAGGCCGTCCGCGGCGTCGTCTTCCGCGCCGAATCCGGCACCCTTGTCCGGACGCCGCCGAGGCCGTTCATCAAGAACCTCGACGCTCAGCCCTTCCCCGATCGGGAGGCGGTTGACCTGCGGGCCTACCTCGACGTCTGGCATCGATACCATCGCAGCAGCTCGGTTTCGCTGATCACGGCCCGTGGTTGCCCCTATTGCTGTGCCTGGTGCAGCCATGCCGTGTTCGGCGAGAGTTACCGCCGCCGTTCGCCGCGGAACGTCGCGGCCGAGGTCGAGCAGATCGTCGAACGGTATCGCCCTGACATGGTCTGGTATGCCGACGACGTCTTCACCATTCACCACCGCTGGCTGTTCGAGTATGCGGCTCTCCTGAAAGCACGGGGGCTCCGGCTGCCGTTCGAGTGCATCTCGCGGGCGGACAGGCTCAGCGAGGAGGTGGTCCGAACGCTGGCCGAGATGGGCTGTTTCCGGCTCTGGGTTGGCTCGGAGTCCGGCAGCCAGCGGATCCTCGACGCTATGGGGCGCGGTGTGACGGTGGAGGCCGTCCAGGCCGCGATCGCGCTCCTCCGTCGATACGACATCGAGTCGGGTATGTTCATCATGCTGGGCTACGAAGGGGAGGAGCCAGCCGACCTCGAAGCTACGGTCGCCCACTTGAAGGGGGCTCGGCCGGACATCTTCCTGACGACGGTCGCCTACCCGATCAAGGGCACACCGTACTACCGGCAGGTCGAGGACCGGCTCGTCGCCCGTCGAGAGTGGTCGGCGCGGACCGAGCGTGACTGGGTCATCAGCGGCCGCCGATCCAGCCGATACTACGGCTTCGCCAACCGGTGGATGGTCGGCGCTGTCGCGCTCGACCGGGAGCGCCGGGCGGCCCGACTCGATCCTGTCGCCATCGCCCGGTCAGCCGCCAACGTCGGCATAGGCCGGCTAGGGATGGTGTTGACGGCGGGTGAGGTCGAAGGCGCGGAACGGCGCCCCCACGAAATCGGGAGCGATTCTCAGGGAGACCGGTGTCCGGGCGCTGATGAACTTTGACGAATTGGTCTGGTATGTGCCGGGGAACGGCGCACTCACGTGCGCACCACGAACCAGCGCCGTCGTTGGTAGTGCGCACGTGAGTGCGCCGTTCCCCGGCGGCACAAGGAATACCTGACTTAATAGTCAACGTCCATCAGCGCCCGGACCCCAGCCCGTCTTGTCGACGATGCCTTTGGCACTGGTGTATGGCAATGATTCCATCTCCCTTCGACCCTGTGGCAGCCGACTACGATACGCGATTCACCGACACTCGCCTTGGTCGGCTCCTTCGCCAGGCCGTCTGGGATGTTGCGGGTGCGCATTTCCGGCCAGGGATGCGCGTCCTCGAAATCGGCTGCGGCACCGGCGAAGACGCCGTCTGGCTGGCCGGGCGCGGCGTTCGAGTTGTGGCCACGGACGCCTCGGCCGCGATGGTGACGGCGGCTCGCGCCAAGGCGGCTCAGCGGGGTGTAGCCGGCCTCGTCGAGGTGCGCCAGATGCCGGGCGAGGATCTTGTCGCGGCCGATCTGGGCGGCCCGTTTGACGGCCTGTTCAGCAACTTCGGCGTCCTGAACTGCGTCGACTCGCCGTCGTCGCTGGTTCGCGGCCTCGCCGCGATGCTGCGGCCGGGCGGATCGGTCGTCGTCGTCGTCATGGGGCCGCTCTGCCCGTGGGAGGTGGTCTGGCAGCTCGCGCACGGCCGTCCCGACCGTGCGTTCCGGCGACTCCGGCCGGGCGGCGTCACGGCGACGATCGGCGGTCTACCGCTGCGGGTATGCTATCCCTCGGCGCGCTCGCTCATCGCTGCCTTCTGCCCGGCCTTTCGGGTGCGGACGCAGGTCGGCCTGGGCATCCTGCTGCCGCCAACCGAAGCCGCCGGCCTGGTCGACCGCTGGCCGGGCCTCTTCGACCGTCTCGCCCGCTGGGAGCGCCGCATCGCCGGTTGGGCACCGCTCCGAAGCCTCGGCGATCATTACGTGCTGGTGCTGGAGCGGACGACGGAGCTCCCACGAGTCACCTGAGGTACTCGGCCGGCACCCAGCCGACGGTTCCGTCGGGCGCGCGAACGTTCTTCCAGTTCCTCCCCTCCGCCTGCCGATCCGTGCCGACGACGGTCATCCGGGTGCCGTCGGGCCAGGCCGTGATCTTGTCGGCCATCGCCGGCGTTCGGCGAATGTAGACGCCGATGCCGCCGGTGTTGCCGACGGACAGCGCGTTCGCCGCCGGCGATGGCGTTGGCGGCTGTGTTGGCGTCGGAGACGGCGAGGCCGGCCGTGTCGCGGTAGGTGTCGGCGTTGGCGTCGAACGCGTCTGGGTGGACGGGGAGGGGGTCGGCGGCTGGGTCGACAGCGGCGTCACGGTAGGAGGCTGCGTCGGCGCAGGGGTCGGCGTGGGTGGCTGCGTCGGCGCAGAGGTCGGCGTGGGTGGCTGCGTCGGCGCAGGGGTCGGCGAGGCCGGCTGCGTCGATATGGGCGCCGATCCACCTGGCGACGGCACCGGCATCGACGTTGGCGTCGGGGTAGGCGGCACGGGCGAATGCGCCGGCACCGCGGTTGGCGTCGGAGGTACGGGTGCCTGCGTCTGCACCTGGGTCGGCGTGGGAGACGCGGGCGGCGGTGTCCGCACAGGCATCGGCGTCGGAGACACGGGTGGTTGAGCCGACGTGGCCGTCGGGGGTGCGGTCGGCTGCACCGGTATGGGCGTCGGCGGCTTCACCTGGGTCGATGCGGCTATCGGAGTCGGCAGGGTCGGAGGTACCAGGAACTCGGCAGGCGCCAGGCCGACCGAGCCATCGGGGAACCGGACCTGCTTCCAGGTTTTCCCATCGACCTGCCGGTCTTCGCCGACGACGACCATCTCGGTGCCCTCGGGCCAGGCCCGGAGCTGGCCGCCTGCGGCCGCCGCGCTTGGAATGTAGAGGCCGGCGCCGCCGGTATTGCCGACGACGAGCGCGTACGGCGTGGGGGTCGGACCTTGGGCAGTGGGGGTGGTCCTGGCCGTCTGCGTCTTGTCCGAGCCACCCGTCCAGCCGCAGACGGCGCCGGACACCGCCGCGATGGCAAGGATCACGAAGGCGATCGGGAGGAGCTTTCCTGCTGTGGCTGCGTTCATCCCTCACATCGTCACGGTGGTCTCGCCCGCGGCGCCTGCTGCCACCACGCCGCAAGGTCCGATCCACGACGACTATTCGCCAACGTGCTCCAGGAGCGCCACCGGGAAGTGGGCGAGCACGGCTGCCAGCGACAAGCCTGACTCGCCATCGCGGGCGTCCACTGCGAGGACTTCTCCGGTGAACAGGTTCCGATAGCGCCGACCAGCGGGTTCGTCAGGCAGCGCAAGCCGAGTATCTTGCCAGACGTCGGGGCCCATCGGCGGTCGTTCGGCACCGGCTGCAAGCCCGACCACCAGGCGCGGAACAACCACCAGGATGGTCTCCTCCCCCAGAGCTCGGGCGAATGCACAGACGTGGTCCTCCTGAGCCCCGCGCGCCTCGAGCGGCCGGTACGTGCCGCTGGTGAAGAGCGGCTCACAGGCGCGGCGGAACCTGAGCGTCCGGTGGATCAGGTAGAGCTTGATCCGCCCATCCTCGGCGTTCGCCAGGAGGTCGCGCGCCAGGCCCGTGAGATCCTGGCCTGCACGGGCGATGTCGTCCTTCAGCTCGGCCAGGAGGGCGGAGCGTCGTCGATAATCCACCGGCCGGCGATTGTCGGGATCCACCAGGCTGAGGTCCCACAGCTCGGTGCCCTGATAGAGGTCGGGCACTCCCGGCGACGTGAGCTTGAGCAGCACCTGCGCCAGCGCGTTGAAACGGCCGAAGTAGGCCACTCGCCGCTGGAAGGCGCGCAGGTCGCTCAGGAATCGGTTGTCGTCCCCGTCGGCCAGCACCGCAAGCACGAAGCGCTGCACCGCAGCATCGTACTCCGCGTTGGGGTTGACCCAACTGGTGCGGACCTTCGCCTCCTTGGTCGCCTTCGTCATATAGGCCAGGATGCGTCCCCGAAACTCGGCGAGCTCCTCCGAGGAGAGTTGGGCATGGTCGGACCGACTGCTCGCCGGCCACGCGCCGATGAGCGTCTGGTAGAGCAGGTACTCGTCGTTGGGGTGGGGAGTCGGCTCGCCGTCGACGGCGGTCTTTTTCGGGGCGTTAAGCGCGCTCCAGCGGGTCAGCGCGGCCTGCCACTCCTCTGGGATCTCGGACAGCACGCTGATGCGGGCGCGCACGTCTTCGCCCCGACTGGTGTCGGGCGTCGAGGTGGCGAGCAGCGAGTGGGGCCAGCGCCGGCTGCGCTCGGCGTTATTTCGATGGAAGGCGGCGACCGAGACCCCGAAC
>JACQGW010000263.1 GCA_016199325.1 Chloroflexota bacterium
CCCGACGTCCAGGAGCGCCGCGGAGTCATCCAGATCCACGCCGGGAAGAAGCCCCTTGCCGTCAAAAGTCACGAGGCGCACCGGTTCACGCTGCCCGGAGTCACGCTGTCGGGCAAGCGATTCTCGCAGCGCATCTTCGATGATCGACGTCAGGCTCTTGCCGCGCCGTGCGGCCAATTGCTTGGCCTCTCCGAGGAGCTGTTCGTCGATACGGATGGTCGTTCTCATACATCAAAGCATACGATATTATCATCAATATGTCAACATCTTGCAGGGGGCAGCCTGGGCACAAGGGCTTGACGTGCCTGGCAGCTGCTGAACAATGCGGGTGCGAACCCGATGGCGCGCACCGCCAACGCCGTCGCGACGAACATCATTCGGACGCGGCAGGGCGCCTTTCCGTACGTGTCGGCCCAAGCGTTTCGCTACTGGCTTCGCACCACCCTGGAGCGCGCGTCCGACATCCCTTGGAAGGCCGCACCGGTCTTCCGCGAGGAGAAGGTGGCCTACACCGATGGGCACCCGATTGCCTACTGGGACGACGACCTGTTCGGGTACATGAGGGCAGAATCGACGCGTGCCGGTGCCGCCGAGCGAAGGCGTGCCCACGCCAGCCGGGCGAATGAGACGCCGACGAGCACAGAGATCACCCGGGTGTCGCCCTTCCGCGTGGGCACGTTCGTGTCGATCGCGCCGGTCACCCCAACGGACGACTTCGGCACCATGACGCGCCATGAGGGCGATCCGGTCCCCCACGAGCATCAGTTCTATCGGACGACGCTCAAGGGAATCTTCTCGCTCGACCTCCACGCGGCGGGCACCTTCAGCTACCGCAACCGAACGGGCTACCGCAGCCTGGATGACAACCGTCGAAAGGACGCTGACGGCGGAGCTGCGGTCGGCGGTTCGGACAGCCATCGCCGAGCTCCGGGACATGATTGCGCATGAACGGATGCCTGAGGCGACGCCGGTGCGGGGCCGGTGCGCCGAATGTGAATACCGGCGGTTCTGCAACGACGTCGACGCTCCGAGACACTGACTGCCGGGTGGTCCGCATGTACTGCCTGGCGCGCTACGACATCTCCAACGACCGCCCCTGCGCCGCAGTGGCGAGCGTGCGCCCGGCTGCGTCAGCCCTCGTCCAGATCGAGCACCTCGCGGATCGCCCCGGCTACCTTCTGCATCAGGGATCCAGACAGGCGCGCCAGCGGCCCCTGGACGAGACGCCGATTGTCGATCGCCCGCAGTTGATCGATCAGCAGGTCGGAGCTGCGCCGTAGACGTCCGGAGGCCGGCACGCGCACGCGGAGCGGCTCGGCGTCGACCACCACGTTGGTGGTGATGGGGATGACCAGCGTCGAGGGGTGGCCCGCCTCCAGCAGCGCCTGCGCCTGCACGATCAGCACCGGGCGCGTCTTGCCGGGCTCGGTGCCGTGTGGCGGGTCGAGGCTCGCCAGCCAGACTTCCCCCCTATTCGGCATCCGGGTCCTGCTCGACGGCCGCGAATTCGGCGTTGACCCGCATGCTTTCATCGCGGACCCTGCGGGACACCTCCGCCAGCCGCTGGCTCCGAAGCTGCGCCCGCGTTTCCCGGTTCATCCGCTCGATGGCGCGGCGGATGTACTCCGCCCTGGACAGGTGGAGCGCCCGAGCACACTCGCTACTGGCCTGAACCAGGTCATCGGACAGCTTCAGCGAGATGGCTCCCATCATTCACCCCATTCGCCCCATAGATACCCGGCTAGGATATGTCACGAGTATATCTCACAGCGCTACACCGATCAAGGGCGCCGACGGGAAATGTGGCCGAGCGCCGCCCAGCCGGGCTGCGGCCTCAGCGGGGCTGGTTTCGGCGCAACGGCAGGTACCGGCGCAGCGTGATCACGGAGGGGCTCGTGATCGAGGTGCGGGTGCCCCGGGTGCGGTGCGCGTGCGGCGGGACGGTGGACGTGAGCTTCTCGGTCTTTGTGCCGTACCAGCGGGTGAGCCTGGAGATGGCGGAGCGGGTGCGGGAGGCGGTGGCGACCCTGCTGCGGGACTTCGAGAAGACGATCGTGTATCTGGAGGTACTGGAGGAGGCGGCCCAACGGGGCGAAGTCTGGGACCGGAAGTACCTGCGGACGGCGAGTGCCTTGGAGCGGCTGAACCGCCGGCTCCGGCAGATGGTGCGCCAAGTGGTCTTGTTCCACTCGACCGCTGGCTTGGAGGCACGGGTGTACCTGGTGCTGCTGGAAGTGGGCGCGTTGCTCA
>JACQGW010000264.1 GCA_016199325.1 Chloroflexota bacterium
GCTGCGGGAAGTGGGCGCGTTGCTCATTCCCACGGGGGAGGATTGGCTGGAAGCGCTGGAAACCGATCTTGCTGCTGCTTGACCCCCTGCTATCGAGATTGACACAATCTTCCGTACACTACCTGCCGGGCCGCGTATTGACAAGCCGCCTGCGGGATGCTACAGTTCTTTTCAGGATTAGCACTCTCTGGCCGCGAGTGCTAATCAGGAGGCCAAGCATGCTGTCGCCGCGACAGGAGGCCGTCCTCCGCTTCGTGATCGCCGAGTACGTCGATACCAGCAGGCCGGTAGGGTCCGCCACCATCGCCCGGAAATGCGCTCTGGGCGTCAGCCCGGCCACGATCCGGGGCGATATGGCCGAACTGGAGGAGGCCGGGCTGCTGACCCATCTCCATACGTCGGCCGGGCGCGTGCCGTCGGCGCGCGGCTACCGGCACTACGTCGAGTTCTTAATGGAGGAGCCGCGCCTGCCGGCCGACGATCGACACCGCATCCTGCACCAGTTCCATCAGGTCGAGCGGGAGGCGGCCGAGTGGACCCGTCTGGCCGCCGCGATCCTGGCGAACACCGTGCAGAACGTCGCCGTCGTGACGGTTCCTACCGTCTCGGCGAGCCGGCTCAAGCGGCTGGACGTCATCCCGGTCAGCGACCGGCGCGCCTGGCTCGTCGCCGTGCTGCACGGGGGCCTGCTCAAGCAGCAGTTGCTCTTCTTCGACGAGCCGGCCATGCCGGAGGATCTGGCCGCCGCCACCCGGTCGCTCAACCGGCGGCTGCTCGGACGGACGGCGAGCGCCATCGATGCCGCGCTGGCCGATGCCCCATCGATGGAGCAGCAGATCGGCCGGTGTCTGATCAGGCTGATGGCCGGCGTCGACCGGCAGCGGTACGACGTCTGTCTCGAAGGGCTCCGCGCGCTGCTCGATCAGCCCGAGTTCAAGGATCCGGATCGCCTGCGGCACGCCGTCGAGCTGCTGAGCGAGCCACGGACGTTCCTGGCGCTCCTGCCGCCAATGGCGGGCGCCGAGGGGATTCAGGTAAGCATCGGCGGGCAGGCCGGGATCGGCATGTTGGAGCATTTGAGCATCGTCGTGACCGGGTACGGCATCCCCGGCGAAGTCGGCGGGATGCTGGCCGTGCTCGGCCCGACGCGCATGCACTACGCGCGGGCCATCTCCGCCACGCGCTACGTCGCCGACGTCCTGAGCGACCTGCTGCGGAACGAGTGATAACGAGTGATGAGTGATGAGTAACGAGTGATGAGTGATGGGTGATGAGCCACGCCTGCCTCATCACTCATCACTCATCACTCATCACTCGACTCGATAGAGGAGGCAGTTTGATGACTGAGGAGTCTCAGGTTCCGGGCGGCGACGCCGAGCGCCCGGCAGCCGCGCCGGAACAACCGATCACGGGCGACCTCGAGCAGGCGCTCGCCGAGGAGCGCCAGAAGGCGGATCGCTTGCTGGCCAACTGGCAGCGCGCCGAGGCCGACCTGATCAATTACCGCCGCCGAGTCGAACAGGAAAAAACGGAGCTGGTCAAGCATGCCAACGCCGCGTTGATCAGGAAGCTCCTGCCCGTCCTCGACGACCTCGATCGGGCCATGAGCAACGCGCCGGCCGGCGTCGCGCAAACGCCCTGGTTCGAGGGGCTCCGTCTGGCGCAACGCAAGTTCCTCGGGGCGATCGAGAGTGAGGGGGTGACACCCATCGATAACGTCGGCCAGCCCTTCGACCCGCGCTCCGAGGAGGCGGTCCTTCATGAGCCGGGCCCGGAGGGCACGGTGACCGCCGTCCTCCAGAAAGGGTATCGCTACGACGACCGGGTGCTCCGGCCGGCGCTCGTCAAGGTCGGCAGCGGCCAGCCGGCCCCGAATGGGCCGGCCGCCGACGACGAGCATCGGCAGGCGTAACCGGGGAGAATGGGGAGCGAGCGAGGAACCATGGCAGTCAAGCGCGACTATTATGAGGTGCTCGGCATCGGCCGGAGCGCGACCGAGGAGGAGATCAAGAAGGCGTTCCGTCGCCTCGCCTTCCAGTATCATCCCGATCGCAATCGCGAGACCGACGCCGAGGCCAGGTTCAAAGAGATCAATGAGGCGTACGAGGTGCTGGCCGACCCGGAGAAGCGCGCTCAGTACGACCGCTTCGGCCACAACGGTCCGCAGGGTATCGGCGCGGGCACCGGCGACTTCTCCAACTTCGGCGGCTTCGGCTTCGGCGATATCTTTGAGGCCTTTTTTGGGGGCGCCTCGACTGCCACCCGCCGCGGCCCGCAGCGCGGCGCCGATCTGCGCTACAACCTGACCATCACCTTTGAAGATGCGGTCTTTGGCACCGAGAAGGAGCTGGAGATCCCCCGGATCGAGACTTGCTCGGTATGCCACGGCGTCGGCGCTCAGCCGGGAACGCAGCCGGTTCGCTGCCCCAACTGCGGGGGCACGGGCGAGGTGCGGCGGGTCCAGCAGAGTGTCTTTGGGCAGTTCGTCAACGTGACGGCCTGCGAGCGGTGCCGCGGCGAGGGTCGGGTCATCACCTCGCCCTGCCCCCAGTGCCGCGGCGCCGGCCAGGAGCGGCGGACGCGCAAGCTCTCGGTCCGCATTCCGGCCGGCGTCGACAGCGGCACCCGGATCCGGCTCTCGGGCGAGGGCGAGAGCGGCACCCGCGGCGGACCGCCGGGCGATCTCTACGTCGACATCGCCGTCCGCCCGCACAAGCTGTTCCAGCGGGACGGCGACAACATCCTGCTGGAGATGCCGATCAATGTCGTGCAGGCTGCGCTTGGCGATGAGATCGACGTGCCGACCATCGACGGCAAGGCAACGCTCAAGATCCCGCCCGGCAGCCAGAGCGGCAAGGTCTTCATCCTGCGCGAGCGCGGCGTGCCAAACGTGCGCGGCGGCGGCCGCGGCGACCAGCTCGTTCAAATCCGCGTCGTCACGCCCACCGGCCTGAACGACAAGCAGCGCAAGCTGCTCGCCGAGTTCGGCAAGACGCTCGGCACGTCCCACATGCCGGCCGAAGAGAAGGGCCTGTTCGAGAAGATCCGGGAGGCCTTCGGCGTGTGATCTGGATCGAGCTCAGCGTCCAGACCTCCCGCGACGCCGTCGAGTCCGTCACCGAGCTGTTTCACCGCATCGGCCACGGCGGGGTTGCCGTCGAGGAGAGCATCATTCCCCAGTTCGAAGGCGCCGGCTACACGCTGGACCCCGATCGGCCGGTCAGCGTGTACACCTACGTCCCCCTGGACGAGACGGCGGCCGAGCGTTGCCGCGAGGCCGAAACGGCGCTCTGGCATCTCGGGCGACTGGCGCCGATTGGCGACCTGATCGTGCGGCAGGTTGCCGAGGAGGACTGGGCCGAAAACTGGAAGGCTCACTACCAGGTGCTCCACGTCGGCGCGCGCATCGTCGTCAAGCCGAGCTGGCGGGAACACACGCCGGCGGCGGGCGAGGTCGTCGTCGAGCTCGACCCCGGCATGGCGTTCGGCACCGGCCTCCACGCCAGTACCCGCAGTTGCCTGCTCGCCCTGGAGCGCCTGCTGGCTCCCGCCACCGATACGGATGGCGGAACGGTCGAACCGCCAAGACGCCAAGACCGCCAAGCAGCAGTCGGCGGCACTCCCGACC
>JACQGW010000034.1 GCA_016199325.1 Chloroflexota bacterium
CCGCGTAGCATCTTGCAGTGGTGATCCTGGCGACCCCCCGTCTGTCATGCTGAGCCGCAGCGAAGCATCTCCCCGGTCTGAACCGGCACCGGGGAGATGCTTCGCTGCGGCTCAGCATGACAATCGGAGCGTCCGCCGCCTTGCCATGGAGTTGCCGGATGCACCGGTGAGGTTCTCCGATCGAGTTTGGGGGGTACAATGGCAACACCGGCCCGGGTGGACCCGGTCACCTTTGAGCTGATCAAGAATGGCCTGACCGTCCTCTGCGACGAGATGGCGTTGACGATGGCGCGCGCCGCTTATTCGCCCATCGTGCGGGAGGCGCTGGACTTCACGACGGCGCTGCTGACGCCCGAGGGCGAGGTGATGGCCCAGGGCCGGACGAATGCGCTCCACCTGGGCTCGATCATGTACGCCCTGGAAGGCATTCGGAACAAGTTCGGCGACGACATGCAGCCGGGCGACATCTTCGTCAACAACGATCCCTACGAGGGCGGCAGCCACCTGCCCGATACGTTCATCCTCAAGCCGCTCTTCGTCGACGGAAAGCTCGCCGCCTTCTCCGGCGCCGAGGCCCACCTGAGCGACATGGGCGGCCGGGTGCCGGGATCCAACGCCGCCGATTCGACCGAGATCTACCAGGAGGGGCTGCGGATCCCGCCGAGCCACCTCTTCATCCGGGGGGAGCCCAACCGCACGTTGTGGGACCTCATCGAGAAGAACGTCCGGCAGCCCCACACGGTCATCGGCGACATGCGGGCGATCCTCGCGGCCGTGGCCGCCGGCGAGCGCGGCTTTCACCGGCTCGTGGGGCAGTACGGCTACGAGCGCCTGCGCTTCTACGTCGGCGAGATCATCAACTACACCGAGCGGGTCGCCCGGGCCGAGATCGCCGAATGGCCCGACGGCGAGTACGTCTTCGAGGACGCCATCGACGACGACGGCATGGACCCCGATCTGATCCCCGTCAAGGTGAAGATCACCGTGCGCGGCGACGAGCTGGAGATCGACTTCACCGGCACGGGGAAGCAGGCGCGCGCCGCCATCAACACTCCGGTCACCTTCACGAAGGCGGCCTGCTTCCTCGCGGTCCGCTCGGCGCTGAAGACGGCCCTGCCCCACAACGCCGGCTTCACGCGCCCGCTCCACATCTCCGTGCCGGAGGGAACGGTGCTGAATCCGAACCCGCCCGGCGCCGTCGCGGCCCGCGCGCTGCCGGCCTATCGGACGGCGAACGCCGTCATCGGCGCGCTGGCGCAGGTCGTTCCGGCGCGGATGATGGCGGCCGACGAGGGCGGCAATGCGCTGGTGACGGTGGCCGGCAAGAACCGGGAGGGGCAGCCCTGGGTCATGTCCGACATCCACCTGGGCGCCTGGGGCGGCCGGCACGACCGGGACGGCGTCGACGGCATCTGCGGCGTCTGCGTCAGCACCGCCAACACGCCGTGCGAGGTCATCGAGCTGGACTATCCGCTCCGGATCCGGCGCTACGCCTACCTCCAGGACACCGGCGGCGCCGGCAGGTATCGCGGCGGCCTGGGCATGGCGCGCGACTACCAGGTGCTGGCCGACGACATCATGATCCAGGTCCGCTCCGACCGGCGCAAGGTTCGGCCCTACGGCCTCTTTGGCGGCAAGCCGGGGACGGCGTCGGCGAACGTCGTCAACCCCGGCCCGAACGAGCAGGCGCTGCCGTCCAAGTTCATGGTCTGGCTGAACGCGGGCGACGTCTACCACTGCCGACTGGCCGGCGCCGGCGGCTGGGGCGACCCGCTCGACCGCGACCCGGCGGGGGTCCAGCGGGACGTCCGGAACGAGAAGATCAGCCCCGCCTACGCCGCCCACGAGCACGGTGTCGTGATCGATCCGGCCACGGGCGCCGTCGACGAGGCAGCCACTGCCGGGCTGCGCGGTCAACGGCGCGGGAACTCGTAGGAACTCGTAGGAACTCGGGGGAGCTCGGGGGAACGCCCAGCCGTCATGCTGTGCCGCAGCGAAACAAAAACCCCGGCCACCCGGCCAGACCGGGGAGATGCTTCGCTGCGGCTCAGCATGACGGCGTTCTCCCCAAGTTCCTACGAGTTCCTACGAGTTCCCACGTTTGGCGTTTCGTGCCGCTGGTGCGGCGTGGCAGAGCATCGAGGAGGTAACGCACATGGCTCGACCCATCGTCGGCATCGCCGTACACGAGCCGACGCCGAAGGACACCCTGGAGACCATCATCCGGGCCGATCAGCTCGGCGTGCCGGCGGTGTGGCTGACGACCGGCGGCGCCGGGCCCGACGGGCCGACGCTGCTGGCGGCGGCCGCGGCCAGGACGGAGCGCATCCTCATGGGCACGTCGATTGTGCCGACCTTTCCGCGCCACCCGCTGGTCATGGTGCAGCAGGCGATCGTTCTCGGCAGCCTGGCGCCCGGCCGCTTCCGCCTGGGCATCGGCCCCAGCCACAGGGCGCCCATCGAGAACACCTACGGCATCCCCTTCGAGCGGCCGCTAGAGCACCTGCGCGAGTACGTCGAGATCCTCCGGCAGGCGCTTTCGACCGGCAAGGTGGACTTCGACGGGCATCGCCTCCGCGCCCACGCCCGGCCGCCGATCACCGTCGAGGTCCCGGTCATGATCTCGGCGCTCCGTGCCCACTCGTACGAGCTCGCCGGCGAGATCGCCGACGGCGCCATCGCCTGGATCTCCCCGGCGCCGTTCCTGCGGGATGTGGCGATCCCTGCGCTCCAGACCGGCGCCGCGCGCGCCGGCCGACCGGCGCCGCCGCTGATCGCCCACGCCTTCGCCGTCGTCTCCGAGGACACGGCTGCCGTGCTGGAGATCGCCCGGCGCCAGCTCGCCGGCTACCCGCGCATGCCGTTCTACCAGGAGATGTTCGCCGCCGCCGGCCACCCGGAGGCCCGCCAGGGCACCTGGAGCCAGGCGATGCTCGACGCCGTCGTGCTCCACGGCGACGAAGCGGCGGTCGCCCGCGGTCTCCGGGCATTCCTCGACGCCGGCGCGGCCGAGGTCATTGCCTCGCTCCTGGCCGTCGGCCCCGACCGCCGCGCCAGCCTGGAGCGCACGATGCGGCTCATCGCGAGTCTCTGAAAAGCCAGACTTTGCAGCGCCCGAGAGGACGAACCGCAGAGGCGCAGAGGACGCAGAGACGGGTTAGCCGGTCTGTGGTTTCTGGTTCGAGGGAGATCGACGCAGCCCCGACCAGAAACCACAGACCAGAGACCCCGTCAGGCGTACAGATCGCGGGCGCCGACCAGGAGCACTCCCTGGTCTCTGGCTGCCAGGATCAGTTTCTCCTCGAATCCGCCGGCTGAGAAGAGGGCATAGCGCGCGTTTCGCTTCCATGCCTGGTGGGGCACCGCATCGACTTTGCGCTGCAGCTTGAACAGCTCGCCGAGGGGCACGGGGGATGATGCCCATTTCACCTCACCGAAAAGATAGGAACCGTCGTGGATCTCTGCCACCACGTCGATCTCCACCTCATGCTTGCGACTCCACCAGCGTCCCATTCCCATCACCATCGGCAGTCCATAGCGCGCGGCAAAGCGAGCCAGGTGTTGGCGGGCGACCTCCTCCAGAACGAGCTGGCCCATGTAATCTGGCAGGTCCGGCTCGACGAGCGTGCGCCAGGCATCCTCAGGATCGATGATCTCGAGGGCGCTGCGGTGTCGGAAGACGTAGCGATACCACGCCTTGCGCATGTTATCGGCGAGACGGTAGATGCTGCGCCGGCCATGTTCGCCAAAGGGCGTCTCCTGGGTAATCCAGCCCAACTGCTGGAGGCGCGTCAGGTAGTTGGACAGGCCCTTGGGGTCGACGTGGGACTGGTTGGCGATCTCGGCCCAATCGGTGGCGCCCGCCGCAATCGCAGCCAGCACGGCGTTGTAGCCGGCGGCGTCGCGGATGTCGCGCTCCTGGCGGATGAGAATCTCGCCCTCGCGGTGGAAGATACCGGACGGGTCGAGCAGGTGGGAAGCGACGTTCGCGGCCAGCGGTCTGCCAGGTTCGATCTGCGCGAGGTAGCGGCCGCTGCCGCCGTAGAGGCCGTAGGCGGTCAACTTGTCACGGTGCGAATAGCCCCTGGCCCCCGGCGTCGCGGCGTCCAGAAAACGCCCCGCGTCATAGTAGTCGAGCGGCTTGTACTGCTCCGTCCAATCGAAACGCCCGTGCAGCGGCGCCCCGTAGTCGCCGAGAGAGGACAGCATCCCCAGCTCGGAGCCGCAAAGCACCAGCTTGACGTGGCTCCCCTGGGCGTCCTGATCCCAAACGGCCTGAAGAACGGACGGCACCGAACTGTCGGCGTGCGCGAGATAGCTGAACTCGTCCAGTACCACCAGGAGCGGATCGCTTCGAGCGAGGTTACACAGGAGCCGGAACGCCATGCGCCAGGAAGGATAGTTCTGAAGCACGACGTCCTGCCGGTCGGGGAAGGCGCTCCGGATCTGGTCCAACATCTCGGCGAGGTTCTCTTCTGACGTGGAGTCGGCAGCCAGGAAGTACACGCCGCGGTGGGCTTTCAGAAACGTCTTGAGGAAGTACGTTTTTCCGACCCGGCGCCGTCCATAGACGAGCGCCAGGGCGGGGCCATCCTTCTCCCAGAGCCGCCGGAGGACGGCCAACTGCCTCTCCCGGTCAACCAGTCCGACAACCATTACGAACCCTTCATATCTCACTTGTCTCACTTGCGGATTACTAGATTACGTCAAGGCTATTTATGACAAGGCTATTTATGCTACGGTAATCATACATCCGCCGGAGCGGCGTCGCAAGGCCATCCGCAGTCAAGCGCCGACCTGCGACCAACTACTCAGCCGTTCTATTGCATGCTCATCCTCACGCAAGGAGAGTAGAACGGTCTGGACGGGGATTGATCAGACAAGCAACCGACGTTCTCGGCGTCTTTCTTGGCGATCTTGGCGTCCTGGCGGTTCGTTCTCTCTCGGCACCGCCTCAAGGGATCGAAAGTGGTGCCTGTGGATGGCGCGCGTTCCCTCCCCAGCCCCCGACCTCCGGCCCCCTCCTCGGTCAGTCGCCTTCTTCGTCGGGCCGGCGCGACTCCTCGAAGGCGCCGAAGGGCGTGTTCTCCTCCGGCGCGCCGTAGGTCGTTCCGTCCCGCGTGCTGCCGGTCTGCGCCGACCCGCCGCCGGTGTAGCCGCTGTCCAGACCGGAGCCAACTCCGTGCTCGGGCGGGAAGACGGTGTGCATGCCGAAGAGGGGAGACTCGCCGTAGCCGGTCGGCGGCTCGCCCGGCACCGAGTCGATGCGGCCGGTCCGGAGGACGGCCTCGACGTAGCTCATCACGCTCCCCGGATCGGCGAACCGATAGTCGAACGGCAGCGCGTCGAGCAGCGCCGGGGGCATGTCCGGCCACTGCCGGTGCATCTCCAGGCGGGTCAGACCCTTGCTCCAATCGAGCGAGCGAAGGCGTTCACGAATGTCGTCGAGGTGATTGCGGTCCATAGTGCTCGCCCCCTTTCGGTACGATGGGCAGAACGCGTGCCAGGTCGCACGTCCGACTGCCTTGACAGAGCCGGGAGTGCTCCGGGATAATCGCCTGTGACGCTGACGAGGTGAGGAGCTCCGAGATGACGACCGATCAAACTACCGCTACCCTGGCGATCTTCCCGACGACGACGGCGGTCGACGACCGCGGCCACCTGGTGATCGGGGGCTGCGACCTGGTCGATCTGGCGGCCACCTACGGCACGCCCTACTACCTTTTCGACGAGCAGACGCTCCGGGGCCAGGCACGGGCGTTTCGGCAGGCGTTCGAGCGCCGCTACCCGAAGACGATGGTCGCCTACGCCTGCAAGGCGTACATTAACCCGGCGCTCGCCCGCATCTTTCATGAAGAGGGGCTGGGGCTGGACGTCGTCTCGGGCGGCGAGATCGCCATCGCCCGGCGGACTGGCTTCCCCATGGCGCGGGTCCACTTCCACGGCAACAACAAGACGCCGGCCGAGCTCCGCCAGGCGCTGGAGGCAGGCATCGGGCGCATCGTCGTCGACAACGACCACGAGCTGGAGACGCTGGAGCAGATCGCGGCCGAGCGCGGGGTTGTCGCCGACATCCTCGTCCGGGTCTCGCCCGGCGTCGATCCGCACACGCATGAGAAGACGACGACCGGTATCACGGACAGCAAGTTCGGGCTGACCATCGCCAACGGGCAGGCCGAAGCGGCGATCGCGCGGGCCCGGCAGATGCAGCACGTGCGGATGCACGGTATTCACGCTCACCTGGGCTCGCCGATCTTCGAGCTGGAGCCGTACGCGCTCGCCGTCGACGTGCTGCTCGACTTTGCCGCCAAGATGCGGGATCGCCACGGGCTGCCGCTGGAGGAGATCAGCCCCGGCGGCGGCTTCGCGATCCAGTACGTCCGGGAGACGCCGCCGCCATCGCCCGACGACTACGCCGAGGCGATCGTGTCCGCGCTCCTGGAAGGGCTGGATGCCGGGGGGTTTGGCCGGCCCACGCTCATCGTCGAGCCCGGGCGCGCCATCGTCGGTCGCGCCGGCGTCGCCGTCTACACCGTCGGCGCCCGCAAGGAGATCCCCGGCGTGCGGACGTACGTCTCGGTCGACGGCGGCATGGCCGACAACATCCGGCCGGCGATCTACGGCTCACGCTACGAGGCGCTGGTTGCCAATCGGGCGAACGCGCCGGCCGAGGAGCGGATCACGCTGGCCGGCAAGTTCTGCGAGTCCGGCGACATCCTGATCAAGGACGTCGACCTGCCTCGCC
>JACQGW010000279.1 GCA_016199325.1 Chloroflexota bacterium
CCGGTGACCAGCTTCGCCACGCGTTCCTTGACTTCTTCGTCGGGAAGGGGCACACCATTGTGCCGAGCTCGTCCCTTGTCCCGCAGGGCGACCCGACGCTCCTGTTCACCAACGCCGGGATGGTGCAGTTCAAAGACGTCTTTCTCGGCACCGAACGCCGGCCGTACACCCGGGCGACGACGGCCCAGAAGGTCGTCCGTGCCGGCGGCAAGCATAACGATCTCGACGTCGTCGGCCGGACGGCCCGCCACCATACCTTCTTCGAGATGCTCGGCAACTTCTCCTTCGGCGACTACTTCAAGCGAGACGCCATCGACTACGCCTGGGAGTTCGTCACCGGCGTGCTCGGCATGCCCGCCGACCGGCTCTGGGTGACCATCTACCAGGACGACGACGAGGCGTTCGCGCTCTGGCGGGAGATCGCCGGCGTTCCGGCCGAGCGCATCGTCCGGCTCGGCGCCAAGGACAACTTCTGGGCGATGGGTGACACCGGCCCCTGCGGCCCCTGCTCCGAGATCCACATCGACCGCGGCGCTCAGCTCCGCTGCGCGGCGCCCGAGTGCGGTGTCGGCAAGTGCGACTGCGACCGCTGGCTCGAGATCTGGAACCTCGTCTTCATGCAGTTCAATCGCGACCAGGCGGGCGTCATGACGCCGCTGCCGCGGCCGAGCATCGACACCGGCATGGGGCTGGAGCGCGCCGCCTCGGTGCTCCAGAATGCGCCCTCCAACTGGGACACCGACCTCTTCCAGCCGATCATCCGGCGGGTCGCCGCGCTGTCGGGCCAGCCGTACCACCCGGACGAGCGCGGCTTCCCGCATCGGGTCGTCGGCGACCACGCGCGCGCCTGCGCGTTCCTGATCGCCGACGGCGTTGTCCCGGGCAACGAGGGCCGTGGGTACGTCCTCCGGCGCATCCTCCGCCGGGCGGTCCGCTACGGCCGGAAGATCGGTATGGCCGAGGGATCGTTCGCGCAGATGGCCGACACCGTGATCGGGCTGATGGGGCACGCTTACCCGGAGCTCGTGACCAACCGCGATTTTGTCCTCCGGGTCATCGGCATGGAGGAGGTCCGGTTCGGCCAGACGCTGACGACCGGCCTGAACCTGCTCGACCGGGTGATCGACGATCTGACCGGCCGCGGTGAGCGGGTGATCCCCGGCGAAGAGGTCTTCAAGCTCTACGATACGTTCGGCTTTCCGGCCGAGCTGACCCAGGAGATCGCCGAGGAGCGCGGCCTGGAGGTCGATCGGGCGGGCTTCGACCAGGCAATGGCGCGCCAGCGCGAGATGGCCAGAGCGGCGATGAAGTTCGGCGTTGCCGCCGGCCAGGAGGCAACCATCTACCAGCCGCTCGAAATCCCGGCGACCCGGTTCGTCGGCTACGAGCGGCTGACGGACCACTCCGTCGTCGTCGGCCTGCTGGTCGAGGGCGAGCCCGTCGAGACGGCGCGGGCCGGGCAGCGCGGCGAGCTCATCACCGTCGAGACGCCGTTCTACGCCGAGAGCGGCGGCCAGATCGGCGACCGCGGCGAGATCCGTGGTCCGGCCGGCCGCTTCGTCGTCGAGGATACGCAGCGTGTTCGGGCGGATCTGGTCGTCCACCGCGGCGCCGTCGCCGAGGGGCTGCTTTCGCTGGGCGACCAGGTGGAGCTGGCGGTCGACGCGGCGCGACGGCGGCAGATCGCCCGCCACCATACGGCGACGCATCTGCTCCACGCGGCGCTGCGGCAGGTCCTCGGGCCGCACGTGCAGCAGGCCGGCTCGCTCGTCGCCCCGGACCGCCTGCGGTTCGACTTTACCCACCTGGGCCCGGTCACCGGCGAGGAGCTGGCCGAGATCGAGCGCCTCGTGAACGAGCGGATCCGCGACAACCTGCTGGTGAACACCTCGGTCATGTCGTACGCCGAGGCGGTCGCCACCGGCGCGCTGGCCTTCTTCGGCGAGAAGTACGGCGACCTGGTGCGCGTGCTCAGGGTCGGACCGCAAGCCCTTTCGACGCTGCCCGGCGGGCTGGAGCGGCCATTCTCCGTCGAGCTGTGCGGTGGCACCCATCTGCGGGCCACGGGTGAGGCGGGCTTCTTCGTCATTCTCGGCGAGAGCTCGATCGGCGCCGGCCTTCGGCGGATCGAGGCGGCCGTCGGCGCGGCCGCCGAGCGGGTCGTGGAGGAGCGGCTGCGGCTCGTGAGCAGCGTAGCCCACCGCATCGGCGCGCCGCCCCAGGAGGTCGAGCAACGGCTCGGCGCGCTCCTGGCCGAGATGGAGACGGACCGAAAGCGCCTCGCGCAGCTCCAGCGCGAAGTGCTCCGCCGCCAGGTCGACGAGATCGTCGGCCGTGCCCGCCGAGTCGACGGCGTGCCGGTGCTGGCGGCTCAGGTAAACGCGCCGGACGTCGATACGCTGCGCGAGGTCGGCGACTGGGTCCGCGACCGGCTCGGCCAGGGGGTGATCGTCCTGGCCGCCATCATCGAGGAGAAGCCGACCTTCGTCACCCTGGTGACGCCCGATCTGGTCGCGCGCGGCCTGCATGCCGGCCGTCTCGCTCGGCAGATCGCGCAGATCACCGGGGGCGGGGGGGGCGGTCGGCCGGAGATCGCGCAGGCCGGAGGCCGAGACAAATCCAAGCTGCCGGAGGCGCTCCGCGCCGTCGACACGTTGGTGCAGCAGCAAGGTCGGTAGGGCTTGGCGACCGTCGTTTCCATCGACGGCTCGGAAACACTTGCCACCCTTCGAAAGCGCATCGACACGGCCGATGACGCCGAGGTCGTGCTGACCCCCGACCCGGGCGTTCGGCTGCGGGACGCGCTCGCCCTTCGGCTGCTCCGCCGCCAGGCGACGCGGGCAGGCAAGGCGGTCATCCTGGTCTCGCCCGATGCCCGCAGTCGGCAGATCGCCCGAGGGGAGGGGATCCCTGCGTTTGCCTCGGTCGAGGCGTTGCGGCGCGCCGGCCTGCGCGGGCCGTTCGAGCCCTGGGGAGGGATTGCCAGACCGGGGCGGCGGCCTGGCGTCTCGCCGCTCGCCATCGTCGCCGCTCTGGGTAGCAGCGCTGTCGTCGCCCTGATCGCCGCGCTGGCCGCGCTCTACGTCGTTCCCAGCGCGACGATCACCCTGGTGCCGGCTACGGAGCTCATGTCACAGGCGGTCGAGGTCACTGCCGGATACGACGTCCGCGAGGCGGCCGGCACCCGGATCCCGGCGCGGCAGCTCGCCGTTCAGTTCGAGGTCGTCGGCGAGGCGGTCACGAGCGGCGAGCGCGTCGGCCCCGGCGACCGCGCGGCCGGCGAGGTGACCTTCGTCAACCGAGCGGCGAGCGAGATCGCGGTGCAGCGGGGGACCGTCCTGGTCGCCTCAGCTCGCGGCAGCCGCTACCTGACGGTATCGGACGTCGCCGTGCCGGCCCGCCAGTGGTCCAACGTCCGGGGCGGCGTCCTGGCGGAGGAGGCCGGTCTGATGGGCAACGTCGAGCCGTTCGCCGTCAATCAGATCCTCCATCCGGTGGCGGCCGCCAGCTTGACCGTGTTCAACGAGAAGCCGTTGACCGGCGGCTCGGATCGGATCGTCAACTTCGTGACGGCCGAAGATCAGAATCACTTGAAGGCGACCCTTCTGGACCGTGCCCGCGAGCAGGCGTTCAGCGCACTGATGGCTGCCAAGCGCGCCGACGAATCGATCACGCCGGAAACCCTCGCGCTGACCATCGCCGACGAGCAGTTCGATCGGGCCGTCGGCGAGGAGGCGCAGAAGCTGGCGCTCCGCCTCCAGGTCGTCGTCTCCGGTCTGGTCTACGACGAATCGCAGGCCGACCTGGCCGCCCGCCGAGCGCTGGAGCAGGCGGTGCCGAGCGGCTGGACCATCGCGCCGGGCTCGGTCGGGACGAAGCCGCTGGTCACGGTTGGCTGGAGCGAGCGGAGCGCCACCTTCCAGGTTCTCGCTCAGGCGACGATCTGGCCGCTCGTCGACGCCGAGCGTGTACGCCGGGAAGCGCGCGGGAAGCCGGCGGCCGATGCTGAGCGCGACGTCGCCGAGCTGGTCAAGCTCGAGCGGCCGCCCCGCGTCCGCATTGCGCCGACCTGGGCGGAAACCGTTCCGATCTTCGGTCCGCGGATCGGCGTGGAGGTTGTCCAGCCCGGGGAGCGGCGGTAGGCAGCGCCCTGGCAGGCTTTGTGCGGTGACGAGAGGGCAGGGGAGAGCTGGATGGGACGCGTGATGGGATTGGACGTGGGTGACCGGCGGATCGGGGTTGCCGTCTCCGACCCGACGTGTACGATTGCGACTCCTTTGACCGTCCTCCGGCGCCGCGACCTCGGCGCGGACGTCCGAGCCATTCTCGAGCTGGCCCAATCGCAGGACGCCGCCGAGCTCGTCGTAGGGCTGCCGCTTGGCCTGCGAGGCACCGCCGGAGCGCAGGCGGAGGCGGTCCGCGCTTTCGGCGTCGAGCTCGCCAGGATCACGGGTATGCCGGTTCAGTATCAGGATGAGCGGCTGACGACTGTCGCCGCCGAGCGGGCGCTGGTCGAAAGCGGGATGCGGCGCGAGCAGCGGCGCGAGCGGATCGACGCCGTCGCCGCGGCCCTCTTGCTCCAGAGCTACCTGGACAGGCGGAAGCGAGGGGGACCGTGAACGAATCGCCCGGGCCACGCGAACGACTGCGGCGGTCCGGCCAGGTGCGGGCCGGGCCGCGCATTGCCATCGGCGCGCTGGCAGCCGTCCTGATGCTTGGCGCCCTGACGGTCTTCGTCGTCGTCGCGACGACGGCTGGTGCGCTTCGGATCGAGAAGGTTCAGCGCTTCGCCATCAGTCAGATCGATCACCCGGCCAGCTCAACGGACCGCACGATCCGATTCGCGGTTCGGAGCGGCGAGTCGGCGAGCGTCATCGCCGACCGTCTCCATCAGGTCGGCGCCGTGGCCGACCCGCTGATCTTTCGCCTGCTGGCCGACTACTACGGCGTTGCCGCGACGCTCAAGGCAGGCGAATACGAGCTTCAGTCGACGATGACGGCGACCGAGGTGCTCACCAAGCTGCATCAGGGCGCCGTCGCCGTCACCAGCGTCACCATCCTCGAAGGCTGGCGGATCGACGAGATCGCCGACGAATACGAGCGGCGCGGCCTCTTCAAGAAGGCCGAGTTCCTGGCCGCCCTCCAGCAGTCCTACACCTTCGAGTTCCTGCAGATGCGTCCGGCCAGGGCATCGCTCGAAGGATACCTGTTTCCGGACACCTATCTGATCTCGCCCAGCCAGCGACCGGCCGACGTCGTCGAGATGATGCTGCGCGACTTCGAGCGGCGCGTCGTAGCAGAGCGGCAGAATCGCGCCCCCGACCTCAGCCTCACCCTGCACGAGGCGGTCACCCTGGCCTCGATCATCGAGCGGGAGGCGCAGCGGCCCGAGGAACGGCCGGTGATGGCGAGCGTCTTCCTCAACCGGCTGCGGCGCGGCATGCGGCTGGACGCCGACCCGACGGTGCAGTACGCAGTGGCCGCCGACCCGCAGAATCGGGCGAAGTTCGGCTACTGGAAGCCCCAGCTCAGCCGGGCCGATCTCCAGATCAGCTCGCCGTACAACACCTATCGGGTGACCGGCCTCCCGCCCGGTCCCATCGCCAACCCCGGCCTCGCCTCCATTCGCGCCGTGCTGCAGCCGGCCACCACCGACTACCTCTACTTTGTCGCCCGGGGCGACGGCGGCCACGTGTTTGCGCGGTCGCTGGAAGAGCACACGGAGAATGTGCGAAAATACGCCCGGTGATGCGTCATGCGTCATGCGTCATGCGTCATGCGAGGTGGGTGACGCATGACGCATGACGCATGTGGAGCGGTAGATGGAACAACTGGGCGTCATCGGCTTCCCTCTCAGGCATTCCCTATCACCCGTCTTCCAGCAGGCCGCGCTGGATCGATGTGGCATCAGGGCGACCTACCGGGCGTGGGAAACGCCGCCGGAGGCGCTCGCCGACGCGGTCCGGCGCCTGCGCGAGCCGGACTACCTCGGCATGAACGTCACCGTTCCCCACAAGCAGGCCGTGATGGCGTATCTCGACCGGGTCGACCCGCTGGCCGCCCGGATCGGCGCGGTGAACACGGTCGTCCGGGAGGGGAACGACCTGGTCGGCTACAACACCGACGCCGACGGCTTCCTGGAATCGCTCCGCCGGGATGGCCGCTTCGACCCGCGTGAGCGGCGAGCGCTCATCCTCGGCGCCGGCGGCGCCGCCCGGGCGGTCGCCTTTGCGCTGCTGAAGGCGGGCGTCCGCCACCTTGCCATCACGAACCGGAACCCGGCCCGCGCCCACGAGCTGTGCCAGGCGCTGGCGACGGAGGCGTCATCCGTCATGCGTCATCCGTCATGCGTCATGGGGGCGACGGATCGAGTAGGTGTCGTTCCCTGGGATGCGGCGGCGATCGCGGCGGAGCTGGGGGCGATGGATCTCCTCGTAAACTGCACGACCGTCGGCCTGCGCCACACGGCAACCGAGGGCGTCTCGCCGCTGCCCAGCCTCCCCCCGGCGCCGCACCTGCTCGTGTGCGACCTCATCTATCTGCCCGAAGAGACCCCGCTCCTCGCTCAGGCAAGAATGGCCGGCGCTGGCACGCTCGGCGGGCTGCCCATGCTGATCTACCAGGGAGCCGCCGCCTTCACCCTCTGGACGGGCTGGCCGGCGCCGGTCGAGGCCATGTTTTCGGCCGCCCGCGCTGCGCTGGCCGAGCGTGAGAAACCGTGACCGACAACCTCTTTCTCATCGGCTTCTCGACGACCGGCAAGAGCACGGTCGGGCGCCTTGCCGCCGAATCCCTCGGGTATGCGTTCCTGGACACCGACGACCTCGTCGAGCGGATGGTCGGGCGGTCGGTGCCGGACATCTTCGCCCGAGACGGGGAGCCCGCGTTCCGCGAGCTCGAGCGCCGGGCGCTGGCTCAGGCATCGGAGCGGGGCCGCGCCGTGGTCGCGACCGGCGGCGGCATCATTCTCGACGAGCAGAATCGACGCTTGATGGCCGAGCGCGGGATCGTCGTCCTGCTGGAGGCTCGGCCGGCGACGATCTTCGCCCGGCTGCGGGCCGCCCTCACTGCCGACGGACCGGGCGCCGTTCGTCCGCTGCTCCAGTCGCCGGACCCGCTGGCCCGGATCGAGTCGCTGAAGGCCGCACGGCAGCCGCTCTACTGCCTTGCCGCCGACTGGACCGTACACACCGATGGCCTGGCCCTCGAGCAGGTTGCCGCCGAGGTGACGCGCGGCTTTCGGCGAGTCTGCGCCGCGCGTGGAATCCCGCACCCTGGCCCGAAACAACCCGGCAGGAGAACTGCTGACTGCCGCCGTGAACGGCGGGCCGCTGACCAGGAAACAAGGCCCGCCGTTCACGGCGGCAGCGTTGCCGGTCCATCTCGCTCGCCGGCCGAGGGCGCCGGAGAGCGGCAGGCAGCCGGTATGAATGGAGGATCGATGACCACCGAGACCTGGCCCAGCGTCGTCGCGACTGTCGAGACCTCGTCGGCGAGCTATCCGGTCGTCGTCGGTGAGGGCGTGCTCGCCGACCTGGGCGATCTGATGGCCCGCGTGGGGCTGCGCGGCCGCGCGTTCGTCGTCGCCGACCGCAACGCGTTCCAGGCGCACGGCGTCGCGTTGCTCGCCGGGCTGACCGCCGGTGAGTTCAAGTCCGCCCACTTCCTGGCCGAGCCGGGCGAAGATCTGAAGTCGCTGGCGACCGCCGAGCGCGTCTATGATTGGCTCGTCGGCGAGCGCGCCGAGCGGCTGGATCCGGTGGTTGCCTTCGGGGGCGGAGTCGTCGGCGACCTGGCCGGCTTTGTCGCCGCGACCTACCTGCGCGGCGTGCCCGTCGTGCAGGTGCCCACGACGCTGCTCGCGATGGTCGACGCCAGCACCGGCGGCAAGACGGGCGTCAACCACTCGCGCGGCAAGAACCTCATCGGCGCCTTCCACCAGCCGCGGCTGGTCCTGGGAGACGTCGGCACCCTCACGTCGTTGCCGGCCCGCGAGCTGACGTCGGGCTGGGCCGAGGTGATCAAGGCCGCGGCCATCGAGGATCCGCTGCTCTTCGCCGATCTCGAGGCGGGCGTCGAGGTCTTCCGCCGGCTCGGCGCGGGAACGGCCGGGGTCATCGGGCGGAGCGTGGCGATCAAGGCGCGGATCGTGAGCGAAGACGAGCGCGAGACCGGCCGGCGAATCCTGCTGAACTACGGGCATACCATCGCCCACGGCATCGAGGCGGCGACGGGCTACGGACGCTATCTGCACGGCGAAGCAGTCGCGATCGGCATCGTCGGCGCGACCGGCATCGCCCGCCGCATCGGCATCCTCGCCGAATCCGACGTGGAGCGCCAGCGCGATCTGCTCCAGCGTTTCGGCCTGCCCGACCGCGCGCCGGGCATCTCCCCCGCCGCGATCGCCGCGGCCATGAAGCTCGACAAGAAGGTGCGCCAGGCGGTGATCCGCTGGGTTCTCCTCGAAGGAATCGGCCGCCCGGTCGTCCGGAGCGATGTGCCAGAGGAGGTCGTGGCGGACGCGGTTGCCGAGACCGTGGAAGAAGTAGTCCGTTGAGACAAGTAGCGGACTCACACAGGGAGGTGGCAAATGAAGACGAGGAAAGTTGATGTGCCGGAGGACCTTCTTGCGCTCCTTCGGCGGTCCCGCCTTGGCACGCGTCCCGAAGCGAACCAGGTCAAAGTCGCTCTGGCCATACACCTGTTTCTGGAAGGTCTCATTTCCACCGGTCGGGCGGCTGAGCTATCCGGTGAGCCTCGTGCGAGCTTTGAGATGCTCATGGCGGAGATGGGCATCCCACCGGTTCGCTACGACGAGGAGGAATATGAGCGTGAATGGCGGGCCATTGAGGAAGCGCAACGACCGCAGCCATGAGAGCAGTGCTCGACGCGGGCCCGATCATTCATTTGTCCTGGCTCAATCACCTGGATTTTCTCGATAGACTGTTCGAAGAGGTCATTGTTCCCCCTGCAGTTCGTGACGAGGTGCTTGCGGCCCCAGCGGGAACCCTGGGTTTGGACCGTATTCAGGAAGCACTGGCACGGGGCAGGATTCAGGTTCACGAAGTGCGCGGTTCCGCGTGGCCAGAAGCAGCGACTATGCATTCCCTTGGGCGGGGGGAAACGGAGGCCATTCAGCTCACGGAAGAGAGTCGAGCTGGCTTGTTGGTTACCGACGACGCCGATGCGAGAAAGCTTGCTCTTCGACGTGGCATCAGGGTCACCGGTACGCTCGGTATCCTCAAGGCTGCGCGGGAGAGCGGCCTGGTGAGCTCGGTCCTCCCGCTACTCCTAGTGGGTCATCTGCCAAGTTCTTTGGCATTGCTCCCCACGGCGCTGGCTGGGCAACGCCGCCGCCCAATGGCAGATCTAATGGCAAATGACCCACTAGAGCTCCGACGGCTGGGTCTGTGGATTGGTGAGGCGCTCATCCACGACGTGAAAAGGGAGGAAGGTGCTATCGGCGGCAGTTCGTCTGGTTGAAGCGGTCCGGCGACCCCCCCGCGTCGATGGCGGCGGACTCGAACCCGGCAAAGGGAGCGGCAGATCGCGATGACCTCCGGATACGGCTACCAGCGCTGGCTAGCGAGGCGCCTCTTCTACGGCTGGGCTATCGTCGCGGCCACGTTTGTCACCGGGTCCTTCGCCGCCGGCGTCCGAACGTCGTTTTCGGTGTTCTACCTGGTCATGGTCAACGAGTTCGGCTGGAGTCGGGCGGCCACGGCCGGCGCTTTCTCGCTGGGGGTCATCGTCTCGGCCATCTCCGGGCTCGGCACCGGCTTTCTCATCGACCGGCTGGGCATCCGCCGGGTCATGCCGGTCACCATCGCCATTATCGGGGCCAGCCTCCTCCTGGCCGGCAGCATGAGCGAGCTCTGGCACCTGTACGCGGTCTACGGGCTGATGGCGATCGGGCAATCGGGTCTGGGCTATGGACCGTACGTTCGCTTGCTGTCGAACTGGTTCCGGCGGCTGCGTGGCGCGGCCATCGGCATCGGCTTCGCCGGCAACGGCATCGGCACGATGATCGCCGTCCCGCTCGCCCAGCTCGCCGTCGAGCAGGTGGGATGGCGAAGCGCCTATCTGGTGGCCGGCGTCGCCTTTTCCGCCGTCCTGCTCTCGCTCCAGGCCGGCGTGATTCGGAACCGTCCCCAGGACATGGGGCTTGCGCCCGACGGCGATCCCCCCTCGCCGGAAACCCCCGCCGCGCCGACGGGAGCCCGTTCGGCAGCCCGCGACGCGCACGGCTGGGGTTTGCGCGTCTGGGCCCGATCCCCGGCGCTGCCGTTCGTGCTGCTCTCGGACTGCGCGATGGGGGCGAGCATCCTGGTGAACGTCCACCAATTGGCCTTTCTCGTGGACCGCGGCCTGGATGCACTGGTTGCCGCGGCCATCGTCGGCGTGGCGGGGCTCCTCGTCGCGGTGGGGCAAGTCGTCGGCGGCTATCTCTCCGATCGGCTGAGTCGGATCCGGGTGCTCGTCGCCGCGGCCATCGTCAACTTTCTGGGCCTGGCGGTGCTCGTGACCGTGGGCGGGCCGGCGGAGATCTGGAAGGTCTGGATATCGACCGTCCTCTACGGGCTTGGCTGGGGCGTCTGGATCTCGGCCGCCAGCGCGTTCGAGGCCGAAACTTTCCAGGGACCGGACCTGACGGTGATCCTCTCGATCTCGCAGTTGAGCTTCGCGGTCGGCGCCGCCGGGGCTACCTGGCTGGCCGGCTACGTTCGGGACGTGACCGGCACTTACGGCGTCGTCCTGCTCCTCCCCGGCGTCACCGTGCTGCTCGCGGCGCTGTTCTACCTGATCGCCGTCGCGCACCTGCGCCGCTACCCGCTCCTGGCTCCAACGCGAGGGTCCGCCTGACGCGCCCGACCGGTCGGATAGTGAGAGCGGTGCCGAGAGACAACGAACCGCCAAGACGCCAGGATCGCCAAGATGGGGGTTTCTGGTTTGTGACTGGAAACCCCCAAACCTTTCGCCTTGGCGACCTTGGCGTCTTGGCGGTTCGGCCTCTCTGGAAGCTGCTCTAGCTGGATGCCTGGGTTGCCAGGTTGTGGACCGCGGGCCGCTCCCAGACGGCGAGTGCGAGCGAGTAGGCGAGCGCGGAGAGGAAGATCAGCCCGCCGGGGAGCGCGAAGACGATCCCGTAGCTGCCCACCTGATCATGCACGGCGCCTGCGAGCCAGGTGCCAACGGCACCGCCGACCGAGTGGGCGAAGACGACGAAGCCGACGAGGAACCCGAGTCGCTTGCCGTGCAGGATGTCCGTCAGGATCGTCCCGCAGACCGTGCCGAAGCCGCGGATGCTCAGGCCGTAGAGGATGACGTAGAGGATCAGCAGCCAGCCGTCGGCCGGGCCGCGCAGAGCCAGCAGCGCGGCCGTGCTGGCCGAAAAGAGCCCGGCGGCGACGAACAGGGGCCGCCGCCTGCCCAGGCGATCGGAGAGCACCCCGGCCGAGAGCTGGCCCGTCGCCGCCAGCAGGCCGGCAGCGCCGACTGCCGACGCCGCGACGATCGGCGTGAAGCCACGATCGATGAGGTAGGCTACCTGGTGAACGTCCACCATCACGGCAGTCCCGGAGAAGACTTCGGCTATCAGCAGCAGCCAGAAAGCGTGCTGCTGCGAGCGAGACAGCTCGCCGGCCGGGCCGGCGGCTGAGGCAGCGGCGCTCGCCGGGCCGGACGCCGGGTGTGGGGCAGGGTCGCCGTCCGGGTGCAGTCCCAGATCCTCGGGGCGCTCGCGGACCAGCGCGACGATCACGGGCACAAGCACCACGATGACGCCCGCGATGAGGAGGTAGGCCGTTCGCCAGCCGATCCTTTCGACGGCGAGCTGGGCGACCGGCACGACGATCAGGTTGCCGATGCCGGCGCCCGCCATGGCGATGCCGAAGGCGGTGCCTCGCAGCCGGCGAAACCAGCTCGAGATCAGCCGAGCTGTCGTACCGAAGCCGAGGCCGGCAGTGCCAAAGGCGACCAGCACGCCGTAGGTGGCATAGAACTGCCAGAGCTGGCCGATCTGGCTCGTCAGGGCGAATCCGAGGGCGACGACGAGCGCGCCCAGCGGCATCACCCGCCGCGGGCCAACGCGGTCGATCGCCAGGCCGACGACAACCCCGCTCATCGAGGCAACCAGGGCGCTGATCGAGAAGGCCGCCGCGGTGCCGGCGTGGCTCCAGCCGAGATCATTGATCAGCGCGACGTAGAAGACCCCGAAGGCGGCGTTTGCGCCCCGCAAAAAGACGAACGTCCAGAAGATGACGCCGACGACGGCCCACCCGTAGTATAGCCGACGACTGGGAAGCAATCCGCTCATTCCTTTCCTACATGGCGACCGCGACTCGGGCTTGCCGTCGCCACTCCTTCTCCCGAATCGCCACCAGCGTGCAGACGATGGCCAGAACAGACGCCGCTGCAAAGCTGAGAAACGCCGCCTCCGACCCGAAGCGGTCCCAGACGATGCCGCCGAGGAGCGGTCCGCCGAGCATGCCGATGTCCTCGGCCGTCCCAAAGATGCCAAGCATGAGGCCCATCCGGCCGGCGGGCGCAATGTCCGAGATGAGCGCCGTCCGGGCCGGGTTGAAGGCGGCCTGACCTGTGGCGGTCGCCAGGGTGAGCACTGCCAGCGTCAGGAAGCTCTGGGCGAAGCCTGTGGCGCCAATGGCGATCACGGAAAGGCCGAGACCCGCCAGCAGCACCGGCGTTCGGCCAAAGCGATCGGCCAGACCGCCGCTGGGCAGGTTGAAGGCGGCGAGCGCGAAGCCCTGGATGGTGAACAGGAGCCCGACTTCGGTGGCGCTCAGGCCGAGGTGCTGGGCGCCCTGGAGCGGCATGAAGACCCGAAAGCCGGTCTGGGACCAGACGCCCAGCCCCGACACGACGGCGATGATCACGAACTGCCGCACGAAATGGGGGTTGGCCGGGGCCGGCTGAGTCGGCGCCGTCCGCTGAGCGCGGCGGCGGCGCGGACCATCGCGCAGCCCGATCACCGTCAGAACGCCGCCGAGCACGCCCAGCGCGGCGCAGAGCGTGAAGAGGACGCGATATCCAAGCCGGTCGACGACGACGCCGCCCAGGAAGCCGACGCCGCCGCGCGCGAGGCTGGTCACGGTGTAGTAGATGCCCATACCCAGGCCGCGGCGCGCCGGCGGCAGCAGATCTCCCAGCAGGCCGCGCCCAATCGGCGGATGGGCGATCTCGAACAGCCCGCGACCGAACTGGAGCGTCCAGATCCACCAGAGTTCGGCGCTCAGGAGGAACCCGGTAAAGATCGCGGCGGACAGGAAGCGGGAGAGCGCGAGCGGGCCGGCCGCGCCCAGGCGGTCGGCCGACCAGCCCCAGGCGGGCTCCACGAACGCCTTGGCGAGCGAGTTGGTCGCGTTTGCCAGGCCGACATCGGTCGCCCTGCCGCCGACCGAGGCGATGTAGAGGGGCAGCACCGGCGCGACGAGTCCGTCGATCATCGCCCAGAGCGCCGCCAGGACGATGATGGCGATCACCTTGCGGCGGGCGGTCGAATCAAGCGGCAACACGAAACCGCCTCTCAGCCCCAGAGGATCGGAATCAGGTGATCAAGCCCGAGCGCGCGGAGCGTCTCCGGCAGGGGGCGCGTCGTGGCCGGGTCGTAGCCGATGGTGCGATAGTACGTCTCCCGCATCGTCTCCCAGTGGGGAGCCACCGCGATGCCGGCGTTCGGGCCGTCCGTCGGCGTCGAGCCGTAGCGCGGCGATGGCCGCTCCGACTCCGGGCCGATACCGCACCGCAGGTTGAAGGCGCGCAGGATCGCCGCGATCCGCCGGCCGGCCAGGAGCGCCTCGTCGAAGGTGAAGCTCCACCCGGTCGCCGTGCTCAGCGCCTGCGCCATCTGCTCCAGACTGGCGCGTGTCGTGAAGAGGCACATCCCGAGCGAGTCCTCGAAGAGCCGCCGACCCAACGCGCCGCCACGCGCCCGGGCAACGTCGAGCGGGTCGAACGGATTCCGCCGCGCCGGAATCCCCAGCTCGGTCGGCCGAACGACCGGGCCGGTCTCGATCGTCCCGGCGCTGGCGACCGCCGTGTCGAGCATCTCCTCCCAGCGCCCTCGATGGTCATGGCCGCGGGGCGTGTGTCCCTTGTGGGTGAAGACTGCACAGTCGTACGCCGGCCCGCCCACATGCTCGGCCGCCCGCTTGACCCCTTCGGCCAGGACGTCGCCGAAGCCCTCACGGCGGGAGATGAGCCAGAGCAGCCGGCTCGCGGCCTCGGCGTCGCCCCAGGGCACCGCCAGGCCACACGCCTCCGGCGTCAGATACCCCTTCTCCTGGCACTCCATCACCCAGCCGCAGAGCCAGCCGAACTCGTTCACGTCCACGCCGGCTCGGTCGACCTGGGTGTTCAGCCACGCCACGGCGACCGGGTCGGTGCAGCCGATCGCCGAGCCGACGCCCGCCCAGCCTTCATACTCCGGCTCGTCCACTAGTTCCCCCTGGTGCGGGCCGTCCGGAACCACGTACATGTGGCAATGGCGCATGCCGCAGGCGGCGCACTGGTGGCCGCGGTGCGGGAACCGCGCGCGGATCGGCGGGCCGGCGAACTCGGCCAGGCGCTCGGGGTCGGGATAGACGTTCGTCGTGTAGTTCTTGATGGGGAGCGTCCCGGTCTTCTCCTGGTTCGCTACCCCGTTGAGGGTTCCATATTCGTACGTGCCCCGGGTGCTCGGGTCGGTCCGCAACGTGTAGGCGATCTCGTCGGCGATCTGGATGAGGCCGTGCGGGTCGGGCACCTGCACCGCATGGCTGCCGCGGACGATGGCCACGGCCTTCAGCCGCTTCTTCCCCATGACGGCGCCGCACCCGTTCTTGCTCGCCGCATGGCCGTAGTCGCCCAGGATGGCGGCAAAGCGGACGAGCTGCTCGCCGGCCGGGCCGATCCCGTAAACGCTCATCTGGTGGCCGGCAACGCCGCACTCCGCCTGGAGGGCGTCCTGAAGCTCCCACGTATCCTTGCCAAGCAGGTGCGCGGCATCCCGGATCTCGACGTCGTCGTCCTGGATGAACAGGTAGACCCAGCCGTCGGCCTGGCCCTGGACGACGATGGCGTCGTAGCCAGAGGACTTCAGGTTGGCGCCGAAGAAGCCGTTGGCCTGGGTCGCGGTGGCGCCGTTGCTCAGCGCGCCGCGGGTGACGACGCTCAGGGTCCCGCTACCCCACACTGGCAGACCGGCGAGCGGACCGGTCGCCAGAATCAGGCGGTTCGCCGGGTGGTCCCAGGGCACGTCGGCGGGCACCTCGTCGTAGAGGATCTTCGCCCCCAGCCCGGTGCCGCCAACCCACGCGCGCAGCATCGCCGGGTCCAGCGGCTCGGCCCAGGTCCGCCTTGCCGCCAGGTCGACCCGCAGAATCCGGCCGGCATAGCCGCCGGGCATCGATTGGTCCACGTTGGCCACCTCCAGTTGTCGATTCGCGCGCAGCGA
>JACQGW010000267.1 GCA_016199325.1 Chloroflexota bacterium
CAGCGCGGACAGGCTGGGACAACAGACATTTCGCAACTCGACGTGCTTGAGGTAGCGCCAGATGCCTTCGTCAGGGTTCAACTCCGGTGCGTAGCCGGGCATTGGTGACCGGCTTCTGCAGGCTCCAGTTGATGCTGCGCAGCAGCCGACTGATGTGGGCGGGATGGTAGTGGACCCCGAATTCCCGCGCAATCACGGCGGCCACGCGCTTGGTGGTCCAGACATCGCCACGGAACCCAAAGGCCTTCGGCGCCACGCGCGAGCAGGGCGGGCACCTGGGCCCGCTGGGCCTCGGTCAAGCGGGGCTGCGGACCGGGGGGCGGCTGATGACGCAAGGCCTCCACCCCACCGGTGATCGCCCGCTTGATCCATTGGCTGACGGCGCCGGGGGTAACGCCCAGGGCAGCGGCAATGGCTCGCTGGGACCATCCTTCCTGTTTGAGTTCCCACGCCCGCAAGCGGCGCCACTCGCGCACTTCGGGCGTATCCGGCGGCTGATTCAGTTGCACGCTCGATGAATTCACCATACTCAGGACGCCAGCAAGGTCCTTGCCAAGGTTAGATCCCTATGCTGAGGTCAATAATTCCTGCACTCACCAATCTGACGCTGCGGATCTCGTTCCTGGCCCCGGCGGCGGACAAGCCGCCGCGCTGCCGTGAGGCTCGTGCGCACTATCGGGCTTTCGCGAAGTCGCTCTGAAGGGCCGGCGGCGGACAAACCGACGCGCTGCGGTGAGGTTCCTACGCAGGAATCTACAATCGGCCGTGCTGCTCACTCGGCGCTCCTGAGCAGGCTCGACAACGAGGTGATCTCCAGCCCTCTGGCGCGGACGCCGCGAAGGATCTCCGGCAGGACGCGCGCCGTCTGCTCACTGTCGGCGTGAAAGACGACGATGGCGCCGGCGGTCGTCTCGCGGATAACCCGGTCGCGAACCGTCGCCGGGCTGAGCGCCGGGCGCCAGTCGGCGCTGTCCAGCGTCCAGAAGACGCTGATGTAGCCCAGCCGGTTGGCCAGGTCGAGCGTTCGGCCGTCGCGGGAGCCGAAGGGGAAGCGGAAGTAGGGCCTGGTGCTCTTGCCCGTCAGCTCGCGGACGATCGTCTCGGTCCGTTCGATCTCCTCCGTTGCCTCCTCATCGATCAGTCCGACGAGGTCGGGATGGCTGTAGGTGTGGTTGCCGAGCTCGTGGCCGTCGGCGACGATCTGGCGGAGCAGGTCCGGGTTGGCCTCCGCCCAGCGTCCGGTGACGAAGAAGGTCATCTGAATGCCGGCATCCTTCAGGGCGGCCAGGATCGGCGGCGTCCAGCGGGCGCCCGAGCCGGCGTCGAAGGTGAAGGCGACCCGATTCCCCTCGGCCGGGCCGACCACGACTTCTCTGCCCGACCCCCGTGTGCTCGGACGGGCGGACAGGGGCGCGGCAGTCGGCGTCGGGCTCGGGGTGTCGGTGGCCGTGGCAGTCGCGGTCGACGACGATGTTGGAGACGGTGTCGGCGATAGGGTCGGTGGTGGTGTCGGGGATGGTGTCGGCGTAGCCGTGGGGCTGGGCGTTGCCGGCGGCGTGGCCGTCGGAGAAGGTGACGGCGTCGCGGTCGGCAGCGCGGTGGCGGTCGGCATCCTTGCGGGCGCCGCTCTGGCGTCGGCGCAGGCGCTCAGCGCCAGCACGAGGAGCAGCACGCAGCCGGGGAGCTGCGCCAGCCGCCAGTCCGCCAGGTCAGGCCACATAGAGCGCGCCGTCGCGATCCACTGCGTCGAGGGCGTCGTTCAGGCTCTGTGGGCGCTGGAGCAGGGAGAGGGCAAGCCGGCGGACCCGGTCGCGCGTCGGCTCGTCGGTGATGTACTCGACGCGAGATCGACCGTCGACGCGCGCGAGCAGCAGACAGCCGAGGTGGGCCACCAGGTCGGCCGTCTGGTCGGCGCTGCATCGGTGGTCGAGAGCCTCACCGTACGCCTGATGGAAGGAGAGGGCAAGGTCGAGATACCGGCGCCGCCGGAGCGGGAAGCGGACCGCTTTGAGGATCAGGTGGCTCAGACAGAAGGCGACGTCGAAGATCGGCAGGCCCAGATGGGCCGTCTCGAAGTCGAGCAGCCGCAGCTCGCCGTCGACGACGAGGATGTTCTTGGGTGCGAAGTCGCCGTGGACGAGCGCCTGCTTGGTCGTGAGCAACGCGTGGGCGCAGCGCTCGGCAACCGGCGCGATCGTCGGATGGATCGCCGCAATCGTTCGGTGGTAAGGGTCAACCCGCATCTGCTCGAAGATGGCGCTATCGGCGAAGTGTGGAGGCACAGACGCACCACCCCAGGTCGCGCGATGGATCGCGCCGAGCAGCGAGCCGGCCTGCACGGCGATGGCGGGCTCGATGGTTCCGGCGAGCAGGTGCGATTTCCAGGTGAGCGCGCCCCGGGCAAAAGCGTCCATGGCAAAGCAGAAACTGGCATCGTCGTAGGCCAGCACCCGCGGCAAGAGCCTTGGCGGCAACAGCACGCCGAGCACGTCGATGCACTCCCGCTCGCGGATCGAGCGATCGAGCCGGCACGGCCAGGGGGGCTCGACCCGCCAGGCCGGCAGCGCCTGCTTGACGATGAACCGGCGGGTCGGCGTCGCGATCTCCAGGACTTCACAGGAGACGCCGCCCGACAGCGCGACAGCCGTCGCCGGCTCGTCGGGACGAAGCCAGCCCCGCGCGGCCAGGAACGCCGGCGCCGACTCAACGGTGAGATGGATCACGCGACAATGTCCTCACCGCCGTCGACGTTGATCACGTTGCCAGTCAGCCAGGCGGTTCGAGCGTCTGCCAGGACGGCGATGGCGCGGGCGACGTCCTCCGGGAGCGTCAGGCGGCCGCCCGGATTGCGCCGCTGCGCCCCCGCCAGCAACACCTCGCTGCCCGGGATTCTGCGCAGCGCCGGCGTATCGGTGACGCCGGCGCGGATCGCATTGGCCGTAATCCCCCTGGGTGCCAGCTCATAGGCGAGCTGGCGGATATGCGATTCCAGCGTGGCCTTGGCCGCCGAAACGGCGCCATAGGCCGCCCAGACCCGGTGCGAGCCGGCGCTCGTCATCGCGTAGATCCGGCCACCCTCGCCCATCAGCCCACGCCCCACCAGATCCTGCACCCAGTACACCAGGCTGTTGGCCATGACGTCGAGCGTCATCTCCAACTGGGGCTGCGTCATCTGCTCGTCCGGTGTCGCCGCCACGAGGGGCCGCAGCGTGCCGAACGCCAGACTATGGAGCAGCACGCGCACAGCCGGCCGACCGCCGACGGTGGCCTTGACGACGTCGAGCACCTCACCGCGCTTGCCGGCGTCGGCGGCGTTGACGTTGAAGTACACAGCCTGCCGGCCCATCGCGACGATCTCGTCCCGGATCCGCTCGGCGTTCGGCAAGGTGGCGCGCCGGTCCAGGTGGACACCGAAGATGTCGAAGCCGGACCGGGCCAGCTCCAGCGCGGTCGCGCCGCCGAATCCGCTCGACGCGCCCAGGATCAAGGCCCAGGAAGTCTGGTCAGGGGTGGTCGGTGATTGCATGTGTCTCTCTCATTCCTCCGGTCATTCCTCCAGCGACGGCAACGGTGCCTGGCCGAGCAGCCGCATCATGTCGGCGGCGTTGACCACGGCATAGTTGCGCGCATTGTTGTTCATGAGCACGTGGACCTCGGCGGTCTCCTGCGCCAGCCGCTCGATTCTCGGCAGCCACTCGGCCAGCTCGTCCGGCCGGTATCGATAGTTGAACCGCTCGGCGCTGCTCGCCGCGCCCCGCAAATACCAGGTCTTCGCATTCCGCCCGTGAAAGCGAACGATGCCCAGTGCGGGGTTCGTTCCCTCGACGATCGGAGGCAGACTTCCCGAGCCGACCTGGGGCTGGTCGACGCAGGTATAGACCACGCGCAGATCGCGGAGCACCTGCATCGTGCGCTCGAGATGCATCGGCTCGACCCAGCTCCGATGGCGGAACTCGACGGCCACCAGATCGTCGGGGAAGTACTCCCGGCAGGTGCCGAGGTACTCCAGGTTCGATTCCCGGAAGGTGAACCACGGCGGGAACTGAAACTGCAGCGCCCGCAGCTTGCCGGCGGTCTTCAGCGGCTCGACCGACCGGCGAAAAGCCAGGAAGTCCTCCTCCGGAGGCAGCAGATCGGCGACGTCGTGCCGCTGCCCCGGCTCATAGGTGGGACCGTGAAGCGTCAGCGTTCGGTACGCTTTCACGTCGAAGACGAAGTCCGGCGGCGTTCGCTCGGCCCAGAGCTGGAAGTTCCGGGCCGGCATCAGCCGGTAGTAGGTCGAGTCGACCTCGACGATCGGAAAGTACCGCGCGTAGTAGGCCAGCCGCTCGTTCGGTTTGACGCCGGCCGGGTAGAAATCGGTGTGGTCGGCCCAGTTGCAGGTGCCAACCAGGATGCGCGCGGTCACGAACGCTCGGCCGTCCCTTCTCGTGAGGCGTCCTTCCTCAGGCTTGGCGGGATGATAGCCGGACCCACGGGAAAAGTCAACGATCGCTCCCGAAAGTGGTATACTCCCACAGAGGAGCGAGGGCGTTGCCGTTCACCATCCGTGACCTTCAAGACCTGCTCCGGCTGCTGGAGCAGCACCCGGAGTGGCGGGCTGAAATCCGCCGGCAGGTGCTCACCGAGGATCTGCTGGAGCTCCCGGCGCTCGTGCGCGAGCTGGTCGCCGCCCAGCGCCGCACCGACGAGCGCCTCGCCGAGCTCACCAGACGCACTGACGAGCGCCTCGCCGAGCTGGCCGAAGCCCAGCGCCGCACTGACGAGCGCCTCGCCGAGCTGGCCGAAGCCCAGCGCCGCACCGACGAGCACCTCGCCGAGCTCACCAGGCGCATGGACGAGCGATTCGCCGAAGCCAGGCAATACACCGATGAGCGATTTGCCGAAGCTAGGCGGCATACCGACGAGCGATTCGCCGAGATGGCCGAAGCCCAGCGCCGCACCGACGAGCGCCTCGCCGAGCTCACCAGGCGCACCGACGAACGCTTCGCCGAGTTGGCCGCGGCCATCGCAGTCCTCACCGGCCGCGTCAATGTGCTCACCGACCGGGTTGGCACTCTGGAAGGCGATATGCTCGAGATGCGCTACGATCGCCGAGGACCGATCTACTTCAGCCGCCTCGCTCGGCGACTCCGGGTCGTCGATCCGGCCAGGCTCGTCGACCTGCTCGACGACGCCGTGGAACGGGGTCGTCTGACCGAGTCCGAGCGGCAGGCCGTGCTCAACGCGGACGTCGTGCTTTCCGGGCGCCACCGTGAGGATCAAGCAGAGGTGTACCTGCTGGTCGAGGTCTCCTCCAGGATCGACCTGGAGGACATCCAGCGCGCGGTCGAACGGGCTGCCATACTGGCGAAGCTGGGCAGACCGGTATTGCCGGTCGTCGCCGGGCGCCGGATCAGTCCAGAGGTCAGCGACGACGCCCGGGCCAGGGGAGTGCATCAAGTCATCGATGGGCACACCACCTCGCCGCGTGAATCCGCCTGACTCGGGGCCGCCCGCTGTTGGTTGAGTGTTGATGGCCGACCACCGACCGATGCCTGAGGACGCTGCGCGGTACATGCGGCGGCTGGCCGACGCCCTCCGCCATCGGGACGTCGCCGTTTTTCGCCGCTTCCTCGCCGAATCCGGTCGTGCCTGGCCGCTGGACCTGATGACCGACGAAGATCGGCTGCGCGCCGTCATGCATCGGATGATCTTGACGCACCCCGATCTCACGGAGCTCCACGCCGAATCGGAGCGGTGGCTGCTCGAACGGCGGCTCGACCTGCCCCCCGGCTACCGGCGAGCGCGCTCGCTGAACGGCCAGGGGAAGACCGTCCCGTCAGACTGCCCTGGCCCGCCCCCTCGCGATCCCGAGCGATGACCGGCCGGCTGCCGACCGACGACGCGGCCGGCGAGGAGAGAAAACTGGTGGACACTGCCGCGACCTGTCTCTTCTGTCGCATCGCCGCCGGCGCGCTGCCCGCACGTGTTGCCTATCAGGACGAGGACGTCATCGCCTTCGAGGACATCCACCCGGTTGCGCCGACCCACCTGCTCGTCGTGCCGCGGCAGCACATCCCGTCGCTCGCCGACGTCCAGCCGGCCGATGGTCCGCTCCTGGGCAAGCTGCTGCTCGTCGCCAACTCGATTGCCCGCCAGCGCGGCATCGCCGAACGGGGCTATCGGGTGCTCGTCAACGTCGGCCGCTGGGGCGGCCAGACGGTGGATCACCTCCACCTCCACGTCGTCGGCGGAAGACCCCTCGAACGCACGGTCGGCTGATGGAGCGCATCTGGGGCCGGAACCCGGTCCTCGAAGCCCTGCGTTCCGGCTGGCCCATCCGTCGCATCCTGATCGCCTACAGTGCCGAAGGCGGCCCACCGGCCGAGATTGTGCGACTGGCGGCTGCCCGAAGTGTGCCGGTCGAGGCCACGGATCGCGCGCGTCTCGACCGGCTGGCGACGCACCACCAGGGCATCGTGGCCGAGGTGCCGCCTTTTCGGTATGCCGGCATGCACGAGCTGACTGCCGCCGCGGCGTCCAGCGGGCAGCCCGCGCTCCTCCTGGCGCTCGATCAGATCCAGGACCCCCAGAACTTCGGCTCGCTGCTCCGCACCGCCGACGCCGTCGGCTGCCACGGCGTCATCATGCCGGCTCACCGGCAGGTCGCCGTGACGCCGGCCGTCGTCAAATCGTCCGCCGGTGCCGTGCTCTATTTGCGGGTCGCCCGCGTCGTCAACCTGGCGCGCACCATCGAGGATCTGAAGGCGAGCGGCATCTGGTCGGTGGGACTCACAGCCGACGCGTCAACCGACTATGACCAGATCGACTGGAGCATGCCCGCCGTCCTGGTCGTCGGCAGCGAGGGCCGCGGGCTGGGGCGCCTTGTGCGGGAACGGTGCGATCTGCTCGTCCGGCTGCCAATGCTGGGGCACGTCGACTCGCTCAACGCGTCCGTCGCCGGCTCGATCGTCCTGTACCACGCCTGGCGGTGGCGGCAGCGGGGAGCGGTTAGAGGATCTTGATCGACTGGTACGGCGTCTGGATCTGGCGCCGCTCGCCGCACTTGCGGCACTCCTCCCAGCCCTCTTCGACGATCCAGTAATGGGGCGGGCAGTACGGCACTTCGTCGGCGCGTGGGGGGCGCTGGGTAGCCCGTCTGGCACCACCACCCTGAGTGCTTTCGTCCAGCATTGATGCACCTCGTCCAAGTCGCGGGGCATGAACCAGTGCAGATGCGGCACGAATCGTGCCAGGGCGCGGGCCACCATCCCGCTTGCTTGGCGCAGGGAACGCCGCGCTCAGGCTACCGGCACAGGCTCCATCAGCGCCATCGCTTCCGCGGCGACGAAGAGGGAGCCGGTGACACAGATGAGATCATCGGGACCGGCGAGGGAGTGCGCCCGGTCGAGCGCGGCCTCGACTGTCAGGCAGATCTCCGCTGGGCCGCCGGCCTGCTCGACCAGTTGCGCCAGCCAGACCGGCTCGGCAGCGCGGGGGTGGTGCGACCGCGTCGCCAGGATCAGATCGGCCACGCCCACCAGCTCGCCGACGATCCCCGCGACGTCCTTGTCGGCCGAGGCGCCGAGAATCAGGAACAGCCGCCGGTAGTCGAAGTACTCCCGGAGCGCCTCGGCCAGGCGGCGCGCCGAATCCGGGTTGTGCGCGCCGTCGGCGACAACCAGCGGCCGGGAGCCGATGATCTCGAGCCGGCCCGGCCAGCGCACGGTCTCGAGTCCCTGACGGATCGCCGCGGGCGTGACCCGGACGCGCTGCTCAGCCAGACACTCCAGGGTGGCGACCGCAGCGGCGGCGTTCTCCTGCTGGTGGCGACCCAGCAATGGGATTCGCAGCTCGTAGCGACCGAGCCGACCGGTAACGACCAGCCGCTGGCCGATGCCGGCCGCCTCGCCGGGCCGGAGCCGGGCCGGCGGCTCGGCTGCTGCAAACGTGACGTCGGCGCCGACGCGGACGAGCCGCGCCCCCTGGGCCTCGGCCGTCGCCGCGATGACGGCCATCGCCTCCGGTCGCTGCGGTGCCGCCACCACCACGCCGCCGGCCTTCACGATGCCCGCCTTCTCGCGGGCAATCGCCTCGATCGTCGAGCCGAGGATGTGCGTGTGGTCGAGGCTGACCGACGTGATGGTGGCGACGAGCGGATGGACGACGTTGGTCGCATCCAGGCGACCGCCGAGACCGACCTCCAGCACCTGGAAGTCGGCATCGCGCTCGGCGAAGAAGCAGAACGCCAGCGCCGTCGCGATCTCGAAGGTCGACACAGGGCCGTGACACGCCTCGGCCATCACTCGTTCGACGGCCGGGCGGACCCGCTCGACCAGCGCGGCGAACTCAGCCGGCGCGATGGGCTCGCCGTCGAGTTGGATGCGCTCGCGGAAGTGGTGCAGATGCGGCGACGTGAAGAGCCCCACCCGATACCCGGCCGCGCGCAAAGCCGACGCAATCATCGCCGCGGTGCTGCCTTTTCCCTTCGTCCCGGCGATGTGGACGGCCGGGATCCGGCGATGCGGGTCGCCGAGCTCGGCCAGCAGGCGCGCCATCCGACTGAGGTGAAACTGCTCGGCCGAATAGCGCTCGGTCTTCGACCGCTCGTAATCCGTGAACCCCAGGATGTAGTCGAGAGCTTCCTGCTCGTTCATGCGCGGTGCCAACCTCACTCGGGCAAACGTCAACCAGCGGGACGGGGACTCGACGCCGCGGGCGGTGCCGGGCCGACGCCACGCCGAGCGCCGGCGCTCTCGGCCGGGATTTCGCCGAGCACCGGGACGCCGAGCAGCCGCTCGACGTCGTCGGCATCGCGGACGGACGTGTCGACGTATTCGAGCAAGAGCGCCAGCCCGACGCCGGCGGCAAGCGCCAGGGCAACGCGGACGGCCAGGTCGATGTAGCTCCGCGAGCCGGCCACGACCGGCACGACGACGGCCGGGTCAATCTGCCGGATCGCGACCACGTCGCCGGGGTACTGCGCCAGGAGCTCCGGGCCCCGCGATTCGAGCACCCGGCCAATGGCCGAGGCGATGCGCCCCGTCAGGTCCGGATCCGCGGTGGTGACGGCGACGGAGAGGACGCGGTGGGTCTTCTTCGGGCGCTCGGCGCTCTGGATCATCTCCGGGCTGATGGCCGGGTCGTTCAGCTCGGCGGCCACCGCCTGGGCGAACACTCGGCTGCCGACGATCTCGCTCAGGTCGTCGACCAGGTACTCGGTGCTGAGAAAGGCGTAGTACCGCGGGTCGTAGGAGCGGCTGCCGCCCTCGGCGCCGGACGCCTGTGGCGGCACGCTGACGACGAATCGGACGGTTGCCTGGTAGCTCTGGCGGACCCGATCGCCGACGGCCAGCGTCAACGCGGCGACGGCCACGGCCAGCAGGGTCGGGATCCACCACCAGCGAACGATCAGGCGCCGGTACTCTCGCAGCTCCATTCGGCCCTCGCGGGGAACCTTGATCCCCCGGTAACTGTGGCCGTATAGTACCACAGACGCGGCCGCCGGCAAAGATCGGGCGGTGGCATACCGCTTGCGCGGGCATCCACTGCGTCGGCTTCTTGCTGATCGCCGACCGCTGATCGCCGACGACTGGTGATGGCATGCCGCTTGCGCGAGCGGCCCCTGCTGTGGCAGTCCCTCGAATGCGTCGTTGCCCAGGGAGAGGAGCGATCCGTGAGAATACGTTCCCCTGTCCTTCGCCAGATCATGCACCTGCTGGTGCTCCTATCGGTTTTTCTCGGCAGCGTCACGCTCCTGCCGGGGAACCAGCCCGGCCCGGCTATTGCCCAGGCCGCGCCGGCGATTGCACCGCCCCGGATCTCCGGCCAGGCTGCCGTCGTCATCGACGATACCACCGGACAGGTCGTCTACGAGCAGAACGCCCATCAGCACCTGCCCCCGGCCAGCACGACGAAGGTCGTCACCGCCCTCGTCGCCCTCCAGCACTCCGCCCTCCAGGACATTGTCCGGGTCGACGTCGAATGGTCCGACCTGGAGGACAGCACGATCATGGGGCTCCTGCGCGGGGAGATCGTCACTCTCGAGGATCTGCTCTACGGCCTGATGCTGCCATCGGGGAACGACGCCGCTGTGGCGATTGCCCGCCACGTCGGCGGCACCGAGGAGCGGTTCGTCCAGATGATGAACGACGAGGCGAAGCGGCTCGGTCTGACGGACAGCCACTTCGCCAATCCTCACGGGCTGGACGCCGAGGGGCACTACACCAGCCCCTACGACCTCGCCCAGTTCGCCCGGCTGGCGATGCGCAATCCCGCCTTCGCGGCCATCGCGGCGGCGCCCAACGCCGCGCGGCACGGCAAGCAGGTGTACTCCCTGCGGAACATCAATCGCGTCTTGCGGGTCTATCCCGGTGCGACGGGCGTGAAGACCGGGTACACCGATAACGCCTGGCAGACCGTCGTCGCCTCGGCGAACCGCAACGGCCGGCCGGTGTACGTCGCCGTCATGCGAAGCTGGGACTACGCCGGCGACGCCGTGGCGCTCTTCGACTACTTCTACGCGACGACCGGCGACCGCGGGGCCGAACAGCGAGCCGCCCTGGCCGACGGCGTTCTGTCGGCGGCGCAGATCCGAGCCCGCGGCTGGACAGAGCCACCCCCACCCTGGCAGTCTCCCCGCCTGCCGAAGGTTCCGCGGATTGATGGATTCAACCTGTGGGAATAGGATTTGTCCCCAGAGATCGGGGAGCGCACGTCCGATGCCCGCCAGGCCATATGGCGCAAGCGGATCGCATCATCGTCGGGCATATTGGACCTCCGCAGATTCCAGGACCTTTTGCCGGAAATAGCGACTCAGGTCGGCGGGAGTTCTCAAGTCCACCTTTCGTCCCAGCAGCTCGGAAAGCTCGATCTCCATACCAGCGAGGCGGATGAGCCCGACCGGGAAGCCGGGCTCAAGCTCCACGAGCACGTCGACGTCGCTATCCGGTCGGAAGTCGTCCCGCAGGACCGACCCGAAGAGGGCGAGCTTGCGAATGTGGTGGCGCCGGCAGAACTCAGCGATCCGTTCACGGTCGATCGGGATTCGAGCGCTCATATTCCCAATTGTACACGCTACGCTGTCGTACAGGCGATGAATGATACTGACGACCCTATTGTGGCGTTGGCGTTGCCGCGGGCGGCCGGCGGTGGCGAACGGCCGTCAGTCCCTCCTTGGCCAGGTCGAGTGCGGGATTGAGCTTCAGCGCGCGCTCGAAGGCGGTCTGGGCCTCGGCCAGCCGGTCGGCGTTGTAGTAGCTCCAGCCCAGGCCGGCCAGGTTCACGGCATCGCGCGCGGTCAGATCGCCGGCAAGCTTGATCGCCTTCTCGAACTGCTCCGCCGCCGTCCGATAGTCCCGCTGAACGTAGGCAATCCAGCCGAGGTAGGCGTGCGCCGGGCCGAAAGCAGGGTCGACTTCGAGTGCCTTCTGGAACTGGAGCGCGGCGAGCTCGTGCTTCTCCTGGTTGTAGTAGGTCCGGCCGAGTCCTTCGTAGCCGCGCGGCTCGTCTGGCTGGAGCTGGATGGCCGACTCGAAGGCGGCGATCGCCTCGGCGTCGCGACGGAGGGCGCGGAGCACGGCGCCCAGTTGGCGGTGGGCGTGCGCCTGGTTGGGCGCGAGATCGATGGCGCGCCGGTACGCCTCGGCGGCGCGGGCGTACTCGCCCTGGCTTTCGAGCACGTACGCGTGGGCGCGCTGGACGGCCGCGCTCGCCGGGGCCAGTGCCAGCGCGCGTTGGACAGCGCCAACGGCCTCCTCCCATCGGCCGCGATCGGCGTAGGCCTCGGCGAGACAGACGTGCGCCTCGGCGGCGGTCGCGTCAAGATCGACTGCGCGAAGGCATGCCTGCGTGGCGCGCTCGGCCTGGCCGGCCCAATCGAGCGCCTGCCCCAGCGCTGCCCACGCCTTGGCGCTCCGCCGGTCGAGCTCGGTGGCTCGCTCGCCGGCCTCGATCGCCCGTTGGAACTGGCCGGCAAGGAGCTGGGCCTGGCTCAGCTTCACGAAGGTCACGGCGGAACCGCCGGCGCGCGCCGCAGCGAGAAACGCGGCCGCTGCCTCAGCCGATCTCCCCTCCCGCATCAGCTCGTCCCCGCGGGCCATGAAGCTGGCCGAATCGGGAGTCGGCGTCGCCGTTGCCGTCGGCGTAGGCGGAATGGACGTCGGCGTCGTGGCCGGGAGCAACGCGCGCGCGACCGTGTCGGCCGGAGAGCCCGAGAGCGCGCCGCCCAGCGATCGGCCGGCCAGCACAGCCACGGCGATCGCCGCGCCGATCGCCACCAGCGCGACGACGAGTCTAGCGAGACAGCCTGGTCGGCGTCTCCGGCGGAAGTCCATGCTGCGCCTCGACGTGGCCTCTGGAGCGGTCTCCAAGAGGCTTGACTACGCAAGCGAGTAGTGGAACACCACAGTGACCTTGATGGGTAGCGCCCGCCGAACGCTGACGCATGACGTATGACGTATGATATCGGCAAGCCGCATCCATCAAGATGAACGTGGCAGGCCAGTAGTTTTCTTGGCGTCTTTCTTGGCGTCCTGGCGGTTCGGCCTCTCTCGGAGCCGCGCTAGTGGCGGAAGTGCCGCCGGCCGGTGAACACCATTGCCATGTGGTGATCATTGGCTACCCGGATGGCGTCGTCGTCGCGGATCGAGCCACCGGGTTGGATAATCGCCGTCACGCCGGCACGAGCAGCCGCCTCGATGCCATCGGGAAACGGAAAGAAGGCGTCCGAAGCCAGGACGGCGCCGACGGCGCGCTCTCCAGCGCGCCTGGCGGCGATCTCGACGCTGGTCACCCGATTCGGCTGTCCGGCGCCCACGCCGACGAGCATCAGGCTCCTCGTCAGGACGATCGCGTTCGAGCGCACGTGCTTGACGGCCCGCCAGCCGAAGAGCAAATCGGTCAGCTCGTCGAGCGTGGGGCTTCGATGGGTGACAACCCGCACCTCGACGGCGTCTTCGGCGGTCTCGTCGCGCGTCTGGACGACGAACCCGCCGCCGATCCGGCGGAGCTCCAGCTCGCGCTGGAGGGCGGCGAGCTCGACGGACACCTGTGGACGCGGCGTGACGGGCAGCCGCAAGATCCGGAGGTCTCGACGCCCTCGCAGCACCTCGAGCGCCGCGTCGTCGTAGCCGGGCGCCACGACGACCTCGAAGAAGACATCGCGAATCGCGCCGGCCGTCTCTATGTCGATGGGCCGGTTCGCCGCGACGATGCCGCCGTAGGCCGACACCGGATCCCCGGCGAGCGCCCGCCGGAAGGCGGTCGCCAGCTTGGCATCACTGGCCAGCCCGCAGGGGTTGGCGTGCTTGACGATGGCAACGGTCGGCGCAGCGAAGTCGGCAGCCGCCAGCCAGGCGGTATCGGCGTCCAGGTAGTTGTTGTACGAGAGCGCCTTGCCGTGCAGTTGCTCGGCCTGGACGACGCCGTCGCGCAGCGCGCTGTACCGGCTGAGCTCGCGATAGACGGCGGCCTGCTGGTGCGGGTTCTCGCCGTACCGGAGATCGCCCACCTTCGCCATCGCCATCGTGTAGACTTCGGGGAACAGGTCGTCGGCCGTTCGCAGGAACTCGGCGACGGCCGTATCGTAGGCGGCGGTGTGCGCGAACGCCTTGGCGGCCAGTCGCCGCCGCATCTCGACCGGCGCACCCCCATCCTGCAGGGCCGCCAGAATCATGTCGTAGTCGGCGGGATCCACGACGGGCAGGACGTCCAGGTAGTTCTTCGCCGCCGCCCGCAGCAGGGTCACCCCGCCGATGTCGATGTTCTCGATCGCCACGTCGAGGGCGACCGATGGATCGGCGACTGTTTGCGCAAACGGATAGAGGTTGTTGGCGACGAGGTCAATGGGCGCGATGCCGTGCCGCCTGAGCTCCGCCAGATGGTCGGGCCGGTCTCGGCGGGCCAGAATGCCGCCGTGGATGGCCGGATGGAGGGTTCTCACCCGCCCGTCGAGCATCTCGGGGAAGCCGGTCAGCGCGTCGACCGGACCGACCGGGATGCCGGCCTCCCGCAGGGTTCGCAGCGTGCCGCCGGTCGAGGAGAGCTCATAGCCGAGCCGAACGAGCCCTCCGGCAAAGGAAACCAGCCCCCGCTTGTCGTAGACCGAGAGGATAGCGCGCATCGTGGACTCCTTCGATGGCCGATGGCCGATAGGCGATGGACCGATTATAGCCGGGCGATGACCAGTTTGCAGACCGATCGCAGCGTCGGAAACACGCCCTCGCCGGTCGACGCCGTCGCCGGGAAAGCCGGCCGTCGGAGCGCGTTCAGGCGCGCATCGAGGACCGGGAGCGGCGTTGCGTCCGGCAGATCACGCTTGTTGTACTGAAGGACGAGCGGCACCTCCCGGAGCCCGCGCCCCTGCCAGCGGAGCACGGTGTCCAGCTCGTGGATGGCGTGGACGTTGTCGCGCAGGCGTTCTCGCTGGGAATCGGCGACGAGGACGACGCCGTCGACCCCGGCCAGGAGCGCCTGGCGGGTTCGCTGGAAGACCACCTGTCCCGGCATGGCGTAGAGGTGGAAGCGGGTCTTGAAGCCGGCGACCTCCCCCAGGTCGAGCGGGATGAAGTCGAAGAAGAGCGTTCGGTCGGTGTCCGTGGCGAGCGAAACGAGCTCACCGCGCGCCTCCCGGGGCACGTGGGTCGAGATGTACTTCAGATTAGTCGTTTTTCCCCCATAGCCGGGGCCATAGTAGACGATCTTGAAGTGGAGCTCTCGAGCGGCAACGTTGATGAGCGCCACGCGCCGTCAATCCCTGAACAGGCTGTCGATCGCGGCCTCGATGGAGGTCCGGAGATGGCCCGGAACCGCCGCCGGGCGCGCCTGGCCGCCGGCAGGTCGAATGCGGGCGAGGATCTCCGCCAGCTCGCCGGCGGCCCGCCGGGCCATGACCTTGACGAGGCCGACCGGTGTGCGCTGGTCGAAGATGACTGCCAGCAGCCACTGGCCGCCCACCAGGTTGGTCAGCGCGCTCTGCTGGCTGCCCTGCTGAAAGAACACGGAGAACTCCTCGTCCTTGAGCGCCCTGGCGACCTCGCGCGCGGCGGCAAACGTGCCGGCCAGCAGCGCGCCGAGCGCCAGCAGGTTGCCGCCGGGCTCCGTTCCTCGGCTCGTCACGATCTGGCCGCTGCGATCCAGCAGCATCGCAAAGCCGGCGCCTGATTCGGCCAGCAGGCGGTCGAGGATGGTCTCGGCGCGCTGGACTTCGTCGGCAGGGACGACCAGACTGGTCAGGGGCGCCTCGGCCACAGTCGCTACCCCTCCTCTATCATCGCTGTGATAGCTCATCGGGCACCGATCGCCATCGGTGCGTCCGTGCAGTATCGCTATTATATCCCGTTGCCCCTCGCTTGAATAGACCGCAGTCGGACAGGGAGACGCCCCCTCGGAACTTGACAGAGCGTTTATCAGTCGGCCATAATGCCACCGCAATGGGTGTGGGTCATGCGTCATACGTCATGTGGCGTGGATGACGCCTGACGCTTGACGCTTGACGCAGGACGCACAAGGAAGACACCAAGAATGTCTGCTGGTCGTTTGGTCAATCCCTGTACAGACCGCTGTGGACACGAGGGGGCAGGGGCAGCCGGTCGACCGCGCGCCTGGCGGCCGTGGCCGGTGCCCGGTCCGTTTCTGGGTGCCGTCGCGTTGATCTGCATCGGAGCGATGATCGTCGCGTGCGCCGAACCGACGCCCACGCCGGCCTCGCCGGAGGCTCGTCCGGCCGTCAGCACAGTCGGGCCGCAGCGGGCGGTCGCCACTGCACCTGCCGATTCGCCGGCACCGGCCGAGACCGGAGTGGAGGCGGCGGTTCAGATCGTCGAGCGCGCGTTCACGGGCCAGGAAGCGAAGGACATCGCCTCGCTGCTGCGCAACGCGCGCAGCGCCGGCGACGACGAGCAGCAGTTCCAGGCATACCTGGGAGCCTGGCAACTGATGCGGCTGGCGTACCATCAGCAGGGGCAGACGGCCGACCGGAAGGCGGCGATGGATGCCGTCGAGCAGATCGCCAGCCGGTACAGCCGCTATCAGAAGGACCTGTTCCAGTTGAACAAGTAGCTGGCCGCCAATCTGCCGGGACTGAGGACTCACGTGAAGACTATCCTGGTGATCGACGATACGCCCGACTTCCTGGCCCTGGTGGCCATGCAGTTGGAGAACGAGCACTACCGGGTCTTCGTGCGCTCGGTCGGCACCGGCACCGTCGAAGCCGTCCGTGAGCGCCGGCCCGACCTCGTGATTCTGGACCTCCTCCTGCCCGACCGATCCGGCCTGGAGGTGCTTCAGGATCTCAAGGCCGACCCCCAGACCCAGCACGTGCCGGTGATCATTGTCAGCGGGGCCAGAGCGCTCATCCGGCAGCATCGCAAGGAGCTGCGCAGCCAGGTTGCCGCCATCCTCGAGAAGCCCTTCGACCTCGACGACCTCCTGCGCGCGGTCGCCGGGGCCATCGGGCGATCGAGCGTGCGGACCTGATTTGACACTGGCTGCGCCAACCTGCTAAGATGATGGGCTGTGTGGTGGCAGGACTCCTCCCTGCCGCGTGACCTGCGACCATCTGGCTCGTCTCAAGCCTGAACGGCAGAACGACGGTGTCGGCAGCAGGCCGGCGGGCAGTGACCGGCCTGGCCGATTGCTGGGTAACTGATGCTGCCGACCTGGTGGAGTATGGCCAAGATGGACCGTGTCCTGGACCGGGTCAACCAGCCCGGCGATCTCAAGAACCTGAGCCTCGACGACCTGCGTCAGCTCGCCCGGGAGATCCGCGCCGAGCTCGTCTCCGTCGTCTCGCAGACGGGCGGCCACCTGGCGTCGAACCTCGGCGCCGTCGAGCTGACGATTGCCCTCCATCGCGTCTTCCAGAGCCCGCGCGACCGCATCGTTTGGGACGTGGGCCATCAGGCGTACGTCCACAAGCTCCTGACCGGCCGGAAAGATCGCTTTCGGACGATCCGGCAGTTCGGTGGGCTCTCCGGGTTCACGACCCGCGACGAAGGCCCGCACGACCCGTTCGGCGCCGGCCATGCCGGCACCTCAGTTTCGGCCGCCCTGGGCATGGCAGTCGCGCGTGACCTGGCCAGCGAGGACTTTCACGTCGTCGCCGTCATCGGCGACGGTGCCCTGACCTGCGGCATGGCCCTCGAGGCGCTGAACCATGCCGGCCATCTGGGCAGTCGGCTGATCGTCGTCTTCAACGACAATGCGATGTCGATCTCGCCGAACGTCGGAGCACTCAGCCGGATGTTCAACAAGCTCCGGCTCGACCCGCGCTACCATCGTGCGAAAGAGGGCGCCGGAGAGATCCTGACTCGCCTCCCCCTCGGCAGTCGGATGCTTCAGGCCGGTCGGCGATTCAAGGACAGCTTCAAGGGGCTGGTCATTCCGACCATGATCTGGGAGGAGCTGGGATTCACGTACATGGGCCCGGTCGACGGCCACGACATCGCCGCCGTCATGCAGGCGCTGGCGCAGGCAAAGACCTATCCGACCAAGCCGACGTTCATTCACGTGCTGACGACGAAAGGGAAGGGCTACGAGGCCGCCGAGGCGGACCCCATCAAGCTGCACGGCATCTCGCCCAGCGGCGGCAAGAAGTCGGCGGCGCCGCCGTACACCCAGGTGTTTGCGGAAACGGTCCAGCGGCTCATGCAGGTCGAGCCGCGATTGGTCGCCATCACGGCCGCGATGCTGGAGGGCACGGGGCTGGTCAAGACGGCGCAGGAGTTCCCGCAGCGGGTGGTGGACGTCGGCATCTGCGAGCAGCACGCGGTGACCTTCGCCGCCGGCCTGGCCACCCAGGGATACATTCCCGTCGTCGCCATCTATTCGACCTTTCTCCAGCGCGCCTACGACCAGATCATCCACGACGTCTGCACGCAGCGCCTGCCGGTGATCTTCGCGATGGACCGCGCCGGCGTGGTCGGCGACGACGGCAAGACCCATCAGGGCGCTTTCGATCTGACGTACCTGCGCGCGCTGCCGGAGATGGTCGTCGGCGTGCCCGCGGACGAGAACGAGCTGCAACACATGGTCTACACCGCGTACCAGCACGCCGGCATCCGCCGGATCGGCCCTTTTGCGCTCCGATTCCCTCGTGGAGCCGGCTTCGGCGTGACGATGGAGACGGATCTGCACGAGCTGCCGGTCGGACAGGGCGAGCTGTTGCGGGCGGGGCGAGACGTCGGCATCCTGGCCGTCGGCCCCGCCGTCTCCGCCTCCCTTGCCGCCGCCGAGCGGCTCGCCAGGGAGGGCATCGAGTGCGCCGTCGTCAACGTCCGCTGGGTGAAGCCGCTGGACGGCGATCTGGTCTCGCAGCTCGCGCGGACGTGTCGCCTGCTCGTCACGGTCGAGGAGAACGCACTCATGGGCGGGTTCGGGAGCGCCGTGCTGGAGCTCCTGGCCGATCGCGGCTGGGGCGTTCCCGTCCGGCGGCTGGGCTTTCCCGACGACTTTGTCGAGCACGGCAGCCAGTCGATCATCCGGGCGCAACTGGGCCTCGATGCCGGCGGCATCGCTGCGAGCATCCGAGAGGGGCTCGGCATCCCCGTCCAGACGGCGCTGGCCACACGGAGCGCAGGATGATGTCTCTCGTCGAGAACGTCGAGGTCGTCCGTGGGCGCATTGCCGACGCCGCGCGTCGGGCCGGCCGCTCGCCGGATGCGGTTACCCTGATCGCGGTGAGCAAGACGTTTCCCGCTGCGGCAGTCCTGGCGGCGGCTGAAGCGGGCCTTCGCGACTTCGGCGAGAACCGCCCGCAGGAGGCCGCCGAGAAGATCCCGGCCGTCAACGCGCTCATGCGTCCAACCTGGCATCTGGTTGGGCATCTCCAGACCAACAAGGTTCGCCTCGCGCTCGACCTGTTCGACGTCATCCACAGCGTCGACTCGGTCCACCTGGCCAAGGCGATCGGCCAGCGCGCCCGGCGGCCGGTCGATGTGCTGCTGGAGGTGAACGTCGCCCGCGAGCCGACGAAGAACGGCTTCCTGCCGGAGGAGGGCGACAACGCGATCGTCGCGGCGTGCGAGCGAATTCGTCGGTTGCCGAACCTGCGCGTCCGGGGCCTGATGACCGTCGCCCCGCAGGTCGAGCGGCCGGAGCTGGCCCGCCCCGTCTTTCAGGCCCTCCGGCTCCTGCGCGATCAGCTCGGTCTGGAGTGGCTCTCGATGGGGATGACCGAGGACTTCGAAATAGCCGTCGAAGAAGGTGCGACCCACGTCCGCATTGGACGCGCCATTTTTGGCACACGGCAGTGACGAGTGATGAGTAATGAGCAATGAGTTGAGAATCAGCTTCGTGGGTGGCGGGGTGATGGCGGAGGCGATGATCGGCGGCATCCTGGGGATGCGCCTGGTGCCACCCGATGCGGTTACCGCCAGCGACCTGAACCCGGTTCGACGCCAGGTGCTGACCGAGCAGTACGGCATCAAGACGACGCCGAGCAATCGGGAAGCTGTGGCGGCCGGAGACCTCGTGGTCCTGGCGGTCAAGCCGCAGAACCTCGACACAGTCTTCGCCGACCTCCGCGGTGGACTGGCCCCCCAGCAGGTCGTGCTCTCGATCGTCGCCGGTGCGACGATCGAGCGATTGGCCCGCGGGCTGGAGCACTGGGCGCTGATCCGCACGATCCCGAATACGCCCGCCCAGATCGGCTACGGGATCACCGTCTGGATCGCGACCAAAGAGGTCAACGCCGAGATGCGCACGGCGGCGCGGTCGATCTTGCAGGGGCTCGGGAAGGAGATCGAGGTCGACGACGAGAAGTACATCGACATGGCAACGGCGGTGTCGGGGAGCGGCCCAGCGTACGTTGCGCTCTTCGTCGAATCCCTGATCGACGCCGGGGTGCATGTGGGCCTGCCGCGGCACATCGCCCACGACCTGGTGGTCCAGACGGTCATCGGCTCGACGCTCCTGACCGAGAAGACCAGCAAGCACCCGGCCGAGGTGCGCAACATGGTCACGTCCCCCGGCGGCACGACTGCCGAGGGGTTGCTCCGCCTGGAGGAGGGGAGGTTTCGGGCGATGCTGATCCAGGCCGTCATCGCCGCCTACGAGAAAGCCAAACTGCTGGGAGGTAGCCAGCGCCGATGATCATCCTGGAAGTCTTCTACAATTTCGTTTTCTATCTGACGCAGATTCTGACGTTTGCCATCTTCATCCGGGCGCTCCTGTCCTGGTTCCCGCTGCGGCCGGAGAACCCTCTGGTCATCATCATGCACCAGATCACCGAGCCGGTCCTGCAACCCCTCCGGCGCGTGGTCCCGATGATCGGCATGATCGACATCACACCACTGGTCGCAATCCTCCTGCTCCAGTTGATCGGCGGCATGGTTCCACGGCTCTAGCGAGTGATAGGTCATACGTCATACGTTGTAGGGTCCTGTAATTTCGTACCTTAACAGTCCAATAATAGTCGTGCCCCCTAGAGTGCCTTCTTGTATGCTGTTGATCACGAGTCGGTGTAGCGACAGCAGCAAGGAGGTCTTCCATGCGCCACCATTTGCCACTGACGGAAGCGGAGAAAGAACACATCTTCTTGGCGAGATTGGACGGCCGCACGTTGTCGGCCATCGCCCAAGACCTCGGATGCTCCATCGCCTGTGTCCGCAAATGGTGGCGCATCGGGCGTCGCCACGGACAGGACGGTCTGCGGGCACCGCGCCGGGGTCGTCGGCCACGGGGCATCCTGTCGGAGTTTGCCCCGCAGGTCGTTGCGCGGGCGCTCACCGTCAAACAGGAACATCCCCGCTGGGGTCCCAACCGGGTCCTCGTCGAACTCGGGACCGCCATTACCCTGACCGGCCTGGCGTTGCCCAGCCGCAGTCGGCTCGCCACCTTCTTCCGCGCCCACTGTCCCGCATGCGTCGCCTCGGCGCAGCCGCGCCAGCCTCCGAAAGCGCGCCTGCAGCGGCCAACGGCTGTCCATGAGGTCTGGCAGTTCGACCACCAAGAAGGCATTCGCCTGGGCGATGGACAGATCGCCACCGTCAGCACGCTCCGCGATTGGGTGGGTGGCGCCCTCGTCGGCAGTCAGGCCACCCCGGTCCAGACCAAGCACCACTGGCGGAAGCTCACCGTGGCCGAAATCCGGGGGATCGTCCGGGCGGCGTTCGCCGAGTGGCTGACCCTGCCGGATGCGCTCCAAACCGATAATGAACTCGGCTTCGCCGGCAGTCCGACCGACCCTTTCCCGAGCCAGTTCACTCTCTGGTTGGCTGGTCTCGGCGTCACCCACGCGTGTATTCGGCCGGCCTGTCCGACGGATCAAGCCCAGGTCGAGCGGAGCCATCGCACGTTGGCCAATTTCGCCCAGGATCCGACCAAGCTGGCTACCCTTGCGACGTTTCAGATGGCCTTGGACCACGAGCGGGCCCAGTACAATCAGGCCTTTCCGTCGCGGGCGAGCGATTGTGCCGGAC